>CAZBTQ010000032.1:0-5145 GCA_964494405.1 uncultured Iamiaceae bacterium
CTGACCTGGAGGAACCCCCCACATGAGTGCGATCGAGCTGCTGGTGGGCCGTGAGGTCCTCGACTCGCGCGGCAACCCCACCGTCGAGGTCGAGGTCGTCCTCGAAACCGGCGCGCGCGGCTCCGCCATCGTCCCCTCGGGTGCCTCCACCGGCCAGTTCGAAGCCGTCGAGCTGCGCGACGGGGGCGACCGCTTCGGCGGCAAGGGCGTGCTCGGCGCGGTGGGGTTCGTCAACTCCGAGGTCGCCGACGCGCTCGCCGACATCGACGCGCTCGACCAGCGGGCGATCGACCAGGCGCTGCTCGACCTCGACGGCACCCCGAACAAGGGGCGGATCGGCGCGAACGCCATCCTCGGCGTCTCGCTCGCGGTGGCCAAGGCGGCAGCCGACGAGCTGATGGTCCCGCTGTACCGCTACGTCGGTGGCGCCAACGCGCACGTGCTGCCGGTGCCGATGATGAACGTGCTGAACGGCGGGGTCCACGCCGACAACAGCGTCGACTTCCAGGAGTTCATGATCATGCCCGTCGGGGCGGCGTCGTTCTCAGAGGCGTTGCGTTGGGGCGCCGAGACCTACCACACGCTCAAGGGGATCCTGCACTCCCGCGGCCTGTCGACAGCAGTCGGCGACGAAGGCGGCTTCGCCCCCGATCTGCCCGACAACGAATCGGCGGTGCAGCTCCTCATCGAGGGCATCGAGGCCGCGGGCTTCACGCCAGGCGACGACATCGCCATCGCGCTCGATCCCGCCGCCACCGAGCTGTACCACGACGGCGCCTACGTGCTGGCGAGCGAGGGGCGCACGCTCAGCCCTCACGACATGGTGGCGTTCTGGGTCGACTGGTGCGATCGGTACCCCATCGTGTCCATCGAGGACGGCCAGGCCGAAGAGGACTGGGACGGATGGTCCGCCGCCACCGCAGCGCTCGGCGACCGCGTGCAGCTCGTCGGCGACGACCTGTTCGTCACCAACACCGAACGGCTCGAGCGGGGGATCGCCGCCGGTGTCGCCAACTCGATCCTCGTGAAGGTCAACCAGATCGGCTCGCTCACCGAGACGCTCGACACGGTGGGCCTGGCCACCCGCACGGGCTACACCTCGGTCATGTCGCACCGCTCGGGCGAGACCGAGGACACCACCATCGCCGATCTGGCCGTGGCCACGAACTGCGGCCAGATCAAGGCAGGCGCGCCCGCTCGCAGCGACCGGGTTGCCAAGTACAACCAGCTCCTGCGCATCGAGGAGGAGCTGGGCGAGGCGGCTGCGTTCCACGGTCGTGCCGCGCTGGCACCCCGCGGCAGGCCGCGATCGTGAACCGACGCGTCCGCCGCACGATCGGCCCCGTCCTGGGCGGGGTCGTCCTGCTGGGCGTGCTCTTCCTCACCGTGTTCCCGACCCGCACCTGGCTCGACCAGCGGTCGTCGATCTCGGCATCGAAGGCGGAGCTGGTCGAGCTCGACGCGGAGCTGGCCGAGCTCGACGCACGCGTCGAGGCCCTCGATTCACCCGAGGAGATCGAACGGATCGCCCGACGCGACTTCGGCATGGTGCGCCCCGGGGAGGAGGCCTACATCGTCCTCCCCGCACCGGCGCCGCCGATCAAGATCCCTCCCGGTTGGCCGTTCACCTCCGGCCCCGCTGCCGAGGAGTGACAGGGACCGCCAGGGCAGGCGGCGGCGGTAGTGTGCCCGGGTCGACCTGTCACACCCGGGGGATGCATGCAGATCACGGTCACCATCAACGGCGTCGAGCACACCGCTGACGTCGAGCCTCGCACCCTGCTCGTCAACCACATCCGCGAGGGCGTCGGGCTCACCGGCACCAACATCGGGTGCGACACGTCGTCGTGCGGGGCGTGCACCGTCCACCTCGACGGCGAGTCGGTGAAGTCGTGCACGGTGCTCGCGGTGCAGGCCGACGGGTGCGACATCACCACGATCGAGGGCGTCGCTGCCGCCGACGGCACCCTGTCCACGATGCAGGAGGCCTTCCGCCAGCACCACGGCCTCCAGTGCGGATACTGCACGCCCGGGATGGTCATGGCGGCGACCTCGCTGCTGCGCGAGAACCCGTCGCCGTCGGAGCGCGAGGTGCGCGAGGGTCTCGAGGGCAACCTGTGCCGCTGCACCGGCTACCACAACATCGTCAAGGCGGTGCTCGCCGCGGCGACCGGTGATCCGACGTCGACACCGACGATGACCCACGTCGACCTGACCGCGGGGAGCGCGTCGTGATCCCTGCCGCCTTCGAGTACGTCCGGGCCGAGTCGGCAGACCACGCGGTCACCGTGCTCGGCGAGCACGGCGACGAGGCCAAGTTGCTCGCCGGTGGGCACTCGCTCCTGCCCATGATGAAGCTGCGCCTCGCGGTGCCGGCGGTGCTCGTCGACCTCGGCCGCGTCACCGAGCTCTCCTACGTCCGCGACGCGGGCGACCACGTCGCGATCGGTGCGCTCACCCGCCACCACGACGTCGAGACCTCAGATCTGCTGCGCCAAGAACTGCCGTTGCTGGCCCACGCGGCATCCCAGGTCGGCGATCCCCAGGTGCGCCATCGCGGCACCATCGGCGGATCTCTCGCCCACGCCGACCCGGCGTCAGACCTTCCCGCGGCGCTGCTCGCCGTCGACGCGGTGCTGGTCGCCGCCGGCCCCTCGGGAACACGTGAGATCCCGATCGGCGAGTTCTTCACCGGCTACTTCGAGAGCGCGCTGGCCGACGACGAGGTCCTCACCGAGGTTCGCGTGCCCAAGCTGGCCGGCGTGGGCTGGTCGTTCCAGAAGTTCAACCGGCGCGCCCAGGACTGGGCGATCGTCGGGGTCGCGGCGGTCCACGGCGTCGGCCACACCGGCATCGGGCTGGTGAACATGGGCTCGACGCCGGTGCGCGCCGCGGCCACCGAGTCGGCGCTCGCCGCGGGTGCGTCGGCCGACGATGCCGCAGCCCAGGCCGACGACGGCACCGACCCGTCGGCCGACCTCAACGCCTCCGAGGAGTACCGACGCCACCTGGCTCGGGTCCTGGTGCGCCGGGCGCTCGAGGAGTGCGCCACCCGAGGGTGAGCTCGGTCGCCGAGGTGAGCGCCGCACTCGCGGCCCACGACTACCTGGCCGACGACGGCCTCGCCACCGCCATCCACCTGGCGATGCAGCTCCGACGGCCCCTGTTGCTCGAAGGCGAGGCCGGTGTCGGCAAGACCGAGGTGGCGAAGACGTTGGCGCGCTGGACCGGCGGCGAGCTCATCCGCCTCCAGTGCTACGAGGGCATCGATCTCAGCCAGGCCGCCTACGAGTGGGACCACGCTCGCCAGCTGTTGCACCTGCGCACCGCCGAGGCGACCGGCGCCGCCACCGCGGGCGACACCGACCAGCTCGAAGCCGAGCTCTACACCGATCGCTTCCTGGTGAGGCGGCCGCTGCTCCGGGCGATCGAGCCGGTCGACGGTCCACCCCCGGTGCTGCTGATCGACGAGCTCGACCGCGCCGACGACGAGTTCGAGGCGTTCCTGCTCGAACTGCTGTCGGACTACTCGATCACCATCCCGGAGCTCGGCACGTTCAGGGCCACCACGCCGCCGCTCGTCGTCATCACCTCCAACCGCACCCGTGACCTGCACGACGCCCTGAAGCGACGCTGCCTCTACCACTGGGTCGAACACCCCGACACCGAGCGCGAGGTCGCGATCGTGCGGCTGCGCGCACCGCAGGTCAGCGAGGTCCTCGCCCGCCAGGTGGCCGAGGCCGCGGGGGCCCTGCGTGGCTTGGGGCTCTACAAGCCGCCGGGCGTGGCCGAGACGATCGACTGGGCCACCGCACTCGACCTGCTCGGCAACGAGGCGCTGACGCCCGATGCCGTCGACGCGACGCTCGGCACGGTGCTCAAGTACCGCGAGGACCAGGAGCGCGTGCGGGCCGGTGGGCTCACCGAGCTCGTCGAGGACGCGATCCGCCGTGGCGCCTGACCTCGACGCTCTCTCGCCGGACGCCACACCCGGCGAGGACGCGGGTGTCGAGCGCGTCGCCGTCGTGTTCGTCGAGGCGTTGCGCCGGTCTGGCATCCCCATCCCGGTGGGCTCGACGATCACCTTCCTGCGCGCGCTGACCGAGGTCGACGTGCGCTCCCGAGACGACGTGTACTGGTCGGGCCGCGCCACGCTGCTCACGCGTCCCGAGGACGTCGACGTGTACGACTCGGTGTTCGCCGCGTACTTCGGTCGGGGCCAGGCGAGGGTCCTTCGCGCCATCACCGAACCCGAGCGCGTCACCGTCGCGCTCGACGACGGCGACGTGCCGCCCGACGCCGTCGACGGTGGCGACGACACCGACGAGCGCGACGTCGTCTCCGTGCGGTACAGCCCTCAGGAGGTCCTCCGCCACCGGGACTTCGCCCAGTGCAGCGACGACGAGATGGCCCAGGTGCACCGGCTCATCGACCGGATGGGCACGGCCGCCGCCCGCCAGGAGTCGCGGCGGCGCATCGCCAGCCGGCGACGTGCCAGCCACATCGACCTGCACCGCACCCTGCGCGACGCGCTGCGCAGCGGTGGCGAGGCGACCAGGCTGGCCACCAGCACCCACGGCTCGCGCCCGCGGCGGCTGGTGCTGCTCGCCGACGTGAGCGGGTCGATGGAGTCCTACGCCCGGCCGCTCATCCGCTTCGTGCACGCCGCGGTCGTCGGCCGCGCCCGTGTCGAGGCGTTCACGATGGGCACCCAGCTCACCCGCATCACCCGGGAGCTGGGATCCCGCGATCCCGATGCCGCCGCGATGCACGCGTCGGACGCCGTCGAGGACTGGTCGGGCGGAACCCGGCTCGGCGACATGATCGGCCGGTTCAACGACGAGTGGGGTGTGCGTGGCATGGCGCGCGGTGCGGTCGTGGTGATCCTCTCCGACGGGTGGGACCGGGGCGAACCGGCGGTGATGGCCGAGCAGATGCAGCGACTCGCCCGCGTGGCGCATCGCATCGTGTGGGTCAACCCCCTGAAGGCCTCGGCGGGCTACGAACCGCTCGCTCGCGGGATGGCCGCGGCGCTGCCGTTCGTGGATACCTTCATCGAAGGCCACTCGTTGGCTGCCCTGGAGAACCTCGCGGAGGAGATCGCGGCATGAAGGAGATCCTCGACGACATCGAGCGCTGGCGGGC
>CAZBTQ010000032.1:5245-10682 GCA_964494405.1 uncultured Iamiaceae bacterium
GCGGAGGAGATCGCGGCATGAAGGAGATCCTCGACGACATCGAGCGCTGGCGGGCGGCCGGTCGGCGCGTCGCCGTGGCACGCGTGGTCGACATCGACGGCTCGGGACCACGACTGCCCGGTGCCGCCATGGCGGTCAACGAGGACGGCGAGGTCGCGGGCTCGGTCTCGGGTGGTTGCGTCGAAGGGGCGGTCGTCACCGAGGCACTCGAGATCCTCGCCGGTGCCGAGCGGCGGATCGTGACGTTCGGCTACAGCGACGACGACGCCTTCGCGGTGGGGCTCACCTGCGGGGGCACGGTGCACCTGTTCATCGAACCGCTCGACTGGTAGCCGTGTCCGACGCCACCCCCGACCCTGGGCGCTCTGAGGACGCGCCGATCTACGAGGCGCTGCGCGACGCGATCCGCGCCGAGGAACCTGTCGCGCTGGTCACCGTCGTCGACGGGCCGGGCGCGGGCAACAAGCTCCTGCTCGACGCGGCCGGCACGTCCATCGGGACGCTCGGCGACCCCGATCTCGATCGCGTCGTCGTGCGCGATGCGAAGGGCGAGCTCGACGCCGGCCGGTCCGGCATCCGCCACTACGGTCCGCGGGGGCAGGCGGGGGAGACCGCGCTGTCGGTCTTCGTCGAGTCGTTCTCGCCGCCGCCCGAGATGTGGATCTTCGGCGCGGTCGACTTCACCGCCGCGCTGGCCAGGGTCGCGAAGGTGCTCGGCTACCGGGTCACCGTGTGCGACGCCCGCGCGGTGTTCACCACGCCGCGGCGGTTCCCCATGGCCGACGAGCTGATCGTCGACTGGCCCCACCGCCTGATCGAGGCCAGGGGCTCGTCGCTCGGACCGGCCGACGCGATCTGCGTGCTGACCCACGACCCGAAGTTCGACGTGCCGGCGATCGTGGCCGCCCTCGGCACCGACGTCGGCTACCTCGGCGCGATGGGGTCGCGGCGGACCCACGAGGACCGCAACGAGCGGCTGCGCGCCGAGGGCGTGACCGACGAGCAGCTGGCGCGGATCATGGGCCCCATCGGACTCGACATCGGCGCGCGTACACCTGAGGAGACCGCGGTCTCGATCCTGGCCGAGATCATCGCGTTGCGCACCGGTCGACCAGCGCCGTCGCTGCGCGACACCGACGGCGACATCCACCGGTGAGCAGGTGACCACCGCAGCCGTGGTGCTCGCCGCCGGCGGGGGATCGCGCTTCGAAGGGTCGGTCCACAAGCTCCTCGCCGATCTCGACGGGCGTCCGGTGGTGGCCCACGCGGTCGGCGCGGCCATCGAGGCCGGCCTCGACGAGGTGCTGGTCGTCGTCGGGGCTGTCGACCTCGTCGATGCACTGCCACCTGGCGTGGCGATCGTCGAGAACCCGCGGTGGGCCGACGGGCAGGCCACGTCGGTGAGGGCGGGGCTCGACGCCGCCGCCGAGCGAGGTCACGACGCGGTGGTGATCGGCCTGGGCGACCAGCCCTTCGTCGGTGCGGAGCCGTGGCGGGCCGTCGCGGCGGCTGTCGAGCACCCCATCGCCGTCGCCACCTACGACGGTGCGCGCCGCAACCCCGTCCGCCTGTCGCGAGAGGTGTGGGACCTCGTTCCGAGCGAGGGCGACGAGGGCGCGCGGGTGCTGATGCGCAGTCGGCCCGAGCTCGTCGGGGAGGTACCGTGCCAGGGCACCGCTGCCGACATCGACACCGTGGAGGACCTCGAGCAATGGAGCTGACGAACGAGTTCGAGGTGGGCGTCCCAGTCGATCAGGCCTGGACCGTGCTCACCGACGTCGAGCGCATCGCGCCGTGCCTGCCGGGAGCCCAGCTCCAGGAGGTCGAGGGCGACGAGTACCGGGGCGTGGTGAAGGTGAAGGTCGGGCCGATCACCGCGCAGTACAAGGGCACGGCGACCTTCGTCGACAAGGACGACGTCAACCACGTCGCCACCCTGAAGGCCGACGGGCGCGACACCCGGGGCAACGGCAACGCCAACGCGCTCATCACCGCGACGCTCGTCCCCGCTGGGGAGGGCACCAAGGTGACGGTGACGACCGACCTCCAGATCACGGGCAAGGTGGCCCAGTTCGGTCGTGGCGTGCTCGCCGACGTGAGCGCCAAGTTGCTGAACCAGTTCGTCGAGAACCTCGAGACCACGGTCCTCGCCGACGACGCACCAGTTGTCGAGGCGGCCGCAGAGGAGCCCGAGGCTGCCGAGCCACCATCCGTCGAGGCCTCGCCCGTCGAGGCGCCAACCGTCGAGGCACCGCAGGTCGACGCGCCGGCAGCGACCACCAGCGGGCCGCGTCGCATCGACAGCCCGGAGGCTCGGCCCGTCGACCTCCTCGACACCGCCGGCGCGCCGGTGGCCCGGCGCCTCCTACCCACCATCGCCGCCGTCGTGGTCCTGGTGCTCATCATCCGCTGGCTGCGCTCCCGAGGTGACTGAGCCCTCACCGGCCGACGTCGAGGCCGTGTCCGCTCTGCTCGGCCGCGCCCCACAGGGCGCCTTCGAGGTGGTCGTCCGCGATGCATCCGGTGCGCCGGTGGTGATCCGCAACGCTCCGCTGCTGGACGACGGCACGCCGATGCCCACGCGCTACTGGCTCGTCGGCGGCGACGACCGGGTGAGGATCGGGCGCCTCGAGGCCGATGGTGGTGTGCGCCACGCGGAAGCGGCCGTCGATCCGGTGGCGCTGCGAGCAGCGCACGACGCCTACGCCGCCGAGCGCGATGCGCAGATCCCCGACGACCACGATGGCCCGCGGCCCTACGGCGGCGTCGGTGGCACCCGGCAGGGCGTCAAGTGCCTCCACGCCCACTACGCCTGGTACCTGGCAGGGGGCGACGATCCCGTCGGGGCGTGGGTCGACGAGCAGCTCCGATCGGATGCGGGCATCGATGTCTGACACCGTCGCCGCGGTCGACTGCGGGACCAACACGGCGCGCCTGTTGATCAGCCGGGACGGCCACGACGTCGTCCGACGTGAGGTGGTCACCCGGCTCGGCGCCGACCTCGAACGTGACGGTGTGCTCGGGGTCGATGCGCTCGGCCGCCTCGACGCCGCCCTCACCTCGTTCGCCGCCGATCTCGCCAGCCACGGCGTGACCACGGTGCACGCAGTCGCGACGTCGGCGGCGCGTGACGCGGCCAACTCCGATGCGCTGGCCGCGATCGTCCAGCGCACCGTCGGTGTCGAGCCCGTGATCCTGAGTGGTGATGACGAGGCTCGACTCTCCTTCGCCGGCGCCACCGCTGGCATCGACGCGGCGTCGGCGCCGTTCTGCGTCGTGGACATCGGGGGCGGATCCACCGAGTTCGCGGTCGGCGCCGTCGGCGACCTCCAGGTGATGTCGCTCGACATGGGCTCGGTCCGGTTCACCGAGCGGTACATCGAGTCGGACCCGCCCGCGCCCGAGGAGCTCCTCGCCTGCATCTCGGTGGCCGAGGCGCACCTGTCGGACCTGATCCGAGAGATCCCTGCCGCGGGCGACGCCGCCACGTTCGTGGCCGTGGCCGGCACCGCGCTGACGGTCGCGGCGGTCGAGATCGGCTGCGAGCCCGACGACCACGAGGCGATCCACGGCTTCGTCCTCGTCCGAGCAGCGGCCGAGGATGTCTTCCGCACCCTGGTCACCGAACCGCTGGAGGACCGACTCCACAACCCGGGACTGCACCCCGACCGCGCCGAGGTCATCGTCGGGGGAGCCGCCCTGCTCGTGGCGACGATGAGGGCGCTGTCGATCGACGAGCTCGTGGTCTCGGTGCACGACCTGCTCGACGGCCTCGTCGCTGAGGCGACGCCAGGCCGCGCGTCCTAAGGTCCAACGGTGATGCCGCTCACCGACAGGGTCTTGATGGGGCCCGGGCCGTGCAACCCCTATCCCGAGGTGCAGCAGGCGTTCGCCCGCCCCATGCTCGGCCACCTCGATCCCGAGTTCATCGCGCTGCTCGACGAGACCAACGACCGGCTGCGGCAGGTGTTCCGCACCGACAACGCACTGACGTTCCCCGTCAGCGGCACCGGATCCGCCGGCATGGAGGCCGCCTTCGTCAACGTCGTGCGACCCGGCGACCCGGTCGTCATCGGGGTCAACGGCGTGTTCGGCGAACGGATGTGCGACGTGGCGGCCCGCTGCGGCGCCGAGGTCGTCAGGGTCGAGGCGCCCTGGGGCACCGCGATCGATCCGGCGCAGCTCCTGGCGGCGCACCCGTCGCCAGCGGTCATCGCCGTGGTCCACGCCGAGACCTCCACGGGCGTTCGCAACGACATCGCGCCGCTGGCCGATCGGCCTGACGGCGCCCTGCTGCTCGTCGACTGCGTCACGAGCCTCGGCGGCATCCCCGTCGAGATCGACGGCTGGCGGGTCGACCTCGCCTACAGCGGCACCCAGAAGTGCCTCGGCGTCCCTCCTGGGCTCGCGCCGCTGACGGTCTCCGACGCGGCCACCGCGCGGATCGTCGAACGTCCCGCGTCGTGGTACCTCGACCTCAACATGATCGCTCGGTACGTCTCGGGCGATGGGGCCCGGGCCTACCACCACACCGCGCCCATCAGCATGGTGATGGCGCTGCACGCCGGCCTCGGCGCCGTCCTCGACGAGGGGCTCGAGGCGTCCTGGGCGCGCCACGCCGAGTGCGGTGCGCTCCTGCAGGACGGCCTAGAAGCGATGGGCTTCACGCTGTTCGCCGACGCCGGACACCGCCTTCCCGAGCTCACCACGGTGTGGCTTCCTGACGACCTGCCGACGGGCCTCGACGACGCGGTCATCCGCCGCCGGCTGCTCGACGAGTACGGCATCGAGATCGGCGGGGGGCTCGGCGAGTTCGCCGGTCGCGTGTGGCGGATCGGCCTCATGGGCCACACCGCACGGCGGCGCAACGTCACCCTCCTGTTGGCGGCGCTCGGCGAGATCCTCGGCCGCGCGACGTGAGCGCGCTCATCGGCCGACGGATCGTCCTGCGTCCCCTCACACTCGGCGACTTCGAGCAGTGGCGTGAGGTCCGACGACGCAACCACGACTGGCTGACGAAGTGGGAGCCCCAGCGCCTCCCCGGCACGCCCGACGCCGTCGAGGATCGCGACGCGTTCGCGATCAGGTGCAGCGCACGGCACCGGGAGCGCCAGCTCGGCACCGCGTACGGCTTCGGCATCTTCGTCGACGGCGAGTTCGCCGGCGAGATCAACCTCTCGTCGCTCCAACGCGGCCCCTTCCAGAGCGCGTACGTCGGCTACTGGATGGACGAGCGGCACGCCGGGAACGGGTACACGCCGGAGGCGGTCGTCCTGGTCGCCAGGTTCGCGTTCGAGGAGCTGCACCTCCACCGCATCCAGATCTCGATCATCCCGCGCAACAGCGCGAGCCGGCGGGTCGTCGAGAAGCTCGAGATCCGCAGCGAAGGCGTGGCCGAGCGGTACCTCGAGATCAACGGGGAGTGGGAGGACCACAT
>CAZBTQ010000032.1:10782-23438 GCA_964494405.1 uncultured Iamiaceae bacterium
TGCTCGGCATGGTGATCGGCGACGATGGCACCGGCTGGGTGTCGTTCAACGATGCCGGCCTGGCCCAGGCGATCGCCGTGATCGCCCTCGTCGTCATCCTGTTCGAAGGCGGTCTTTCCACCTCCACCGACGACCTGCGGTCGGTCGCGGCTCCAGCGGGCATCCTCGCCACCCTCGGCGTCGTCATCACCGGTCTGGTGCTGGCCGGCATCCTGCTCGTGGCCACCGACGTCGATCCGCTCACCTGCATGCTCATCGGCGCGGTCGTCGCGTCCACCGACGCGGCCGCGGTGTTCTCGGTGATGCGGACGACGCCGGTTCGACGGCAGCTCACGACCCTCATCGAGACCGAGTCCGCGGCGAACGACCCGGTGGCGGTGCTCATGACCGTCGGGGTGCTGGTCGCGTGGCAGTCCGATCCCACCGTCGCGGACTGGGTCGTGTTCGGCCTCCGTCAGATGGTCGGAGGCCTCCTCGTCGGCCTCGTGGTCGGAGTGGTCGCCGCTCGCGTGGTTCGGTCCGAACGACTTGCCGCGGCCGGTCTCTACCCGGTCTTCGCGTTCGCTGTGGCGGGCCTCGCGTATGGGATCGGCACCGCGCTCGGAGCGTCGGGCTTCCTCGCGGTGTACGTCGCCGGCGTCGCGATCCGGGCGGGGACGGTGCGCCACCGCGGCCAGATCCTGCGGTTCCACGAGGGCCTCGCCGCGGTCGCCCAGATCACCCTGTTCCTGATCCTCGGTCTGCTCGTGTTCCCCTCCGAACTGCTCGACGTCGCCGTCACCGGCATCGTGGCTGCCGTAGGGCTGATCTTCGTCGCCCGTCCCATCGCCGTCGGTCTCGTCCTGCCGTGGTTCGGGTTCCGCCTTCCCGAGGTCGCGTTCGCAGCGTGGAGCGGGCTACGCGGCGCGGTCCCGATCGTGCTCGCCACGTTCCCGCTCACCGCGGGCTACCCCGACGGGTCGCTCGTCTTCGACGTGGTGTTCTTCATCGTCCTCGCGTCGGCGATCGTCCAGGGCCTCACCTTGACCCCCGTCGCGCGTGCGCTGGGGCTCGAGGTCGCGCCGTCGGTGACGGCTGACGTCGTCGCCGGCATCGTGCCCATCGACCTGGCCGGTCTCGACGTCGTCGAGCTGGAGGTCGGTGCGCACCACGCGGTGGCGGGGTGCCAGCTGTTCGAGCGCCCGATGCCGCCGGGCACCCGAGTCGCGGCCACCGTGCGGGGCGAGCTGGTGCTGATCCCCGACGGGTCCACCCGGATCGAGGCCGGCGACATGCTCGTGGTGGTTGTCCCCCAGGACGACGAGACCGTCGTCGAGCGCCTCGAGCAGTGGGTCGCGGGAGTGCCGCCTGTCGAGGACGCGTAGGCGGAGGCCCTCAGACGTCAGGCGCTCCGCCGGCATCGGTGCCAGGCACGTCGCGGATCACCGCGGGGGAGTGCCGGAAGAACGTCTCGACGTCGTGCTCGAACCGGTACGGCGGATGCGGATCGCCCACGGTGGCGCGCAGCCGGGCCGACTCGGCGAAGGCGCGCACCGTTCCCGCGGTCGTGTGGTCGTAGGAGAACCCCTGCTGCTGCAGCCGGCTGTTGTCGACGCCGCGTCCGTAGCGCAGCAGCCCCAGCAGCTCGTCGGGGAGATCGAGCCCGAGGGGCCGCAGCGCCATGCGCGCCAGGCCGGTGCCGTAGGGAGGGAGGGGGAAGGTGCGCTTGCCGCAGATCGACGCCACCTCACTCCACGGCAACACGCCGTCACCTGCGACGTTGTGCACACCAGACACCCGCTGATCGAGCACGAACATGATCGCCCGCACCACGTCGTGCTCGTGGACGAACTGGAAGCGCGGATCGAACCCGGCGATCGCTGGCACCACAGGGAGGTTGAGCGCACGGCTGATCGGGGTCTGGAGCTCGTCGCCGAGGACCTTGCAGAAGCGGAGCACCGAGATGGTGACGTCGGGGTTGTCGAGCGCGAAGTCGCGCACGTAGCCCTCGACCTCGTCGAGCGAGCGCTCGATGCGCGTCTTCGGCGGACGGCTCGGCGGGGTGTCCTCGTCGAACCACATCGGGTCCGACGACGAGCATCCGTAGACGATCGTCGATGACTTGACCACGATGTGTCGCACCGAGCTCTCGGGCGCCGACGCCGCGGCCAGCAGGTTCATCGTGCCGATGACGTTGATCTCGTGGACCTGCGCGGCGGGCATCTGGGTCTGGTCGACCACGAGGTGGGTGTGGACGACGGTGTCGACACCGGTGGCCTTCACCAGGCGGGACACGATCGAGTAGCTCTGGTCGGCGCGGACGAACTCGGTGCGCTCGAGCGGCACGGTCGGCTCGTCGACCCCGAGGCCCACGATGACCTCGACGCTGGGGTCTCGTTCGAGCTGCTGCGCCACCCGGGAGCCCCAGAAGGTGCCGAGGCCGGTGACCAGGATGCGGCGTCCCACCGTCAGCCGAACCAGATCGACGTTCGGGTGCGGAGCATGTCGTGGAGCGCCTCTTGGATCCGGGTGCGGATCGCTTCGGACTCGTCCATGATCCGGCTGCGCGAGTAGCGCTCGAGGCCAGGCTCGACGTCGAAGTGCACGGGGGGCAGCACCCGGAGCACGAACTTCGCGGGGAGGTACCCGACCGTGAGGGGGAGGTAGGGCACGCCCAGGCGCCGGGCCAGGCCGGTGGACTTGGCGAACACCGGCATCGCCTCTTCGGCACCCACCACCGCGATCGGCACGATCGGCACGCCGGCCCGCATCGCGATCTCGACGAAGCCGCCCCGGCCGAACCGCCGGAGCTGGTACCGCTGGGAGACGTGCTTGCCCGGCCCCTTGACCCCCTCGGGGAACACGAGGACGAGCTGCTCCTGGTCGTGCAGGAGTCGGAAGGCGTTGTCGGGGTGGGCGACGACGCCACCGAGGCGAGACCACAGGGTGCCGACGATGGGCAGGTCGCGGAACATGTGGTCGGCGAGGCCGTAGACCGGCCGACCGAGCTCGGTCTCGATGCCGTGCATGATCACCGGTGCGTCGGGCGGGATGGCGCCGGCGTGGTTGGCGACGAGCAGCGCGCCACCCTCGGTGGGCACGTGCTCGAGCCCCTGCCACTCGACGCGGAACCAGTCGCGGTAGACGGGCTCGTAGATGGTGCGCGCGATCTCGCGCCAGCGCTCGGATCGTCCCCACTCGTCGACGTCGCCGAGCCGGTCGGGGTCGGGAGCCGGGTCGTCGTGGCGCTCGGGGTGCAGCGGGACCACCGAGCCCGATGTCTCGGAGGGCGCGACGGGAACGTGGTCGTCCATCCCAGGGAGGTCTGCTGGGTCGGCCATGGCCGAAGCGTACCGACCTCCCGCGCCGACCGACAGGGGTGGGGCGGCACGTGCCACGGTTCCGGCTCCTCTGCTGGGACCGTCAGACCGGGCCGTCGACGACCTCGTCCCAACCGCCCTGGGACAGGTGCTCTCGCCCTGCATCGCAGTCCGCCAGGCGGACGCACCACCGACAGGCAGGGCCCGTGCGCAGCTCGGGGGCTCGGGTGCCGTGGGTGAGCGCCACGTAGGTCTCCACGCCGTCGGCCACCCGCGCCACCGTCGAGCGCAGCGAACCTTCGGTGACGGCCTCGGGCCGCGCGGTGCCCGAGTCGAGGTAGTAGCCGGCGACGAGCCGGGGCGGCACCCCCAGGCGCACCGTCTCGAGCAGTGCGTAGAACCGGAGGTCGTCGAGGTGGACGGGGGAGAAGCCGCCGGTCTTCAGGTCGATCAGCACCTTGCCGGCGGTGGTGCCCCGCGCCTGGCCGAGGCTGAGGTCGACCTTGCCGGCGAGGACGATGCGGCCGCTCGCCAGCTCGACGCGGGCCCGGCTCTCGGTGACGGGCCGCCAGCGGGCCTGCAGCGGCGGGAAGCTCTCGGTGAACTTGGTGACCCGGTCGAGGACCTCGCCGCGCAGCTCGACGATGTCGCCCTCCGAGCACCGCTGGATGAACTCGGCGAGCCCGTCACCGCCGTTGGCGATGCGGCCCATGGCCTCGTCGACCAGCTCGACCGGCGTGGGCTCGCCTCGCCAGTGCACCGACAGCTCGATGGCCTTGTGGGCGACGGTGCCCCTGGCCGTGGGGATGCTCCACTCGAAGCCGAGGTCCTCCTCGGCCAGCAGGCGCACCTGGCACCCGTGGACCGACGAGAGCGTGTGCTTGGACACCCAGATCGGGTGCTGGGGGTGGATGTCCTCGGCGAGGTGGCCGAGGGCCGCGTCCATCTCGGCGCGCAGGTCGTCGCGAAGCGAGGCCTCGAAGCTGGGTCGCTCGTCGACCGGCGCGCCCAGCAGGTCGAGGACCTCCTGCTGGGCGGGGTTGAGGGGCGAGCTGGCCGCGTCGGCCGGAGCGGGATCGACCGTCACGTCGGCCACCGTACGCAACTGTCACTGCCCCTGGGGATGATGGCGGTGATGAGCACCCCGTCCGACGACACGCCCCGCGCCACATCCCTGCGCTTCGCCACCGCCGCCCGCGCCCTCGGCGACGTCGCCCGCGCCCGCGGGCTCGCGGTGCCGGCCTTCCGCAGCCCTCCACGGCTCACCGACGTCGACCGCACCATCAGGCGTCGACGCGACGGCGGCGCGACGGTGTCGGTGCGCCTCGGCGGGCGTCCGTGGCCGGCGGTGCTCGGCGACATGGTCGAAGGCGTCGTCGTGGCCAACGGGCTGGTCGGTCCTCCGGCCATGCGGGCCCGTGCCCAGCTGTGGTCGGCCGTCGACGGCGAGGCGGTGGTCGCTGCGTAGGCCACGTTGCTCATCGGGGTGGCGGCAGCGACAGCGCCATTTGGCCGTCGCCGGCATCGAGCGCATGGAACCCGGGCACCTGGTGGAAGGGCGTGTCGAGGTAGACCTTGGCCTCGGGTGCGCCGACGAAGCGCCCGTGGCTCCAACGCACCTCGACGTGCCCGCGGATGGTCGTCTCCTCGCCGTCGCACCGGGTCCGCACCGTGGCGCTCCAGGCCACCTCGGGCTGTCCCGCCGGTCGAGGCTCGACCGTGAGGCTGCGCAGGTCGAAGTCCTGCATCCAGTCCCACTGGCTGGCGATCCGCATCCGCAGGTGCTGGTCCTTGGCGGTGCCGAGCACGAAGTACGAGGTGCTCGATACCCGCAGCATCCGCCAGAGCAGTCGCAGGCGATCGCGCTGGCTGCCGAGCGCAGCGCGCCACCGATCGGCGCTGGCCTCGGCCACGGCGGCGCTCAGATCGCTCCACAGCGGTCGGAGCGGGTCGGGGAGGGTGCGCGGCCCCAGCGCCCGGCGCAGCGCCTGCTGCTGGTCGCGGGTGAGGGTGCCGAGCGCCGTTGGGAGGTCGAGGCCGGTCCACTCCACGGCGGCGTCGTAGAGGGCGGCGAGCTCGGCGGGTGCGGTCTCGCCGAACCAGTTGGGCCCGCCCCGGTCGTCGCCGACGAGTGCCTTGTCGAACAAGCGTGACGGACTGGCGTTGAGCAGGACCTTCGAGAGGTACTTGCAGCTCACCAGGTAGACGTGATCGATGCGCAGGTCGGCGGGGATGACGTCGTCGCCGGGCGGTCGGTGCGGCCCCCGCCACTCGACCAGCCGAGGTGGCCGCCCCCGCAGGCCGTCGGCGGCGCGCAGGAACGCCTGGCCGTTGGCGAAGGCGGTGTGGAACGACGTGTGGTGCTCGCCGTCGTCGTAGACCGCCTGGAGCCGCCGCCACGCGTCGTCGGGCAGCCGGAGCGCGGCGGGTCGTCGGCGGAGGCCCGCGTCGAGCGACGATGACGTGGTGCCGAGCGCGGTGGCCAGCTCGGTGATCTCGGTGAGGGTGCCGGGCACGGGTGACCGGGCCTACTCGCCGCCCCCGGCGTCGAGGTCCCCCTCGTGCCAGAAGCCGAGCGCAGCCCCGGTGGTGTGGCCGCCCTTCGCATACAGGCGCAACCGCTCGTGGCCGTCGTCGGAGAGCACTTCGATGGCGTCGAAGAACGCTCCGGGGCCCGCGGCGCGCAGCGCCATGTCGCCCTCGGATCCGCGCTTGGGCAGGTGGGTGGTGAGGAACACCAGCGGCACGTCGGGGTGACGGCCCTTCAGCGCGCTGGCGCGGCCGAGGGACCTCCACACCGCCTCGGTGCGCAGGAGCCCGCCGCGGTGGCTGGTGAACGCGCCCGAGACGTCGAAGTGCCAGGTGGCCCCGCCGGCGTCTTTGGCCACGAGGTTCACGACGACCCCGGTTCGGGGCACGCGGCGATTGGCTTCGATGTCGTGGAACCCGACGTCCTCGAGCACCTCTCGGGCGAGCTTCTGGGCGGCCTTGCCGTCGCGGACGGCGCGGTCGTGGAAGCTCGGCTCGGCCTCGGCGGCTGGGGTGGCGGACCCCTCGTCGGCCACGCGAGCGCGGGCGATCTCGACGTAGTCGGGGTCGAGGTCGTAGCCGACGTATCGCCGGCCGAGGCGCGACGCGGCGACCAACGAGGACCCGCTGCCCATGAACGGGTCGAGCACGAGGTCGTCGGCGAACGTGTACAGCCGGATGAGCTGCTCGGGCAGCTCGACCGGGAACGGCGCGGGATGGCCGACCCGGCGGGCGCTCTCGGGCGGGATGTTCCACACGTCGAGCGTGAGCGCGAGGAAGTCCTCGGTCATCAACGTGCTCTCGTGGGGCAGGCCGGATGCCTTTCGCTGCTTGGGGCTGAGGGCCCGGTCGAAGCGGCCCTTGCTGGCCACGACGATGCGCTCGGTGACGTCGCGCAGCACCGGGTTGGTGGCGCTGCGGTACGAGCCCCAGGCACACGATCCGCTGGCTCCTTCGGCCTTCTGCCAGACGATCTCGCCGCGCAGGAGCAGGCCGAGGCCTTGCAGGATCTCGATGACGTCTGCGGACAGGCTGCGATAGGGCTTGCGACCGAGGTTGGCGACGTTGACGGCGATGCGGCCTCCAGGTTCGAGCACCCGCTTGCACTCTCGGAACACGTCGGTGAGCAGGGTGAGGTACTCGGCGTAGGACGATGGGATCCCGTCGCGCTCCAGCTCCTGCTCGTACTGCTTGCCCGCGAAGTACGGCGGCGAGGTGACGACCAGTGCGACCGAGTTGTCGGCGACCTCGGTCATGTCGCGCGCGTCGCCGTGCACGAACGGCTCGACCACCGGCAGGGGTGGGGCCACGTCCTGGCTCTCTGACACCTCGGGCGCCTGGAAGCGGTCGTAGAACGCGCTGGCGTCGTGGCTCTCGCGCGCGCCGACGCCGAAGTTCGACGTCGAGGTCGCGCGCCGCGTCGAAGTGGTGCGCCGTGGGCTCATCGGGGCCCGATGCTCATGTGGCCTCCCTGGTTCCGTCGAGACTACCCAGGGGCGGTGACAGCGACGGCGACGCTCGGAGCAGTCGGCCGGCTCGACGAGGAGGGGCCTACTGTGGCGCCGACGGGGCGAGTGGCGAAACTGGTAGACGCAGCTGGCTTAAACCCGGCAGGGCCTCGGCCCGTGGGGGTTCGAATCCCTCCTCGCCCACTGAACGGCCAGGTCAGTCCTCGGGGCCCTGGCCGTACTCGTTCGGGCCGTCGCTCGCAGCGATCAGCCAGACCAGGACGATGATCCATCCGACGAACGGGACGAGGCCGACGAGCAGGAACCACCCGCTGCGTCCGGTGTCGCGGAGCCGGCGGGACGCAGCCGCGAGGCCCGGTATCAACAGCGCCAGTCCGTAGAGGAAGACGACGATCCCGAAGAGATCGGCAACGGCAGCGAGGATGTAGAGCACGATCGTGATCGCGACGTTGACAGCGACGAACCGCCAGTAGCCGCCGACCGACGTGCGGCCCTCGAACGCGGTGTAGCGCCGAAGCGCGGTCTGGAACGCCGCAACGAACTGGTCCATGGAACGCCCTCCTCGGAGTGTCCGAACCAGACGGTGCTACCACGCGCCACGCCGGCGACAGGGATGGCGCCCACCGCCACCACCGCGACGTGGCCACCAGCACCCGTCCGTCTTGCGGTCCCGGCCCGAGCGCGTCCATCGTGGGCGGTCGTGAACGTGATCGACGAGATGCTGGCCGCCAACCTCGCCCAGCAGAGGCCGCCGCCGATCGCGGAGGGGCCGCGGCCGTCGCGTGGCGTCGCGGTCCTCACCTGCATGGACGTGCGACTCGACCCTCGGGACGTCCTCGGGCTGTCCTTCGGCGAGGCGCACGTCCTGCGCAACGCCGGCGCCCGGGTCACGATCGACGTGCTCCGCAGCCTGGCGCTGTCGACCCACGCCCTCGGCACCGAGACCGTCGTGATCATGCAGCACACCCGGTGCGGGCTCACCGGCACCTCCGAGAGCAAGCTTCGTCGCCTCACCGGCGCCGCACTCGACTTCAAGGTCATCGACGACCACCGTCGCACCCTGCTCGACGACCTCGACCTCATCATCACCGCCAGCTACCTGCGGCCGATCCTCCGCGTGGCCGCCTTCCTCTACGACCTGGAGACCGGCAAGGTGGCCGAGGTGGGGCGCTGGACCCGCGCCGACGGCACGGTGACCGTCGCCGAGTGATCGGCGCGCAGCCTCACCACTTCGGCCGGGGGACCTCGACGGATTGGCCGGCGCTGACCGACTCGTAGGCGGCCTGCACGATGGCCACCGCGGCTCGCCCGTCGGCGGCGCTCACCGGTGGGGCGACCCCACGTGAGGCCGCGTCGACGAAGATCGCCTCGATGTTGTCGGTCGTGGCGGTGACGGCGATCCGCTCGGTGGTGCCGTCGGGTCGCACGACGTGGGGCGGTGTGGAGGCGTCGAGCCGCAGGGAGCCTTCGGTTCCGGCGATGTCGACGTGGTTCTCGGTGCCTGACCAGCCGGCGCGGATCTGCGCGGAGGCCCCGGACTCGAACGAGAGCCGTGCCTCGGCGCGCTCTTCGACCTCGCCGCGGCGGCCGTAGGTGACAGCGCTCACCTCGACGACGTCGCTGGCGAGCGCGTACCGGAGCAGGTCGATCTGGGCCAGCCCGAGGTCGATCAGCGCGCCACCGCCCGACTTGTCGCGTTCGAGGTACCACGTGGCACCCGGGTTGAGCGCATCGGGCCCGTTGTGGCCGAACGCGAGCGCGGCGCCGGTGACCTTGCCGATCACGCCTGAGCGTGCCGCCTCTGCCAGCGCGGCATACGGGCCGATGAAGCGAACGCTGTGGGCGGGGACCACCACGACCCCCTTGCGAGCTGCTGCCTTGAGGATCGCGTCGGCATCGCTCGCGGTGAGCGCCATCGGGCTCTCGACGAGGACGTGCTTGCCGTTGTCGATGGCCGCCAGGGCCATCTCGGCGTGCAGGTGGCTCGGCGTGCAGATGTCGACCGCGTCGATGTGCACCGAGGCGACGACCTGGCGCCAGTCGTCGGTGGCCATCGCGTCGGCTTCCCCGGACGCAGCGGCCGCTGCCTCGGCATCGGCGAGCTCGGCGCTGGCGAAGCGGATGACGTGCGCGCCCGCGGCTGCGAGACCCGGCAGGTGGACGCGCGTCGCGATGTCACCGCACCCGATCATCCCGACCCGCAGGCCCGGACCGTCCCCGGGCGCTCCCTGCTGCGACATGTGCACCTCCCGACCGTCGACCCGCAGGTGCGTAGGTTCGCACATCGACGTGCCATCCTGAGCGCGTGCGCGCCGAGGACCTCCAACCGACCGACCCTTCCGGCCGTCGTGCGCCGCGCGTCGCCGTCGCGCCGACCTCTGGCCGGTACGAGTCGCTCGTCGCCGCGGTCGAGGACGGCGGGGGCCAGGTGGTCCCGGTGGGGGAGGCGGAGGCCCTCGTGTGGGCCGATGCGAGGCGCGCCGATCTGCTGCCCCACGTCCTCGCCGAAGGTGGCGCCGGCCTGCGCTGGGTCCAGCTGCCCTTCGCGGGGATCGAGGGGTACGTGCACCTCCTCGACGACCAGCGCACGTGGACCTGCGGCAAGGGCGTGTACGCACGGCCGGTCGCCGAGCACGCACTGGCGCTGTCGCTGGCCGGTCTGCGACACCTGGTCGGCTACGCCCGCGAGGGATCCTGGTCGGCTCCCGCGGGAGTCAACCTCCTCGACGCCCGGGTCACGATCGTGGGAGGGGGCGAGATCACCAGGGAGCTCATCGGGCTCCTGGCGCCGTTCGGCACCGAGATCACCGTCGTGCGACGATCGTCCGAGCCGGTCGAGGGTGCCACCCGCACCACCACCACCGACCACCTGCACGAGGCTCTCGCCGTCGCCGACCTCGTCGTGCTGACGCTCGCGCTCACGCCCGAGACCGTGCACGTCATCGGGCCGGCAGCGCTCGCGGCGATGCCAGGACACGCCTGGCTCGTCAACGTGGCCCGCGGCCGCCACGTCGACACCGACGCGCTGGTCGTCGCGCTCGCCGAGGGCAGCATCGGGGGAGCGGCACTCGACGTCACCGACCCGGAGCCCCTCCCGGCCGACCATCCCCTCTGGCATGCGCCGAACTGCCTGATCACCCCGCACGTCGGCAACACGCCAGAGATGGGGATCCCGCTCCTTGCAGCGCGCGTGCGCGACAACGTCGCGCGCTTCGCGGCGGGGCGACCGCTGCTCGGGCTCGTGGACGTCGAGCTCGGCTACTGAGGCTCGCCTGCCTGAGATCCGGCTGCCTCCCACCCGGCCGCCGCGACGGGGCCGCAACTCGCCGATGAGGTGGAAACCCCGACCGGTCGGGTCCTGGGGACCTCGGTCATCCCAGAACGCCGACCGGCTCGGAGCGCTCCCCCTTGGATGCCAACTGTAAACTCATGCGTCTACACCTGGCAAGGGGCAAATCTGGCACACTGCACGACAGGAGCCGCGACCGGGGGGAGCAGCGGGCCATGGGGGTCATCAAAGGTGCGGCGGCGGAGACCTCGCTGACCAGCGACAACGCGGAGCCGCGTCGTCTCCTGCCCCGAGACGAGCGGCGCGATCAGATCCAGAAGGCCGCGGCGCGAGCGTTCGCCCGCGAGGGCTTCGTCGCGACGTCGATCGGCGACGTCGCCGCCGAGGCCGGCATCACGCGCGCGATCGTCTACCGGCACTTCGAGTCGAAGGAGGCCCTCTACCGCGCCGTCCTCGAAGGGGTGAGCCTGCGGTTGGGCGAGGAGTTCAGGGCGCGCCTGGCGTCTCGCCAGAGCGGTCTCACCATCGCCACCCACCTCACCGTCGCCCGGGAGAACCCCGAGGGCTATCGGCTCCTGTGGGAGCACGCCACGCGCGAACCGCGGTTCGCCGACTACGCTGAGGACTTCCGCGAGCGTTCGGTCCGCTCGACCGAGCGCATCTTCGAGGGTCGCATCGAAGATCCCCAGAAACTTGCATGGGCGGCGCGCCAGACGCTGTCCCAGATCGTCTCGTCGGTGCTCCTGTGGCTCGACCACGGCTCGTCCGATCAGGACGACGTCTTCCTGGAGTTCGCCAGCGCCGGGCTGTGGGCGGCCGTCGACGCGTGGCGCGAGGGCGAGCCGCTCGAGCGCCCACCCCGCTAGCCCGCCGACGGGGCGAACGGCATCAGTTCTGCAGCGGCAGGACCGTGTCGGCCAGCTCGTCGAGGGCGGGACGCCACTCGTCGGGCTCGGCGACCGGCAGCACGACGAACTTCGACGCCCCGACCTCGACGAAGCGTCGGATCGTGTCGGCGAGCGCGGGCAGGCCCGACGGGATGACATCGGTGGGGTCGAGCTCAGGCCGGCGACGTGCGACGAGCGCGGCCAGCGCGTCGGGGACCTCGCCGAGGGAGTAGGCGATCAGCGCGCCGAAGTGCTCCTGGTCGATCTCGCGGTCGTGGCGCGCCGCCTCCTCGTTGATGGTGGCGATGCCCTGGCCGACCTCGTCTGGCGTGCAGAACGAGGGAAGCCAACCGTCGCCGAGGCGTCCCACCCGGCGCAGCTCCGACGGCGCGATGCCCCCGAGCCAGACCTCGATCGGGTCCTGGACCGGGCGGGGGAGCACCCGCACTCCCGAGAGGTGGAAGGCCGGTCCGTCGTGGTCGATGCGCTCGCCCGACCAGAGGCGGCGGATCAGGGGCAACGCCTCGTCGAACAGCGCGGCGCGCTCCTCTCGCTGCACGCCGAAGGCCTGGTGCTCGACCGCGTCGCGAGCCCCCAGCCCGAACGCCGGCAGGAGCCGACCGTTCGAGAGGCGGTCGAGGCTGGCGAGCTGCTTGGCGACGACCGCGGGGTTGCGACCGGGGAGCACCATGACGCTCATCCCGAACTTGATGCGGGTGGTGCGAGCCGCGGCGACCGACATCGCCACCACCGGGTCGGGCGCCTCGCCGCTGATGCGGTCGGAGAACCAGATCGAGTCGAAGCGCCGATCTTCGAGGGCTTCGACCATCTCGACGAACCGCTCGGCGTCGTTGGTGCGACTCCTGGTCCCCAGACCGAAACCGACCCTGATCTTCATGTGTCCTCCCCGGCGGTGTCTCCCGCGACCCTAGAGGTGCGGGCTCGTACACTGAGGATCCGCCGTTCTTGGTGAAGAGCGGGCTCGAACCAGCCGATGAGATCCTGAGATGTCTGACCACTCCCCGAGCCCCGCCCCGCGCCGCCCTCCCACCACGGCGGTCGTCGCCCACTTCGTGATGGTGGGCCTGTACCTGTTCGCGATCGCAGTGGCCTTGCTGCTCGTGGCGGCGCCGTTCGTCGAGTGGATGGTCCTCGGTCGCCTCGACGTCGAGGTGCTCGTCGC
>CAZBTQ010000033.1:0-23426 GCA_964494405.1 uncultured Iamiaceae bacterium
CGGTGATGAGCTCGGTGGCCTCGTCCACGTCGACCGCGTCGAGGCGCACCAGCACGGTGGGGTAGCCGTCGTAGTGCGGGGTGGTGAAGAACTTCTGGGGTTCGGAGGCGAGCATCGCCTCCTTCTCGTCGAGCGACTCGACCGGCACGACCAGCGCCTCGGGTTCGTCGCGGATCCAGCAGAACCCCCGCGGCTTGGTGCGGAACGACGGCCGGCCGCCGTAGGACGCCTGTTCGTACGCGCCGGGCAGCGAGAGGGCGATGCGTCGGATGTCGTCGTGGGTGATCACTGCACCCCTCTCCGGTCGGGGGCCGGCCGCTCAGATGTCGAGGGCTTCCTCGTCGATGAACTTGGCGTTCTCCAGCAAGAAGTCCCGCCGACGGTTGACGTCGTTGCCCATCAGCACCTCGAACAGGTCGGCCGCGCGAGCGGCCGCTTCGGCGTCGTCGACCGTCATGCGCTTCAGGATGCGGGTGCCCGCGTCGAGCGCGGTCTCGGCCAGCTCCTCGACGTCCATCTCACCGAGGCCCTTGAACCGGCTCCACTGGATGCTCTCTGGCTTGCGGTTGCCCTTGGTGAGCTCGGCGACGATCTGATCGCGCTCGGCATCGGACCACGCCCGGTGCACCTCGCCGCCCACCTTGGTGGTGTACAGCGGTGGCTGTGCGGCGAAGATCCGGCCGGCGTCGAGCATCGGGCGCATGTAGCGGTGGAACAGCGTGAGCAGCAGGCAGCGGATGTGGCTGCCGTCGACGTCGGCGTCGCAGAGGATGACGATGCGGCCGTAGCGGGCGAGCTCGAGCTCGAACTCGCGGCCCTGGCCGGCGCCGATGGCGGTGAAGATCGCCTGGGCCTCGACGTTGTCGAGCACCTGCTTGGTGGTGGCCTTGCCGGCGTTCACGATCTTGCCCCGCAGGGGGAGCACGGCCTGGGTCTCGGAGTTGCGACCCTGCACCGCCGGACCGGCCGCCGAGTCGCCCTCGACGATGATCAGCTCGGAGTCGTCGCCGTGCACCCGGCAGTCGCGCAGCTTGTCGGGCATGCCGGTCGACCCGAGGTTGGCGGCCTTGCGCTTGTTCTCGAGCGCCTGCTTCGACGTGACCCGGTTGATGATGGCGTTGGCCACCTTGTCGCGCACCGCGTTGACGTGGGTCTTCTTGCCGTCACCGGCGATCCAGGCGGTGAAGCCCGACTTCACGACGTCGTAGACGATGCTCTGCACGCCGGGGGTGCCGAGCTCCTCCTTGGTCTGGCCACGGAACTGCGGTTCCGGCAGGGTGACCATGAGGGCGGCGACCAGGCCTTCCTGCACGTCCTCCTTGGTGGCCTTGTCCTTGCCCTCCTTCGCCAGCTTGGCGAGCTTGCGGAGGTCGGCGAGCAGCACGTCGTTCACCGCACGCGTCATCGCCCGCTCGAAGCCGGCGACGTGGGTGCCGCCCTCGGTGGTGGGGATCGTGTTGACGAAGCTCACCACCACCGGCTCGTAGCCCTTGACCCAGCGCATCGCGACCTCGACGGTGCACTCGCGCTCGACCTCGCGCATCGCACCGCCCTGGGCGATCTTCTCGGTGAAGGTGCCCGACCCCTTCAGTCGCACGACCTCGGTGAGGTTCTCGCCGACACTCAGGTAGTCGACGAAGTCGCCGAGCCCGCCCTTGGAGACGAACTCCTCGGTCTCGCCACCGGCCCCGGACCGCTTGTCGGTGAGGCGCACCTTCAGGCCGGGGACGAGGAAGCAGATGCGGGCGAGTCGTTCGCGCACCGGGCCGTACTCGATGGTGGCCTCGGGGTCGAAGATCTCGGTGTCGGGCCAGAAGCGGATGCGGGTACCCGTCGTGCCCCGCCGCACGCCCTTGACCTTCTCGAGCGTGGAGGTGGGCGTGAACGAACCGTCGGTCTCGAAGCGGCCGGGGAGGCGGTCGGCGAACCCGAGCCGCCAGGTGGCACCGTCGCGGTCGACCTCGGCGACGACCTTGGTGGCGAGCGCGTTCACGACCGACGCGCCGACGCCGTGGAGGCCGCCCGACGAGGCGTACGCGCCGCTCCCGAACTTGCCGCCCGCGTGCAGCTCGGTGAACACGACCTCCAGCGCGGTGCGGCCCTTGTCCTTGAGGTCGATGGGGATGCCGCGCCCGTCGTCGACGACCTCGATGCTGCCGTCGCGGTGGAAGGTGACGTCGATGCGGTCGGCGTGTCCGGCGGCGGCCTCGTCCACGGCGTTGTCGACGATCTCCCACAGCAGGTGGGTGAGGCCGTCGGAGCCGGTGCCGCCGATGTACATGCCAGGGCGCTTGCGGACCGCGTCGAGGCCCTTCAGGACCTGGATGTGCGACGCGTCGTAGTCGGCGCTCTCGGCGCGACGACGGGTGACCATCAGAACCTCCGGATGCCGACGGCGAGGAGGCGGTCCTCGGTCGTGGCGCTCTGGGTGTCGCGGCGGGTGGGGGTGACGTTGAGCGCCACCGGCGACGGGTCGGGGCGGGTGGGGTTGTCCTCCTGCGCGACGACGGCGACGAGCTCGTCGACCGGGCCGACGTGTGCCCAGGCCAGGCGGGACTCGTTCTTGAAGCGGGTGAGCCGCACGCCACCGGTGCCGCGGCCCTTGGCAGGGATCTCGGTGGCGTCGGTGAGCTTGGCCGTGCCGGTGTCGGTGACGCTCAGCACCATCGCACCCTCGGGCGCCAGGCCGGCGGCGACGATCGACGCATCGGCCTTCAGCTTCATGCCCGCGACGCCCCCGGCACCGCGGCCTTGGAGGCTCACCTGGTCGACGGCGGTGCGCAGCGTCTGGGCGTCGTCGGCGACGAGGACCACCTCGGCGTCGTCTGGCGCGGCGAACGCCGCGACGAGCACGTCGTCGTCCTTCAGACCGATGACCGGCTGGCCGGACCTGGTGCCGGCCAGCTCGTCGGGAGCGATGCGCTTGGCGATGCCGCGCCTGGTGACGAGCAGCAGCGGGTGCTCCCCGGGGACGGTGACCGCGACGACCGTCTCGCCGTGCTGGAGGTCGACGACCTCGCTGGCGGCGGCACCCCGGTTGCGCCCGGCGACCTCGGGGATGTCCATCGCCGTCACGGTGAGCGCACGCCCCCGGTCGGTGATGGCGAACACGGCCGCGTGGTTGGTGGTGCGCACGAGGTCGACCAGGACGTCGTGTCGACCGAGGGTGGGCTTGGGCGTGCCATCTCCGGGCTCGCGCCCGACGAGCCCGCTCTCGGTGAACGTGACCGTGCACGGATCGTCGGTGATCTCGAGTGGCAGCGGCTCGGCGGGCAGGACGTCGTCGACGTCGTCGGCGCCGATCACCGTGCTCCGGCGCGTCCAGCCATGTCGGTCGACGAGGGCACCGAGCTCCTTCAGCACCATGGTCCGCTGGCGCTGCTCGCTGTCGAGGAGCGCTTCGAGGTCGGCGATGGTGGCCGCGAGCTCGTCGCGCTCCTCTTCGAGCTTCAGCTTCTCGAGCGCGGTCAGGCGGCGCAGCGGCATCTCGAGGATGGCGTTGGCCTGGATCTCGCTGAGCGAGAAGCGTTCCATGAGGGCGCCTCGTGCCTCGGCGGTGTCCTGGGAGGCACGGATGAGCCTGACCACCTCGTCGATCGCGTCGAGCGCGATGAGGAAGCCCTCGACGATGTGGAGGCGGTCGCGCGCCTTGCCGATGCGGAACCGGCTGCGACGCACGATGACGTCGAGGCGGTGGTCGATGTAGTGCTGGCAGAGGTCGTGGAGACCGAGCGTGCGGGGCTCACCGCCGACGAGCACGACGTTGTTGATGGCGAACGTCTCTTCGAGCGGGGTGAGGCGGTACAGCTCGGTGAGCACCGCGCGTGGGTTCACGCCGGACTTGCACTCGACCTGGATGCGCAGGCCGTGGTGGCGGTCGGTGAGGTTCTTGACGTCGGTGATGCCGTTGAGGCGACCGGCCAGCATCAGCTCCTTGATCTTGGCGATCACCCGCTCGGGGCCGACCAGGTACGGCAGCTCGGTGATCTCGATGCCCTGCTTGCGGGCCGACACCTGCGCGACCTCGGCCCTGGCCCGGACGCGGATGGTGCCTCGCCCAGACAGGTAGGCGTCGCGCAGGCCCTCGTCGATGATGACGCCACCGGTCGGGAAGTCGGGGGCGGGCATCACGGCCATCAGCTCCTCGACCGTGGGCTTGGGTCGACGCTTGGTCATCACCAGCTTGATCGCCTCGTAGACCTCGCCGAGGTTGTGGGGCGCCATGTTGGTGGCCATGCCGACCGCGATGCCGCTGACGCCGTTGACCAGCAGGTTCGGCAGGAGGGCGGGCAGGGTGATCGGCTCGGCGCCCTCGCCGTCGTAGGTGGCCCGGAAGTCGACGGTGTCCTCGCCGATCTCGCCGATCATGTCCATGGCGGCCGAGGTGAGGCGACACTCGGTGTAGCGGGCGGCCGCGGGCGGGTCGTCGAGGCTGCCGAAGTTGCCCTGCGGGTGCACGAGCGTGACGTTGCGCCCGAAGTCCTGGCCGAGGCGCGTGAGCGCGTCGTAGATCGCGCCGTCGCCGTGGGGGTGGTAGCGGCCCATCGTGTCGCCGACGACGCGCGCGCTCTTGCGCGTCGGTGTGTCGTCGCGGATGCCCATGCCGTACATCGCGTAGATGATCCGGCGTTGCACGGGCTTGAGCCCGTCGCGCACGTCGGGCAGCGCCCGCGACGTGATGACGGACATGGAGTAGGCGAGGAAGGACTCGCTCATCTCGTGGGCGACGTCGACGTCGAGGACCTCGCGGGCGAACGGGACGAGCTCTCCCTGTTGGGCCATGTGCTGGGTGCTCCGGATGTGGATCGGTGTGGTGCGAGTGCGAAGGATCCGCCTCACCGAGCGTAGATCCCGGGTGTGACAGCTCCGACGACCCTCAGAGGACGATCGCTCGCATCATGTAGTGCAATGCAACTCGCATGACTCATCGCTATGCTCCTCGCACATGGGACAGCAGCTCGTGACACGGGTCGATGACGAACTGGCGGCCGCAGTCGAACAGCTCATCGCGGAGGGCGTGGTCTCGAGCCGCTCCGAGGCGGTGCGCCTGGGGCTCGAGCAGCTGGTGGATCGACATCGTCGTCGTACCATCGGCGAGCGGATCGTGGAGGCCTACCGGGCGGTGCCCCAGACCGATGACGAGGTCGGCTGGGCCGACGAGGCGACGATCGCGATGATCGCCGACGAGTCGTGGTGAGCCCGCGCCAGGGCGAGATCTGGTGGGCGGAGGCCGAGGACAAGCGGCGACCGGTGCTGGTCGTCACCCGATCCGAGGCCGTGCCGGTCCTCACGTGGCTCGTCGTCGCTCCCGTCACCCGCACCATTCGCGACATCCCCACCGAGGTCCGGCTCGACGAGCAGCACGGGCTCGATGTCGACTGCGTGGCGTCGTTCGACAACCTCCAGCCGATTCGTCGCACCTTCCTGACCGAACGAGTCGGAGAGCTCGGGCCCGACGCGAGCGGCGAGATCTGCCGGGCGCTCGACGCCCTCGCAGACTGCTGAGCCGCCTCAGCTGCTCGCCCAGATCAGAGCCGACGGAACTGGGCCCGTGCGTCGCCGTCGCCGGTGGCCGGCCCGAGGTGTGCGGCGACAGCCGCCTCTATGAGCGCAGCCGCGCGATCGAGGATGTCGAGGTCGGCGTCGGCGAGGTCGGCCAGCAGCGCGTCGAGGAGCGCGACCCTCCGTCGCCGACCGGCTCGGAGGAGCCGCCGGGCTTGCGGCGTGGCCTCGATGACGACGACCCGTCGATCGGCGTCGCCGGCCTGTCGGCGCACCAACCCGTCGGCCTCGAGGCTGTTGACGAGCCGGGTCATGGTCGGGGAGCGGACACCCTCGGCGTCGGCGAGCTGCCCGACGGTCCGCGGCCCCCCGAACACGAGGACCGAGAGGGCGGACGCGCGTGCAGGGGAGAGTCCCATCGCGACGTCGGTCGTGCGAACGGTGCGGACGAGGTGCAGTGCCGCCGAGTGAAGCCGGTCTGCGACCTCTTGACCATGGGAATCCATATAGATAGCCTATCTATCTATCTCGACCAGGAGGTGAACCGGATGTCCGAGCGGCTGTTCTCCGAGGTGGAGACGTTGCGGCAGGTGGCGCTGCCGGTGAACGACGTCGATCGCGCCATCGCCTTCTACGGCGAGGTGCTCGGGTTGCGCCAGATCGCGAGGTTCGGCGACCTGGCGTTCCTCGACCTCGACGGCGTTCGGCTCCTGCTCGAACGAGCCGACGCCGGCGAACGTTCCGCGGGATTCGTCCTGTACCTCGCGGTCGACGACATCCACACCGCGCATCGGCTCCTGGGCGAGCGCGGGGTCACCTTTGAGGACGAGCCGCACCGGATCTTCAGCGACGAGGCCGGCACCTTCGGGACCGCGGGCGAGGAGGAGTGGATGGTGTTCTTCCGGGATCCCGACGGCAACCTGCTCGCGCTCTCGTCCCGCGAACCTCCACCCTGACGTGCAACCGGCGCCCCGATCGCGCGGGCCGGGCGCCAGAACGAGAACAGGTCCGCTAGCGCCAGGCCCAGGTGGGCTGTTCGAGGTGGTGCACTCGGGTCGTGGTCCGTCCGAGCACGCACACCTGGTGGAACTGGTGGATCACAGCGGCGGTGGGCGCGTGCACGTTCGAGTCGCCGATCAACAGCTTGATGACCGGGCGCGGGCTCTCGGCGATCTCGAGCATCTCAGGCGAGTCGGGCCGGTCGAGCTCGCCGAGGGGGAGCAGGTGGATCGACGCCACCTCGTCGGGGTTCGGGTGCAGCCGCTCGACCGGTCCGCCCCACACCACGACCGGCGTGATCAGGTAGCCCGATCTCGTCGGGTACACGTCGAGCGCACCGAGCACGTCGGACGCCTGGGTATCCAGCCCGACCTCCTCGTGCAGCTCACGGCGGGCGGCGGCGACCGGTGTCTCACCGGGGTCGAGGCGACCGCCAGGAAGTGCCCACTGGCCGGAGTGGGCCCGCAGCGTGGCGGTTCGGCGGGTGAGCACGAGGGCTGCTGTCCCGTCGCCGGTGTCGACGACGGTGAGGGTGACCGCCGCGGGCCGCAGCTCGGCGAGCGGCAGGTCGGTGTCGACTGGCTCGGTCGGCTCGAACGCGGCGAGGTGGCGCTCGAACGCGGTGCGCAACGGCGGCTCGAACGCGTGGCGGGGCGTCCCGGGGCTGGTGGCGATGATCTCGATCACGACCGTCCGATCATGCCGTGACCCACGTGCTTCCGCTCAGGCGCGCCAGATCTGCCAGGAGCGCAGCGGGCGCTCGCGCTGGGCGGTGAGCTCGGAGTCGATCACGTCGTGGCGGGCCAGATAGGTCGACACGAACGCCTGGACCGTGGCGGCGACGGGAAGGGCGAGGAGCGCGCCCACCACCCCGAGGATGGCCGAGCCGGCGATCACGGCGCCGAACGCGACCGCAGCGTGCAGCTCCATCGTTCGGGCGGACACCCGGGGGAGCAACCAGTAGTTCTCGATCTGCTGGTAGACGATCACGATGACCAACACCCACAGCGCGGTGAGGGGGTCGTGCAGGAGGCCGATGACGATGGGCAGTGCACCGGCCAGGTAGGTCCCGACCACGGGGATGAACTGCGACATGACGCCGACCCACAGCGCCAGCGGCAGCGAGAACGGCACGCCGACGATCTCGAACGCCGCCCAGTGGAACGCCGTCGAGAAGAAGGCAAGGAGCGCCCGCGAGTAGATGTAGCCGCCGGTCTTCGCGATGGCGATCTCCCACACCTTCAGGACCTCGCGCTGGCCTTGGGGTGGGAGCGCCGAGCAGACGAGGCGCCGCAGGCGAGGCCCGTCAGCGACGAGGTAGAAGGTGAAGAGCCCGATGGTGAGGAGTTGGAAGACCGTGCCGAGGATCGTGGTGCTGATCTCGTAGATGTTGCCCGCCAGGTCGGTGGCGACCTCCTGGGCACGACCACCCTCCTGGAACTCGGCGACGAGCGCGTCGAAGTCGAGCTCGAGCTCGAAGGTGCGGTTCGCCCAGTCCTGCACCTGTTCGATGTAGTCGGGCACCCGGTCGATGAGGTCCACCACCTGATCGGCGAAGAGCCGGCCCATGAAGAACGTGAACACGCCGATCGCACCCAACATGGCGAGGAACATCAGCATCGTCCCGAGCCCCCGGCGCACACCCCGTCGCTCCAGCCAGTTCACCGCCGGTTCGATGGCGAATGACAGGAACAGCGACACCAGCAGGATGACGATGAGCGAGCGGAGCGCGACGGCCAGGTAGCGGATCACGCCGACCGCGAGCAGGCCGATGAAGAACATCACGATCGCCCGAGGCACCCACGACGGCATGGGCTCGTACCTGACGCGCGGGAGGCGGTCGTCGCTCGGCTCCGGCAGAGGATCGGACTCGGTCAGCTCGTGCTCGTCGTCCACCGCGCACGACCGTACGCGGCGGCCCGGTCGCGATCGTGGACGCTCAGGCGTTCACAGGGTGAAGCTCATGTTGTCGAGGACGGTGCGGCCCAGAGGCTCGTCGCCGACGATCCGGACGTCACCGTCGGTGATGGCCCGATCCGCGCTCCAACGACCGCAACCGAGCGCCACGTAGGTCTCGGTGTCGAGGTGCAGGGTGACGGTGGCGTCGTCGGGCAGCGCGTCGAGCACGCGGGCGCGTCCCTCGACGAGCACCGGCACCAGGATCGAGGTCGGACCGTGGACGTCGAACACGACCGTCGAGCCGTCGGGCGCGCCGGCCTTCTTCCCCACCACGTAGCCGGCCGCGGCGGCGATCTTGCGCACCGACCGCTCGGCGATCGGCCCGTCGAGGTGGCCGGGCCGCGCCAACGCCCGTCGGATGTCCTGCTCGTGCACCCAGCAGTCGAACAGCCGGATGTCCATGAACGACCGATACGGCCCTTCGCCCTCGGGCGTGAAGCCGATGCGATCGAAGTCGTCGGTCGACATGGCGCGCAGCTCGACGAGCCGTCGCCCGGTGATCTCGACGAACTCGGCGAGGACCTCGCTGCCGGGGCGCGACCGGCGTTCGTCGACCCACGCCTCGTTGGCCTCGCCGATGGGGTTGAGGACGTGCGCGCCGACAGCGACCGGCGTGCTCGGCGACGCATCGCCGGCCAGCATCCGTTCGGTGCCGATCATGTGGCTGACGAGGTCGCGCACCGTCCAGCCGGGGCAATCGCTCGCCGTGTCCCACTCGGCATCGGTCAGATCGCGGCAGAGGGCGTCAATGCCAGCCCACTCCTGTGCCAGCAGCTCGATCACCGGTTCGGTCATCGCAGATGTCCCCCTCGTGTCGGCCGCCGGTACCGTCGGCGGCGAACCTAACCGGAGGAGCGACCGTGAGCACGACCGACGAGCGACCTGGCACCGAACCGATCGCCATCGAGTTCTTCTTCGACCCGATGTGCCCGTGGGCGTACCAGACCTCGGTGTGGATCCGCGAGGTGCGGGACCGGTTGCCCCTCGACATCACGTGGCGCTTCTTCAGCCTCGAGGAGATCAACCGCGAGGACGGCAAGAAGCACCCGTGGGAGCGCGACTGGTCCTACGGCTGGTCCCAGATGCGCATCGGGGCCCTGCTGCGCCGGTCGAGCCAGGCCGACCTCGACGCCTGGTACGCGGCGCTCGGCCAGGCGTTCTTCATCGAGGGGCGCACGACCCACGTGCCCGACGTGCACCGCGAGCTGCTCGCCGAGCTCGGACACGATCCCGCGCTGGTCGACCAGGCCCTCGCCGACCCCACGACCACCGACGAGGTGCGCGCCGACCACGACTTCGTGGTGTCGCACCACGGCGGCTTCGGCGTGCCGGTCATCGTGCTCCCCGGCGACCACGCCGTGTTCGGACCTGTCGTGGTGCCCGCGCCGACCGGCGACCAGGCCGTGCGGCTCTGGGACCTCGTGGCGGGCTGGGCCGAGTTCCCCCACCTCTACGAGCTCACCCACCCCAAGACCCGCGACGACCAGGCCCACATCGGCGCCCACTTCGAGCCCTACCTGCGAGCCCGAGCCTGGAAGACGATCGCGAACCCGGCTCCCTAGAGGCGCCGGCAGGCCAGCCCGCCTCCGTAGCGCCGCCTGGGTGCTGTGGGCCAGACTGAGCGGACCCCCCAACGGCTCGGAAGAGGGATCCGCAGATGAACCAGGACATGCTCGCCAAGGTCAGGAACGACGACGGCTTCATCGCCGCACTCGACCAATCCGGGGGCTCCACGCCCAAGGCGCTGAAGCTCTACGGCATCGCCGAGGACGCGTACTCCGGCGACGACGAGATGTTCGACCTCGTGCACCAGATGCGCACCCGCATCATCACCAGCCCCAGCTTCGGCGGCGACCGCATCCTCGGGGCGATCCTGTTCGAGATGACGATGGACCGCGAGATCGGCGGCAAGGGCTCCGCCGAGTACCTGTGGGAGGACAAGCAGGTCGTCCCCTTCCTGAAGATCGACAAGGGCCTGGCCGACGACGCCGACGGCGTCCAGGTCATGAAGCCGATCCCCGGCCTCGACGAGCTGCTCGCCCGCGCTGCCACCCACGGCGTGTTCGGCACCAAGGAGCGCTCGGTCATCAAGGAGGCAAACGCCGCAGGCGTGGCGGCCGTCGTCGACCAGCAGTTCGAGGTGGGCCGCCAGGTCCTCGGCGCCGGGCTCGTCCCGATCATCGAGCCCGAGGTCGACATCCACAGCACCTCCAAGGCCGAGGCCGAGGGGCTGCTGCGTGACGCCATCGCCTCCCAGCTCGACGGCCTCGGCGGCGACGAGCTCGTCATGTTGAAGCTCACGCTCCCCGATGTCGACGGCTTCTACCAGCCGCTCGTCGACCACCCGAACGTCCTGCGCGTCGTGGCGCTGTCGGGCGGCTACAGCCGTGACGACGCGAACGCACGCCTGGCCCGCAACCCCGGCGTCATCGCCAGCTTCTCGCGGGCGCTCACCGAAGGACTCACCGCGCAGCAGAGCGACGACGAGTTCGACGCCCTGCTCGACAGCGCCATCGGCGCCATCTTCGAGGCGTCCAAGAGCTGAGTCGACCTGACCTGACGCGAGCGCCGACCCTCCTAGCGGGGGCCGCTCGACATGGTGAGGCCGGCGATGTCGTCGACGAGGGTGGCTCGGATCCGCTGGAGGGTCGCCGAGCGCAACCGCGCCTTGGTCCCTGCGATCGCGCCCCGCCGCATCTCGCCGAGCCGCCGCGCTTCGGCGATCGCGGTGGCAGCCACCTCGTCGGGGTCGACCACCAGGTCGAGGTAGCCAGCGGCAGCCGCTCCCGCTGGGTCGTAGACCTTGGCCTGGGTGGTGGCGGCGGTGAGCTCGGCGGCGCTGAGGCGGTCGCGGGCGAGCTCGACCGCGAACACCGGCAGGGCCATGCCGATGCCGACCTCGTTGAGGCCGATGCGGAAGTCGCCCTCGGCGCCGATGCGGGTGTCCGACGCCAGCAGCAGGAGGGCGCCACCGGCGAGCGCGTGACCGGTGCAACCGGCGACCACCGGTTGCGGGTGGCCGTAGATCCGCAGCAGCAGCTCGGCCCCGGCCAGCACCAGCTCCTGCATCGGCTGATCACCCGCGGTCATCACCGACAGGTCGAAGCCCGCCGAGAAGCGCCCGGGACGTCCCAGGATCGCGACGGCCTCTGCTTCTTCGAGCGAGCGGTCGAGCGCGTCGTGGAGCCCGCGGATCACCTCGTGAGAGATGGCGTTGGCCTTGCCGTCGTCGAGCTGGACGACTGCGACCGTGTCGTCGATGGTGATCTGCAGTGGCTGGTCGGTGGTCATCGGCGGGGACGCTACTGGTTCGTCTCGGTCGGCCTTGGCGTCCGCGCCTCGGCGGCGCGGACTCGCTGCACGAACCGGGCGAGGTCGGTGCGGGTGACGATGCTGGCCAGGGTCTGGTCGGGCCGGTACACCGCGACCAGGCGGGCCCGGCTGACCTGCTCACGTGCCAGCACGTCGGCCCACTCCTCGGTGGACCACGCGGTCGCCTGGTCGGCGACCGGGAGCGCGATGGCCCTCGCCGTCGTCGTCGCCCGCGCAGCTGCGGGCACGGTGCGCAGATCCTCGACGAGGACCACGCTGCTCAGCACCCCGTCGGAGTCGCGCACGGCGAACGCTGAGTGCTGGCCGATCGATCCGAGCAGGCCCACCAGCTCGTCGATGGTGGTCGACTCGTCCACGACCGGCGGGTCGTGAGGGGCGAGCTCGCTCGCGAGGACCGGCGCGGCCGGCTGGGGCATCGGCGCGGCAGGGGCATTGGTGACGACCTTCGACTCGGCCCGTGCCGCCTGAAGGATGAACCAGCCGACGAGGAGCATCCACAGGCCCGAGTCGTTGCCGGCGACGAGCAGGCCCCAGAGCCCGTACGCGGCCAGACCTCCGCCGAGGACCTGACCGCACGTCGCGGCGATCTCGCGACCACGCGGCCGGTCGCCGGTGCGCCACCAGACGGTTGCCGCCAGGACGGCTCCGCCGTCGAGCGGCGCCGCCGGAAGGGCGTTGAACAGCGCGAGCGCGAGGTTGATGATCGCCAGCCACTCGAGCACCGCGACCGCGAGTGGGTCGACGCCCACGCCGTCGAGCGCTGCCGCGAGGACCCAGAACGTGCCACCGAGCGCGCCGCTGGTGATCGGTCCGATCGCGGCGACGCCGGCGTCGGTGCCAGGACCGTCGACCTCGCCGTGCATGCGGGTCACACCGCCGAGGAACCACAGTGTGATGTCGTCGACCTGGAGGCCGCGCGCCCTCGCGACCAGGGCGTGGCCGAGCTCGTGAGCGAGGATCGATCCGAAGAACGCGACGACGGTGACGAGTGCCGCGATCCAGTAGGTGAGGTCGTCGTAGCCCGAGTGCGTGGCCGGATAGCGGTTCTCCGCGAGGCCGGCACCGAGGATGAGGCCAACGACGAGCAGGGTCCACGACGCGCCGATGGGAACGCCGCGGATGCTCCCCAGTCGGATGCTGCTCGTCTCCATCGTCCCTCCGGCGGTCAGGATACGAGGCCGCGCCGCGACCGCGGGAGGTCGACCGGCCCCTATCGTTCCGCCGATGCGGCGTGTCCTTGCGATCCTCCTCGCCCTGTGCGTCGTGACGGCGGCCTGCGCCGACGACTCGACGTCCGAACGCTCGGGCGGTGGGCTCACCGACCTGTTCCGCGACGACGGCCCCGACGGCGACGCGTCCGAGCCTGCTGACGACGAGTCGGACGCGGCAGCCTCGACCCCGTCGATCGACTGGGTCGACGCCGGCGGTGGTTGGCAGGAGGGGTACCTCGCCGTCCCGCTCGACCACGCCGATCCCGACGGCCCCACGATCGACATCGCCGTGGTCCGACACCCCGCCGAGGACCCTGACGAACGGATCGGTCCGTTGTTCATCAACCCGGGCGGTCCGGGCGCCGCTGCCATCGTCTACGCCTACTACGGCGAGCTCATGTTCGACGACGAGATCCTCGAGCGCTTCGACATCGTGGCGTTCGACCCGCGAGGCGTGGGCGCGAGCACCAACGTCACGTGCGGCGACGACGAGTTCCTCGACGAGTACAACGCCATCGATCCGGTGCCGGACTCGCCCGAGGAGACGGCCGATGCCGAGGCCCTGATCGAGGAGTTCGCGGTCAACTGCGACGTCGAGAGCGGCGACCTCGTGCCGTTCCTCGACACCGTCAGCACGGCCAAGGACATGGACCTGGTCCGACAGGCGCTCGGCGACGAGCAACTCACCTATCTCGGCTTCTCCTACGGCACGTATCTCGGCGCCACCTACCTCGAGCTCTTCAGCGACCACACCCGTGCCGCAGTGCTCGACGGCGCCTACTCGCGCAGCCTCACCCCCGTGGAGATGAGCCAGGGCCAAGCCGAGGGCTTCGAGCACACCCTCGACGCATTCTTGGACTGGTGCCGTCAACAAGGCTGCGACTACTCGGGTTCGGACGATCCCGAGGCAGCGCTCTTCGGCATCCTCGATTCGATCGACGCGAGGCCGATCGTCGTCGGCGACCGCGAGCTCACCGTCGGCTTGGCCTGGACCGGACTCATCCAGGCGCTCTACGCCGAGTCGATGTGGCCGACGCTCGACCAGGCCCTTGCGGCGGCTCGCTCCTCGAAGGACGGTAGCGGGCTCCTCCAGCTCGCAGACCAGTACAACAGCCGAGCGCCCGATGGCAGCTACGACAACAAGGGGGCCGCCTTCGTCAGCATCAGCTGCATGGACAGCGAGCCGGTCGACCCTGCCACCGAAGATGACCTGGCGGCGCAGATCATCGCAGCCGCGCCCCGAGTGGGACCGGTGTTCGCGACGCTGCCCAGCCCATGCGACTCGTGGCCGGTCACGCCCGACCCGCCCACCGGCCCGTGGCGCGCCCCGGACGCGCCGCCGGTGCTCGTGGTGGCGACCACCGGCGACCCCGCCACCCCATACGCCTGGGGCGTCCGAGCAGCGGACGAGCTCGAGACCGCCAGGCTCTTGACCGTCGACGGCGACTCGCACACGGCGTACTGGGGCGGGAACTCGTGCGTCGACGACACCGTCGACGCCTACCTGTTGGATCTCAGGCTCCCCGGCGAGGGCGCGCGCTGCTGACCGGACCTCCGCGGTGCAGCGTCAGCCGGCGGGCTCGGTGACGAAGTCGATGAGCTGTTCCACCGCACCGACCAGACCCGGCTCGAGGTCGCGGTAGGAACCGACCACCGACAGGATGTGGCGCCAGGCCTCGCGGGGCGTCCCGAGGTCGAGGCGACGACAGATCCCCTCCTTCCACTCCTCGTCGCGGGGGATCTCGGGCCAGGCGTCGATGCCGAGGACCGACGGTCGCACGGCCTGCCACACATCGACCCACGGATGCCCGCGCACGAGCACGTCGGGGTGGTCGACCGCTGCCGCGGCGCGCTGCTCCTTCGAGCCGTCGACCATGTGGTCGAGCAGGATGCCGAGGCGACGGCCGGGCCTGGGCCCGAACGAGCGCACGATCGGCATCAGGTCGTCCATGCCGTCCATCCGCTCGACGACGACGCCCTCGATGCGCAGGTCGTCGCCCCACACCTTCTCGATCAGCTCGGCGTCGTGGATGCCCTCGACCAGGATGCGGCTCGCCCGCGCCACCCGCGCTGGTGCGTCGGCGACCGCGACCGAACCGGACGCGGTGGTGCGAGCGGCGGCGGCCTGAGCGGAGGCTCGCTCGATGAACAGCGTGCACGTGCGACCGTCGATCGAGAAGGCGCCATCGGCGAGGCGGACCACGTGGTCGCGGCCGTCGCGGTCGCGCAGCGTGACGCCGGCGTGGTCGGTGGCGACGATCGCACCGGTGACGCCGGTGAGTCGGTGCTCGACGACCAGGCCCGGCCGTGCCGGCACGCGCGCCCAGGCTGGTCCTCGGGTGCGCGGACCGTCGACGTCGAGAGGTTCGGCGGCGAGGCGGGGACGGCGTTCCATGGCGGCCGAGGGTACCGACGCGGTCAGCCGGGGTGGTGGTCCCGCCTACCCTCCCCGTCGTGATCCTCGTCGATGCCACCGATCTCGTCGTCACGCGGCCCGAGCGGGCGCTGCTCGACGGTGTGTCGGTCACGATCTCGTCAGGGGACAGGCTGGGCATCGTCGGCCTGAACGGCACGGGCAAGAGCACCCTCATGCGGATCCTCGCCGGCCTCGCCGAGCCGGAAGCGGGCACGGTCCGTCGTGGGCGCGAGGTGCGCGTCGCGATGCTGGCCCAGGGCGACGATCTGCCGCCGGGGACGGCGCTCGCAGCGGTGGGCGACTCCTGGGAGGCGGCCGCGGTGCTCGACCGCCTCGGCATGGGACCCCACGCCGACCGACCCGTCGACGAGCTGTCGGGCGGCCAGCGCAAGCGGGTGGCGCTCGCCCGGGCCCTGGTCGCCGAGTCCGACCTGCTGGTGCTCGACGAGCCGACCAACCACCTCGACATCGAGGGGATCACCTGGTTGGAGGAGCGCCTGGCGCGCTTCGGTGGTGGGCTCGTGCTCGTCACCCACGATCGTCACCTGCTCGACCGGGTCACGACGCGCATCCTCGAGCTGGAGCGCGGTCACGGGCACGTCCACGAGGGCGGCTACACCTCGTACCTCGCCGGCAAGGCCGAGCGCGAGGAGCGCGACGCGCAGGCCGAGTCGGTTCGGCGCAACCTGGCGAGGCGCGAGCTGGCCTGGCTGCGGCGCGGGGCCCCGGCTCGCACCAGCAAGCCGAAGGCCCGCATCGCATCGGCCACCGCGCTGGTGCAGGGGCGGGCCGAGGCCGCCGAGCGCTCGGGCGCGCTCGACCTCGACCTCGGCACGCCGAGGCTCGGCGACAAGGTGCTCGAGCTCCACGGCGTGGGGCACCGGTTCGGCGACGGTCCGTGGCTGTTCCGTGGTGTCGACCTCGCCCTCGACAACCGCGAGCGCCTGGGCGTGGTCGGCGTGAACGGCACCGGCAAGTCGACGATGCTCGACGTGCTGGCCGGGCGCATCGCACCCGTCGAGGGCCGCGTCGACGTCGGGTCCACCGTGCACCTCGGCTACCACGACCAGCTCACGCGCCACCTCGACCCCGAGGCGCGGGTCCGCAACGTCGTCGCCGGGCCGCACCGCGAGCCCGACTGGACCGACGCCCGGCTGATGGAGCGGTTCTGGTTCGACAGCGACACGCAGCACGCGCCGGTGCGGCTGCTGTCGGGCGGGGAGCGGCGGCGACTCCAGCTGCTCACCGTGCTGGCGGCCAAGCCCAACGTGCTGCTGCTCGACGAGCCCACCAACGACCTCGACGTCGACACGCTCCGCTCCCTGGAAGACCTGCTCGACGACTGGCCGGGCGCCGTCGTCGTGGTGAGCCACGACCGCGCGTTCCTCGAGCGCACCGTGGCCGACGTGGTGGTGTTCGACGGCACAGGTCGGTTCGGTCGGCGGCCGGGTGGCTACGCGGCGTGGGAGGACGAGCGCCGGGCGGCGCTGGCACGACCTGGCTCCGGTGCACCCCGGCCTGCACCCACCAAGCCCCGGCGTGGGTCGAGCGCCCGCAGCGCGACCCCGCAAGGGCGGTCGCGCCGCGAGGTCCAGAAGGCGCTCACGGCGGCCGAGCGCGAGGTCGAGCGCCTCGACGCGCGCCTCGCCGAGGTGAGCGCAGCGGTCGCCGCGGCGGGGGACGACCACGTCGAGCTCGCGCGGCTCGGTGCCGAGCTCACCGAGATCGAGTCCGCCCGCCGCGAGGCGGAAGAGAGGTGGCTTTCCCTGGCCGAAGAGGCCGAGGACGTGACCTCCTGAGGTGACGCGGGCCCGCCGAGCCCCACAGGTACTGTCGGATGTCGTGCCTGCACCCTCGGACCAGCTGCATCCGCCAGCTCCTACCGTCCCCGCCGGGCGGGTGCTCGTGGTCGGGCTCGTCGGCCTGGTGCTCGCGGCGCTCCTGAACGCCGACTCGCTCGTCGAGCAGGCCGAGCGCAAGCCCTTCGGGTGGGGTCGGAGTGCGTCCCTCGCGATCTGGTACCCCGTGCAGGACGTCAGCCACCTGCTGCAGCTCGACCTGCCGCGCGCCGTGGTCGACGAGGCGACCGGTCGAGCCGACGCCCGCCGGGACGACTTCGAGTTCCCGGCCGAGCCCCAGACCGCCACCGCCACGACCGTGCCCGCCGAACCAGAGCTGCGGACCCCGACCGCCACCGCCCCGCTGCGGGTGTGGGTGGGCGGCGACTCGATGGCCCAGGTGTTCGGCCAGTCGCTGGTGGCGATGGCCGACGACTCCGGCGTCATGGAGCCCACCCTCGACTACCGGATCTCGACCGGGCTCACGCGGCCCGACTACTTCAACTGGCCCGCCCACCTCGCCGACGAGATGACCCGGCTCGACGCCGAGGCGGTCGTGATCATGTTCGGGGCCAACGACGCCCAGGGCATGGAGGTCGACGGCGAGGTGTTCCAGACCCTCGACGAGGACTGGTCGGCCGAGTACCGGCGACGGGTCGCCGGGACGATGGACCTGCTCCGCGAGGATGGCCGGATCGTCTACTGGGTCGGACAGCCGGTCATGCGCGACGGCGGCTTCTCGACCAAGATGGCCGGGCTGAACGAGATCTACGAGTCCGAGGCCGCCACCCGGCCCTGGGTCCGGTTCATCGACGCCTACGAGATGTTCGGGGACGACGCGGGCGCCTACAGCGCGTTCCTGCCGGGGACCGACGGTGAGCTGCAGGACATGCGACAGGGCGACGGCATCCACCTGTCACGCGCCGGTGGGGATCTCCTCGCACGGGCCGTGCTCGACCTCATCGAGGCCGACGCCGACCTCTGAATCAGAACTGGAAGTAGATGAACGGCGCCACGCCCTCGGGGCCGAGCGCGTCGATCACCAGCAGTCCCAACGCCAACACCACGGCGTGGACGGCGAGCGGCGCCGCGGCGAACGCGCCCTCGACGCGGTGGCCGACCCGCTCGGGCACGAACTGCGAGGCGATCATCCCCGCGATCGTCAACACGACGAGGCCGGTGACGAGCGTTCCCGTGCCGCCGGCGAACAGGATCTGCCCGATCATCTCGGTGGCGGAGCTGAAGGTCTCGGCCCGGAAGAAGATCCACGCGAAACAGACCAGGTGGAAGGTCAGGAACCACTGGCCGATGTTCACCAGCTTGGCGTCGACGCCCCGAGGCTGCCACCTGGTCTTGATCTCGCGCTCGGCGATCAGGTACCCGCCGTGGAGCGCGCCCCACATGACGAACGTCCACGCCGCGCCGTGCCACAGGCCGCCGAGCAGCATCGTGAGGAACAGGTTGCGGTAGACGAACCCGGTGCTGCCGCGGTTGCCGCCGAGGGGGATGTAGAGGTAGTCGCGCAGCCACCGCGAGAGGCTCATGTGCCAGCGGCGCCAGAACTCCTGGAGCGAGCGCGAGATGTAGGGGGCGTCGAAGTTCTGGGGGAAGCGGATCCCGAGCAGCAGGGCACAACCGATCGCGATGTCGGTGTAGCCGCTGAAGTCGGCATAGATCTGGATCGCGTAGCCGTAGACGGCGAACAGGTTCTCCAGCGCGGAGTACTGGTCGGGCGCGGCGAAGACCGGGTCGACGATGTTGGTGGCGAGGAAGCTCGACACCACCACCTTCTTGAACAGGCCCTGGAGGATCAGGCGGAAGGCCTCGGGCATGCGCACGTGGCGTGGGTCGGGGAGGTGCTCGAGCTGGGGTTGGAACTCCGACGCCCGCACGATCGGGCCGGCGACCAGGTGCGGGAAGAAGCTGAGGTACACGGCGAAGTCGAGCAGTCCGATGGGCTCGTGTTCGCCGCGGCCGACGTCGATCACGTAGCTCATGGCCTGGAAGGTGAAGAACGAGATGCCGATCGGCAGCACGACCTCGAGGAGCGGCGGGTTCATCGAGAACCCCAGGTCCTCTCCCAGGCTGATCAGCGACGTGACGAAGAAGCCGTAGTACTTGAAGAACCCGAGGATCCCGAGGTTCACGGCGACACCCGCAGCGACGATGGCGCGGCTGGTCGAGGTCTTCTCTCGGTTTGGGCCGAGCGCGGCTCCTGCCGCGTGGCCGAACAGCCAGTTGAGGACGATCGACGCGATGAGCAGCAGGACCAGCCGCCGCTCCCACGAGGCGTAGAAGTACAGGCTCGCGCTGAGCATCGCGACGCGCCACGCCGTGTGGTGCGGCCGGAGCACCCAGTTGACCGTGAAGACGATGACGAAGAAGACGGCGAACGCGACGGTCGGGAAGAGCATGGGTCGGGTCGATCGTAGGGGCACGGGTGGCGTGTGGGTGGACCCCCGGTAGCATCCGCGACATGGCTGATTCCGCGACCGATGCAGGCCCCGACGCCACCGGCACTGCGACCGCCACGAGCACTGAGGTCGTCGCGGTGACCGAAGCCGCCCGCACCAAGGTCCTCGAGATCCGCTCGGCCGAGCAGGACCCGGAGTCGCTCGGCCTCCGCATCGAGATCGTCGGTTCCAACGGCGTCGAGTACGCGTACGACCTGGCCTTCGAGCCCCTCGCCGACGCTGCGCCCGAGGACTCGGTCGTCACCGTCGAGGACCTTCCGGTCATCGTGCCGGCCGACAGCGTCGAGAACCTGCGTGGTGCCACGCTTGACCTTCCCGCCAACGCCGCCCAGGGCGGGTTGGTCATCCGCAACCCGAACCGTCCCGACCCCCTCGCCGGTGTCGAGCTCGACCTGCACGGCGATCTGGCCGACAAGGTGCGCCAGCTCCTCGACCAGGCGGTCAACCCGATGCTGGCCTCACACGGCGGCTACGCCGAGCTGGTGGGCGTCGAGGAGACGAAGGTCTTCCTGTCGATGGGCGGTGGCTGCCAGGGCTGCGCCGTCAGCGCGATGACGCTGCGTGAGGGCATCGAGAAGCAGATCCGCGCCGCGATCCCCGAGGTCACCGACATCGTCGACGTCACCGACCACGACGCCGGCGAGAACCCCTACTACTCGCAGTAGGCGAGCGCGGCACACCACTCGGAGCCGCCGGTGAGCCTTCGGTCTCGAACCACCGTCAGACTGGTGGGCGACCCCGTGCTCACCCACTACGAGCATGAGTCACCTGGGTGGGTGCGGAGTCGAGCCGCCATACACGCTGTGAGCTGAGCGGGCGGACCACGGCGCGCGCAACGGACACGGTGGCCGCTCCATCAGATGCCGAGATCGGTGTCGGCGTCCGGGGCCGTGCCGGCGGTGACGGCACCGAGCAGGTCGGCCAGGGTCCTGGGGCCGGTGTCGATGTCGGCGGCCCGCATCTCGTCGGCCGTCCACCAACGTAGGTCGCGGATCCCCTCGCCTCGACCAGCGGACAGGACCTCGGCATCGACCTCGAAGTGCTCGCACCGGCACAGGTACCAGCGCTCGTACTGGGTCAGCCAGGTGCCGTTGGCGTGGAAGGTCCCGCCCCTGTGGCCGATCGGCGGCCCGACCACCAGGTCGTCGCGACCGAGCTCCTCGAACAGCTCGCGTCGGGCGGTCGCCAGATCGTCCTCGCCCGGTTCGATCCCTCCGCCGGGCGGCACCCACCAGGTCCGACCGACCGAGTCGTCGCCGAACTGGGCGAGCAGCGCACGTCCGTCGGGGTCGACGACGAGCACCCGGATCGACCAGCGCACCGGCTCGACGTCGATGCTGATGGGGACATCGACCACCAGCACGCCCTCGTCCCAACCCGGCATCCGCTCGACCACCTCACCCGACGGCGCCACCAGGGCAGCGATGCCGGGGAAGTCCTCGTCGATCGTCGAGCCGGCCTGGGTGGCCATGGCGACCCACACGCCCAAGCGAGCCGCGTGCTCCCTGACCTGGGCCAGCCCGTGCCCGTCCCACCACTCGAACCCCGACCGCCAGCTGGCCTCTGTCGTCCGGCGACCGTAGAGGCCGGGTGCGGACGAGAAGCAGACCAACGATGCGCCAGCCGACGACCGGTCCCAGGGCCAGGGCTCGGAGCCCTCGGCACAGATCACCGAGCCGAAGCGCACGGCCCCGAGCTCGGCTCGCAAGGTCTCGCGCCCGGTGAGGTAGCCCTCCTCGTCCTTGCCGAGGTGGCGCTTGCGCTGGATGCCTCGGATCGCGCCGTGGTGGGCGTAGGCCTGGGTGATGAACGGCCCACCGGGTGCCGACTCGGCCACGCCGAACAGCACGGCGACGTGGCGTCGTCGAGCCTGGTCGATCAGCTCGCCAACCGCGGCGTCGTCCACGCCGACGAGGTGATCCGGTCGAACGCGCGGGTCGACCGATCCGGTGAGCGACATCTCCGGGAACACCGCAAGGTCGCATCCGTCGTGCCGCGCCTGCTCGAGCACCTCGACGTGGCGGGCCAGGTTGCCGTCGAGGTCGCCCTTCTCGCATCGGATCGATGCCAACGCCAACCGCATCCCGCCATGGTGACACCTCGCCTCGCCGGCCCTCGTGGGACGGCAGGCGATTGTTTGCCCCTGCTCGCGATCGACGCCCTCCACCGAGCCTGGAGCCCAGCCGCAGGAGCGATGAGCGCCGAGCGCCGCCAGGGGTAGCTCGACTTCGTGGTCTGACCGGTGATCAGCTCCGGCGGCGGATCGAGGCGGCGATGCCGGCGGCGTCGAGGCCGAGGTCGGCGAGGATCGCGTCGGGCTTGGCCTGGGCGATGAAGCGGGTCGGGACGCCGAGCACCTCGATCTCCGGCGCGGGGACGCCCCGCTCGGCTGCGAGGTCGCGCAGCGCCTCGACCATGTGGGCACCGGCTCCGCCGTCGCGATAGCCGTCCTCGACGGTGATCACGAGCGGGTGGGCGAGCGCATCGGCGAGCATGTCGGGGTCGACGGGGTTCACGGCCCGCACATCCCACACCGCGATCTCGGTGCCGTCGGCCGCGAGCAGGTCGGCCGCGTCGAGCGCGGCCTGGAGCATCTTGCCGACGGCGAGGATGCACGCGGCGTCGCCAGTGCGCCACTGCCGGGCTTGGAACCCGACGCCGACCTCGTCGGCGCCGACGTTGCGTGCCACGCCCTTCGGCCAGCGGATCGCGACAGGGCCCTCGGCGAGCTCGACGGCATCGTGGAACATCGCCTGGAGCTCCTGGTACGACGAGGGCGCGAGCACCGTCATGCCCGGCACCTTGGTGAGCAGCACCAGGTCGAGCACGCCGTGGTGCGAGGGTCCATCGTCGCCCGTGATGCCGGCACGGTCGAGGCAGAAGATCACCTTCTGGCCGTGGAGGGCGACGTCGAGGTTCACCTGGTCGAACGCCCGGGTGAGGAACGTGGAGTACACGGCGAACACTGGGAGGAGGCCGCCCATCGCCATGCCGGCAGCGGAGGTAACCGCGTGCTGCTCGGCGATGCCGACGTCGATCATGCGGCCGGGGAAGCGCGCGTCGAACGGCAACAGGCCGGTGGAGTCGGGCATGGCGGCGGTGAGGGCAACGAGGTTGGGGTGCTCCTCGGCCGCCTTGATGATCGACTCGGAGAACGCGGCGGCGTAGTCGGTGGGCTTCACGCCGCCGACGTCGTGGAGGTGCTTGACCTCGTCGGCCTCGGCGGGGGCGTAGCCACGTCCCTTCTGGGTGATGACATGCACCACCTGGGGGCCGCCGAGCTCGACCGCGTTGCGGAAGGCCCGCTCGAGCTCCTTGCGGTCGTGGCCGTCGAACGGCCCGCTGTAGCGCAGGCCGAGCTGCTCGAAGAACGTGATCGGCTCGGTCCAGAACTCCCGGGCCGCGGTGCGGGTGGCGTTGAACCCGCGGGTGAGGAAGCGCCCGACGAGGGGGATCCGCCGCAGGATCCGCTCGAGGCGACCGGTCTCGCGGACGTAGGTGGGCGTGGCGCGGAGTCGGTTGATCGACTCGCCGAGTCGCGACACGGTGGGCGCGTACGACCGGCCGTTGTCGTTGAACACGATGATGCAGTCGCGTCCGCTGTGGCCGAGGTTGTTGAGGCCCTCGTAGGCCATGCCGCCGGTCATCGACCCGTCACCGATCACCGCCACGACGGTGCGCCCATCGCCCCCCT
>CAZBTQ010000034.1:0-1662 GCA_964494405.1 uncultured Iamiaceae bacterium
TAGGACGCGTCCGTCGAGAAGGAGATCCAGGGGGTAGGTCACGGCCGTCATTCGATCACGTCGGATCGCTCCGGACGAGGACTCCTCACCGCGGTCGCGCAACCACGCCCTCGATCGTGCCCGCGACCACGACCGCCTCGTCGGGGCCGAGGTTCACGGCATCGCCCTCCGAGTCCGTGGACGTCGTGAGGAGCACCGCGCCCTCGACGTGGAGGGTCAGCGGGTCCGAGCCCATGTTCACCGCCACCGTCACCTGGTCGTCCCCGTCAGCCCGGGTGAACGCGACGAGGTTCGGCGCGGCGTCCACCGGCGGGTGCACGGTCATCGAGCCCGACCGGAGCACGGCGCGCTCGCGCCGGAGCGAGAGCAGGCGCCGGTAGAGGTGGAGGATCGAGCCCGGGTCGGCGCCCTGGCTGTCGACGCTGCGGTCCGACGCGTCAGGGGGGAATGGGAGCCACGCCTCGTCGCCCCACCCATGGCCCTCGTCGGCCGTCCACGGGATCGGCGCACGGCAGCCGTCGCGCCCACCCGGATCGACGACCCGTTCCGGCGGGATCTCCGCGTCCTCGAGGCCGAGCTCCTCCCCTGCGTACAGGAACGGCGTGCCGCGCACCGTGCACGACAGCACCGCCGCGGCGCGCGCCCGCGCGTCGGTGCCGTAGCGGGTCCGATGCCGGGGCCGGTCGTGGTTCGACAGCACCCAGGTCGGCCAGTGCGGCTCGGGGAACTCGGACTGGACGAGGTCGATCACCGCGCGCAGCGCGTCGGCGTCCCACCTCGTGTGGAGCGTGCGGAAGTCGAAGGTGAGCGGCAGCTCGTCGTCGTCGCCGAGGTAGGCCACGGTCTGGCCGGGTTCGAGCAGGTACACCTCGCCGACCATGGTGGGCCGCTGCGGGTACTCGTCGAGGACGCGGCGGATCCGGCGCAGCAGCTCGTGGGTGAAGGCGACGTCGATGCTGGGGACGAGCCAGTCCTCCCGACCGACCGGCAGGTCGGGCACGGTCGTGCCCTTGCCGATCAGGTGCACCACATCGGCACGGAACCCGTCGACGCCTCGGTCGAGCCAGAACCGCAGCGTGTCGTGCATCGCCGCCTCGACCTCGGGGTTCGCCCAGTTGAGGTCTGGTTGCTCGGCGAGGAACGAGTGCAGGTAGTACTGCCCCGTCGCCTCGTCGAACGTCCAGGCGGGCACGCCCTTGAAGGCAGCGATCCAGTTGTTGGGCGGACCCCCGTCGGGCGCGGGATCCCGCCAGACGTACCAGTCGCGCTGCGGGTCGTCGCGCGACGAGCGCGAGGCCACGAACCAGGGGTGCTGGTCAGAGGTGTGGTTCGGAACCCAGTCGAGCAGCACCCGCAGGCCACGGGCGTGCGCCGCAGCGACCAGCGCGTCGAGGTCGTCGAGCGTGCCGAAGGTGGGATCGATGTCGGTGTAGTCGGCGACGTCGTAGCCGAAGTCGGCCATCGGCGACGTGAAGATCGGCGAGAGCCACAGCGCGTCGACGCCGAGCGAGGCCAGGTGGTCGAGCCCCTCGACGATGCCGAGCAGGTCGCCGACCCCGTCGCCGTCGGAGTCCCGGAACGACCGCGGGTAGATCTGGTACACGACCGCGTCGCGCCACCAGGGGGGATCGTCACGGCGTTCGGGCATGGACCGACCGTAGC
>CAZBTQ010000034.1:1762-23354 GCA_964494405.1 uncultured Iamiaceae bacterium
GCGTCGCGCCACCAGGGGGGATCGTCACGGCGTTCGGGCATGGACCGACCGTAGCCACGGTGTGGCCCCTGCCACACCCAGTAGCAACGGTGTGGCAGGGGCCACACCCAGTTGCAGAACGTGCAACGTTGCAGACCGTGCAACCACTGGTAGCGTCACCGGATGCCCACCGCCACGACCCCCGATCGTGACGCCGTCACAGCCGACGCGGCGCAGATCGGGCGACGCGAGCGCAAGAAGCGCGAGACCCGGCGCTCGATCTCTCACGCTGCCCTGCGCCTCGCCCAGGAGCTCGGCCCCGACGCGGTCACCATCGACGCCATCGCGGCCGCCGCCGACGTCTCCCCGCGCACCGTCTTCAACCACTTCGCGTCCAAGGAGGACGCGATCTTGAACGTGCACCCAGGTGCCGCCGAGTCGATCCGCGACCGCTTCGCATCACGTCCGTCCGACGAGTCCCCCCTGCGCTCCCTGCGCGCCGTGCTGATCGACGCCTCCGAGCAGCTCGCCGACGACCTCGGCGATTGGCGCCAGCGGGTCCGGCTGGTCCGCGAGCACCCGGCGGCCCTCTACCCCCGGTACGCCGCTGCGTTCACCGCCAACGAGCACGAGCTCGTCGAGCTGGTGGCCGACCGGATGGGCGCCGATCCCCGCCACGACGTGCGGCCCGCGCTGCTCGTGGCCACCGCGATCGCGGCGTTGCGCGTCGCCACCGACACCTGGGAGACCTCCGTGCGCTCCGTGCACCTCGAGGAGCTCGTCGACGACGCCTTCCGCCAGCTCGGCGCTGGGCTCGACCGACCCGGGACCCCCTGAGCGGGGAGCGCCCTGGCGCCCGACACGGGGTGCCACGCAGGACACCACCCACCCGACATCGATCACGAGAGACCCGACACCTGTGGAAGCACTCGAACCCGTCGACACCGAGGCCCCGGCCACGAGCGCGTCCGGGCTGACCCACCGCCAGATCCTGGTGATCTTCAGCGGTCTCATGCTCGGCATGCTGCTCGCCGCACTCGACCAGACCATCGTCGCGACGGCGCTGCCGACCATCGTGGGCGAGCTGGGAGGGCTCGACCACCTCGCGTGGGTCGTCACCGCGTACATGCTCGCCATGACCGTCTCGACGCCGCTCTACGGCAAGCTCGGCGACCTCCTCGGGCGCAAGCGCATCTTCCAGGTCGCGATCGTGATCTTCCTCATCGGCAGCATGCTCTGCGGCCTGGCCCAGTCGATGGGCCAGCTCATCGCCTTCCGAGCGGTCCAGGGCCTCGGCGCCGGTGGCCTCATGGTGCTCGCCCAGGCGATCATCGCCGACGTCGTCAGCCCGCGCGAGCGCGGCCGCTACCAGGGCTACTTCGGTGCCGTCTTCGGGGCCGCCAGCGTCGCCGGTCCCCTCATCGGCGGGTTCTTCACCGATCACCTCTCGTGGCGGTGGGTCTTCTACATCAACATCCCCCTCGGCATCCTGGCCCTGATCGTGACCGCCGCGGTCCTGCCCGAGGGCATTCGGCGGGCCAGGGTCCAGATCGACTACGTCGGCTCGGTGCTGGTGATGGGCGGCATCACCTGCCTCGTGCTGCTCACCACCTGGGGTGGCAGCGAGTATGCATGGACCTCGCCCGCCATCGTCGGGCTGGGCATCGGCACGGTCGTGCTGCTCGGTGCCTTCGTGCTCGTCGAGCAGAAGGTCGACGAGCCGATCCTGCCCATGCGGCTGTTCCGCGACCCCATCTTCGCGGTGGCCAGCTCGCTCAGCTTCATCATCGGCCTGGCGATGTTCGGGGGCATCAGCTTCCTCCCGCTGTTCCTCCAGGTCGTCGGCGGAGCCTCGGCCACCAGCTCGGGCCTCCAGATGGCGCCGCTCATGGGCGGCATGCTCGTCACGTCGATCCTCGCCGGGCGGGCGGTGTCGAGGACCGGTCGGTACAAGGTGTTCCCCGTCGCCGGGACGGGCATCGCCACCTTGGCGCTCCTGCTGTTCTCCACGATGGACCCGTCGACGACCGACCTCCAGTCGTCGCTCTACATGGTGCTGCTCGGCATCGGGCTCGGCCTCACCATGCAGATCCTGGTCCTCGCGGTGCAGAACTCCGTACCGGTCCGCGACCTCGGCGTCGCCACGTCGTCGGCCAACTTCTTCCGCTCCGTCGGCGGGTCGATCGGAGTCGCCGTCTTCGGCGCCGTGCTCTCGTCGCGGCTGGCCGTCGAGATGTCGAACAGGCTACCGGCCGACGCCCCGGCGGAGCTCCTCGGATCGTCGGTCACGCCCGAGGTGGTGCGCAACCTCCCGCCCGCGCTCCACACGAGCTTCCTCGAAGGGTTCTCGGCCGCGATCACCGACGTGTTCCTCTTCGCCGTGCCCGTGCTGGCGCTGGCATTCGTCCTCTCCTGGTTCCTGCGCGAGATCCCGTTGCGCACCACCGTGTACCGCCCCGGTGCACCAGAGGGCGACGACGCGGCGACGATCGTCACAGCCGACGAGCTCAGCCCCGTCAGCGGGAGCTGATCAGCTCGGCGTACCAGCGGGCGCTGCGCTTCGGGGTGCGCACCTGGGTGGCGTAGTCGACGTGCACGATGCCGAACCGCTTCGAGTAGCCCTCGGCCCACTCGAAGTTGTCGAGCAGCGACCAGGCGAAGTAGCCGCGGAGGTCGACGCCCCGGGCGATGGCGTCGGCGGCCGCCGCGACGTGCGCCGCGAGGAACTCGACGCGGTCCCCGTCGTCGACGCCGTCGGGGCCGACCACGTCGGCGAAGGCGGCACCGTTCTCGTGCACGTACAACGGCGGCGCGTCGTAGTCGCGGTGGACCGCCACGAGCGCGTCGACGAGGCCGTCGGGCTCGATCGCCCACCCGAGGTCGGTGACCGGACCAGGAGGATCGACCTGCTCGACGTCGGGCGAACCCGGCCAGGTGCTCGGCCCCGTCGAGGCACCCTGTCGGTACCGGACGTGGTGGCGCCGGTAGTAGTTGAGCCCAAGGGCGTCGATGGGCCGTGAGATCTGCGCGAGGTCGCCGTCGAGCACGTGGTCCATGGTGGTGAGGTCGGCCCAGTCCTCGACGACGTCGTCGGGGTAGCGACCACGCAGGACCGGGTCGTACCAGATGCGGTTCGCGATGCCGTCGACGCGCCGGGCGACGTCGTGGTCCTCCTCGCGGTCGCCGGCGGCGACGACGGGATAGGGGTTGAGCGTGAGGCCGATCGCGGGGGTGTCGGCGGTGACCGTGGCGCGCAGGGCGTCGACGGCCACGCCGTGGCCGAGTAGCAGGTGGTGGGTGGCGTGCACCGCCGCGAGGGGGTCGGTGCGCCCCGGCGCGTGCACGCCGGCGCCGTATCCGAGCATCGCCGAGCACCACGGCTCGTTGATGGTCGACCAGCGGGCGACGCGGTCGCCGAGGGCTGCCCCGACGATCTCGGCGTAGTCACCGAAGCGCATGGCGGTGTCGCGGTGGGGCCATCCCCCCTTGTCCTCGAGCGCGAGCGGAAGGTCCCAGTGGTAGAGCGTGGCGACCGGGACGATGCCGACGTCGAGGAGCGCGTCGACGAGGTCGCGGTAGAACCCCAGCCCCGAGTCCGACGCCCGTCCCTTGCCCTCGGGCTGCACGCGAGGCCAGGCGATCGAGAACCGGTAGGCCTCGATGCCGAGCTCGGCCATCAGCTCGACGTCGTCGCGCATGCGCGTGCGGTGCTCCACCGCGACCGACCCGTCGCTGCCATCGGCGATGGCGCCCGGCACCCGGCAGAACGCGTCCCAGATCGACGGGCCGCGTCCGTCGAGGTGCACGCCCCCTTCGATCTGGTACGAGGACGTCGCGACCCCCCAGAGGAACCCGGGCGGGAAGGCAGAGGCTGGGGGTGGGGGGTCTGGCTCGGCCGTCAACCCTTCACCGATCCGGCGGTGAGGCCGCGCACGAAGTACCGCTGGAGCGAGAAGAACACCGCGAGCGGCAGGCTCATCGAGATGAACGCCGCGGCGGTGAGCAGGTGCCAGTTCTGGCCGCGGGACCCGGCGAGGTCCTGCAGCGCGAGCGTGAGCACGCGGTTGTCCTGGGTGCCACCGAGGAAGACGTAGGCGACCAGCAGGTCGTTCCAGACCCACATGAACTGGAAGATCGCGAACGACGCCAGCGCGGGCACCGACAGCGGGACGATGAGCCGCCAGAAGATCGTGAAGTGGTCGGCACCGTCGATCTTCGCCGACTCGATGATCGACGCCGGCAGCGACCCGATGTAGTTGCGCAACAGGTAGACCGCGAGCGGCAGCCCGAACGCGGTGTGGGCCAGCCAGACCCCTGGGAACCCACCTGCCAGGTCGAGGTCGGGGAAGACCACCACCGGCCCGATCGACGCGCCGCCGGTGTAGAGCCGCAGGATCGGGATCAGCGCCATCTGGAGCGGCACGACGAGCAGGCCGACGACCATGGCGAACATGAGCTGGCGACCCTTGAACTCCATCCACGAGAACGCGTAGGCGGCGAACGCCGCGACCGTGATGGGGATCACCGTCGAGGGGATCGCAACCGCCAGGCTGTTGAGGAACGCGTTGCCGAAGCCTCGTGCATCGAACGCCGATCGGTAGTTCTCGAGCGTCCACTCCGACGGCTGCCAGAACTGGGTGAGCACGGTCCACCAACCGGTGGTGTTGACCTCCTGCTCGGGCCGGAACGAGCTGATGAGCACACCGACCGTGGGGATGCTCCACAACACCACGATGACGGTGACCGCGACCGCGACCAACCAGTTGCCGCCGCGGTGGTCTCGACGCCGCCGCTTCGATGGCGGAGGGTCGCCGACCCCTCCGGCGATCTCCTCGACGGTGTCGACCGCGCTCATCGAAGGGCCTCCTGCTGGCGGAACTGCCGGATGTTCCAGAACATGACAGGGACGACCGCGATGAACAGGACCACGGCGATCGCCGCGCCGCGGCCGCTGTTGGACCCGAGGAAGTAGCTGCGGATCATCCGCTCGGCGATGACCTCGGTGCCGTTGGCCTCGGCCGAACCCATGACGAACACGATGTCGAAGACCTTGAGGGCGTTGATGACCATGTAGGTCGACACCACGACGATCGTGGGCAGGATGCTCGGGACGATGATGCGGATGAAGACCTGCCACTCCGATGCCCCGTCGATGCGGGCGGCCTCTTCGATCTCGTCCGGGACCGACTTGATCGCCGCGGAGAGCACGACCATGGCGAAGCCGGTCTGCATCCAGATCATGATGAACATCAACATGAAGTTGTTCCACGGCTTGAGCGAGAGCCAGGAGACCGGATCGCCTCCGAACGCACCCCACACGCCGTTGAGCAGGCCGATGTTCGAACCGAAGCCCTGCGGCCGGTAGTTGTAGACGAACTGCCACACGACGGCGGCGCCGACGAACGAGATCGCCATCGGCAGGAAGATCAGCGACTTGGCGACCGCCTCGCCGCGGTTGAGCCGGTCGGCCAGCGTCGCGAACGCCAGGCCGATCGTCGTCGACACGATCGGCACGACCATGATCCAGCCGAGCGTGTTGCGGATCGACCGCAACATGCTGTCGTCGGTGAACACGAACCTGAAGTTGTCGAACCACACCCAGTCGTCGCCCTGCGCGTCGCGCAGGCTCAGGTAGATGGTGTTGAAGACGGGATAGACGAGGAAGATCGCCAGGATGACGAGCGCGGGCCCGACGAACACGTAGGGCCGCACCGAGGCACGCCAGCGCCTCGGCATCCAGTCGACGACGGTGTCCATCGCCCAGAACACGGCGAAGATGCCGAGGGTACCCACCAGCAGCGCCACGCCGACCTTGGTGAAGCGCCCACCGCCCTCGCCGGTGAGCACCGGCAGCAGCGCGGCGAACGCCAGCGCCAGCACGAGCACGGCGACAGCGAGGATCGCCACGCGCCGACCCGTGGTCGACGTACCCGTCGCAGCGACGGGAGGTGCTCCCGCCTCGATGCCGAGCGCGTCGTCGTCGGCCGCTCCCACGTCGTCGGTCGCAGGCGCATCGGATGTCGTCATCGCCTCCCCCTTCGTTGCCGACGGGGAGGTGGGCACGCCCGGATCGGGGCGACCCACCTCCCTGTCGGTGCACGAACCACCGATGGTCTAGCCCACCACGTCGCGTCGCGTCGCGGTGGGCCGGACCTCCGCAGTGGCTATGGCCACGCCGCGTCGATGCCCTCGAGGACCGACGACAAGTTGTCGGGCCCCTCGGTCACGTAGGCGATCATGCCGGTCCAGAACGCGTCGGACCCGACGGCCGCGGGCATGAGATCGGACGCATCGAAGCGTCCGTTGCCCGCAGCGAGCGCTTCGGTCAGCACCTCGGAGGCGCCAGCCAACAGGTCGTTGGCGTAGCAGTCGGGTCCCACCTCGATGTTCGGCGAGATCCGGGAGCTGGCCTGCACGCTGCCCTGAGCGCACTGGACCTCGGTGCCGGAGAACTGGTCGAGGAAGTCCTTGACCTCCGGCGCGTTGCGGAACGTCACCGCGAGCTCACCGGCGAAGAGGGTGCCCTCCTGGTCGATGGGCGGGAACGGGAACCAGTCGTAGTCCTCGCCGGCCACCGCATCCTCCGGGAAGAAGGCGTTGATGAAGCTGGCCTGGCGGTGCAGCCAGCAGCCGGGAGGATCGTTGAACATCGGACCGGGGGCGTCGCCGAAGGCGATGTTGGCCGTGTCCGCGGCACCGCCGAGGACGTAGTCGTCGGTGAAGAGGATCTCGCCGAAGACCTCGGCCGCATGGGTCACCTCGTCGCTGGCGAACGGCAGATCGCCGGTGACCCAGTCGTCGTAGGCGTCGGGCCCCGCCGTGCGGAGCATGATGTCCTCCATCCAGTCGGTGGCGGGCCAACCGGTCGCGCCGCCGGACTCGAAGCCGACGCACCACGGGTTGCTGCCGTCGGCGACGATCTGGTCGGAGAGGGCGATCAGGTCGTCCCAGGTCTCGGGCACCTCGTAGCCGGCGGCGTCGAAGTCGTCCTTCGGGTACCACACCATGCTCTTCAGGTTGATGTTCGTGGGCAGGCCGTAGTGCTCGCCCTCGTACTCGCCGAGCGACATGAAGTACTCGCCGAAGCGGGCGTTCAGGTCGTCGATGTCGAAGCCGAGGTCCTCGAGCGAGATGGCGTCGCCGGAGCGAGCCAGCTCGATGACCGTGCCGGGCTGCGGGTACAGCATCACGTCGGAGGGGTTGCCGCCCTCGACGCGGATCTGCGCCTGCTCCTCGAAGTCCGAGGATGCCTCGAGCTCGGCCTCGTAGTCGGCGTCGGCGTTGATGTTCTCGTCGATGATCGCCTGGAGGGCCTCTGCTTCTTCGGGCTCCATCGCTCCGAGGACGGTGACCTTGCCCGTGTTCTCGCCACCGCTGGCGTCGCCGTCCCCTCCGTCGTCATCGCCGCAGGCGACGAGCAGGCCCGCGAGCACCAACGGCACCACGAGCAGTCGCAATCGCTTCATGTCTCTCCCCTTGTTGTGTGTGGCGGAGCCGTGCTGGTCCGCGGCACCAGCTCGAGGTCGAGCTGGTGCACGGTTGGCTCGGGGGGCTCTGCCCCGAGTGCTTCGAGCAGCAGTGCCATCCCGAGCTCGCCACTGCGGTACAGCGGTTGCCGCACCGTGGTGAGCCCGAGGTGCTCTGCCATCTCGATGTCGTCGAACCCCACCACCGAGACGTCGCCAGGGACGCTGAGCCCCATCTGGCGAGACGCCTCGATGGCGCCGGCCGCTTGCACGTCTGAGCAGCAGACGATGGCCGTCGGGGGTTCGGCACCGGACAGGAGGTGTCCGGCCAGGAGGGCGCCGACGTCGCGGCGGTGCGCCCCGTGGCGCACCAGCGACTCGTCGACGGGGATGCCGGCGCCCACGAGGGCCCGGCGGTAGCCGTCCTCGCGGTCGCTCGACGAGATGAAGCCGAACGGGTTGTCGGGCGCATCGCCCATGAACCCGATGCGGCGGTGGCCGAGGTCGATCAGGTGGCGCGTGGCCAGCTCTCCCCCGGCGACGTCGTCGGTGACGACGCTCGTGAAGCCGTCGTAGCGCGAGTCGACGAGCACGACCGACATGCCGGTGGCGGCGACGCGGTGGAGGTCGGACGCGGGCAGCGGCATCGACATGACGAGGAGTCCATCGGCCCGCTGGCGGTTCAGGGTCGCGACGTGCTCGTCGCGGTGCTCGGGGCTCTCGACGTCGAACAGCACCAAGTCGTAGCGGCTGCGGTCCATGGCCGACACCACGCCTCGCAGGCGCTCCACCGCCGAGGCCTGCGTGAAGAACGGGACGATGACGCCGACGGTCTGGCACCGACCGCGCGACAGGCCACGGGCGAGCGGGTTCGGCCGGTAGTCGAGCGACGAGATCGCGGCGAGCACGCGGGCCCTGGTGTCAGCGCTGACGTGACCGGAGTCGTTGAGGACGCGCGAGACGGTGCCGGCGCCGACACCTGCGTGCGCTGCGACCTCTCTGATCGTCACCATGCCCGTCTCCGCTCGCGCGTCCGGCGCGTCGACCCCGATGTCCCCCACCTTCGGGGTGGAAGCGCTTCCACCCCGCTGGATGTCGGCACGGTAACACGAACCTGAACGCGGATGTGGAATCGGTTCCAGATGCGTTCCACGAGCGTTCCACCCCGGTGGTTCGGCATGCAGCTCGACACCGCGCTCGACACGGACCTCGGCACCGCCGTGGTTCACTGGACCGGTGACGGACCTCCTTCGCACGCGGCACCTCGCCACGCTCGGACAGGTCGTGGCCGGCGGCATCGTGCTCGTCGGCACGTTCCTGCCGTGGGTGTACAGCGGTGAGCGGGCCATCGACCTCTACGAGATCCGCCGCGTGGCGCATCGACTCGAGGCCGACGTCGACCTGCGCCTGGTCGATCCCGTGGTGCTGGTGCCCCTTGGGCTGGCGTGCGCCCTCGTCGCCCGGCTTGCCGGCCGGCGGGCGCTCGGAGCGATCCTCGCCCTCGTGGTCGCCGTCTATGCCGGCGGGGGCGCACTCCTCATGATCCGGTCGCCGTTGCCGACAGGGGCGGGGGTTGTTGTCACCGGCGTGGGAGCGATCGCCCTGGCCGGTGTGGTGGCGATCGAGTGCCTTGGTGGCTACCTACGATCGGTATCAACGGCGACGAGTCCCTCTCCGGACGTCGCGACACCTCACGACGCACACGGGAGCGCACGACACCGATGACGACACCAGCCGGCTGGTATCCCGAGCCCGACGGTCGCCAGCAGCGCTACTGGGACGGCGAGCGCTGGACCGAACACGTCGCCCCGCTGGCCGGCGCCGCCACCGACGCGGCCGCCACCAGCGCTGCTGGCGCGACCGCGGCACCCACCGCTGCGACCGAGCACGTCGCTCCCCTCATCGCCGACCCTGCCGGCGGCTCCGGTGGGAACGGCGGCGATACCTCCACGGGCAAGGTCATCGGCGGCATCGCCGCGGCCGTGGTCGTCGCGATCGCCGGGTTCTTCGCCTACACGCAGTTCGCCAGCGCCGACGGTGGCGCCGACTCGCCCGAAGCCGCGGTCGAGTCGTTGATGGTCGCGGTGTCGAACGAGGACCTCGTCGGCGTCGCCGAAGCGGTGCTGCCGGGCGAGCGCCGCACCTACATCGATCCGACGCTCGAGGCCCTCAGCCACCTCCAGCGCTGGAACGTGCTCGCGGACGACCTCGACATCACCGATGTCGCGGGGTTCGACGTCGAGGTCTCCGACCTCCAACTGCGCACCGAGCCCGTCGCCGACGACGTCGTGAACGTCTACGCGTCCGGTTCGATCACTGCCGCGCTCCACGGCGAGGACCTGCCGATCGGCGACGTGATCGGTGCTCGCATCGACGAGGACCCCGCCGAGTGGGGCGAGCCTGCCGAGACCCTCGAGTTCGACGACGTCATGATCACCGCCGTCGAGGAGGACGGTCGCTGGTACGTGAGCGCCATTTACACCCTCGGCGAGACCGTTCGCGCCGAGTCGGGAGCGCCGATGCCCGACGGCATCACGCCGATCGGCGCCAACAGCCCCGAGGCGGCCGTCGACGGGATGCTCGACGCCGTCGCCAGGTTCGACCTCGAGGGGGTCATCGCCCGCCTCAACCCCGACGAGGCGCAGGCCCTCCAGCGCTACGCCCCGCTCTTCCTCGACGAGGCGCAGGCCGACCTCGACCAGGCCGTCGCCGAGTCCGGCATCGCCCTCGACATCGAGGTCGAGCAGCAGGTCGTCCGGCGTGACGACATCGCGATCGTCTCGTTCCCGTCGTTCAGCATCACGGCTGCGGCCGACGGCGAGTTGGTTGAGCTCTCCTTCGACGGCGAGTGCACCACGATCGCCATCGAGGGCGAGACCGAGGAGATCTGCACCGACGAGGGCGCCGGCGCGGGGATCGACTTCACGGACACGCCGGCGGGCGACCTTGCTGCGATCTTCGACGACCTCGAGCCTGCGGGTCTGGTCGTCGCCCAGCGCGACGGCCAGTGGTACGTCAGCCCCGTCCGCTCCGTCAGCGAGTCGATGCTGTCGGTGATGCGAGCGATCGACTCGAACGAGTTCGACCGCATCGTGTCGGCGTTGGAGGACGGCAGCCTCATCGCCTGGTTCGAGGACCAGCTCTCGTCCCAGTTCGAGGCCGAGCTCGAGGACATGTTCGACGGCTTCCAGAGCGAGGTGTGCGACGTGGACGGCGGCGTGGGTTGCCTCAACGAGGACTTCGTCGACGACCTCTCGAGCGACCTCGACGACCTCGTCGTGGCGTGCCAGGCGGGCGACATGGAGGCGTGCGACGACCTCTACTGGACCTCACCGGTTGGTTCGTCCGAGGAGCTGGTCGCGCTGACCTGCGGCGGAACCGTCGCAGAAGGCACCCATGCCGGTGGCGACTGCGCCGGCGGCGGCTCCTTCAACGGCCGGGCCGACACCTATGGCGACGACCCCACCCTCGACGCGCTGTGGGACAGCTGCGAGGCCGGTGACATGACCTCGTGCGACGACCTGTTCTGGAGCACGGGCATCGGTACCGGCTACGAGACGTTCGCGCAGACCTGCGGTGGCCGACTCGACGACGAGACCTTCGGCGACTGCGTCGGCGAGCTCGGCCCCCAGGCCCAGTAGCTGCCTGTCGCTCAGGCGAGCTGACCAGCGCTCAGCTCCCGCCCAACGCTCAGCTCCCGGCCAACGCTCAGCTCCCGGCAACGCTCAGCTCCCGGCCAACGCTCAGCTCCCGGCCAACTCGTCGCGCAGCTCGCGCTTGAGCACCTTGCCGGCCGGGTTTCGCGGTAGCGGTTCGTCGCGGAACCAGACGTGGGTGGGCACCTTGAACCCCGCCAGACGCTCGCGGACGTGCGCCTGGAGCTCCTCGGCGGTGGCGCTCGCGCCCGGACGCAGCACGACCACCGCCCCGACCTCCTCGCCGAGCACCCGATGGGGCACGCCGAGCACGCTGGCCTCGGTGATCGCAGGGTGCTCGTAGAGCACGCCCTCGACCTCGGCGCAGTAGACGTTCTCTCCCCCGCGGATGACCACGTCCTTCGCGCGGTCGGCGATCGTGACGAACCCCTCGTCGTCGATCGACGCGAGGTCGCCGGTGTGCAGCCAGCCGTCGACGAACGTGAGCGCCGTCTCCTCTGGCTTGTTCCAATAGCCCCGCACGACGTTCGGCCCCTTGATCAGCAGCTCGCCCACCTCGCCGGCCGCCACGTCGTCACCCGCTGGATCGACGATGCGCAGGTCGACCACCGCGATCGGCCGACCGATCGACGACGGCTTGCGGATGTAGTCCGCTCCCCCGTTGGCGACCGCCACCGACGACGTCTCGGTGAGGCCGTATCCGTTGCCGGGCGCGGCGAGCGTGAAGTGCTCCTTGATGCGCCGCACCAGCTCGGGGGGCGCCGGCGCACCGCCGTAGCCGATCGACTGGATGCTCGACGTGTCGTAGCGGTCGAAGTTCGGGGACTCGAGGACCTCCCACACCATGCTCGGGACGCCGCCGAAGCTGGTCAGCCGCTCCCGCTCGATGAGCTGGAGCGCCCGCTCGGGGTCCCACTTGTACATCATCACCATCTTCGAGCCGGCCCACATGGAGCCGACCATCGACGCGTGGCACCCGGTCACGTGGAACAGCGGCACCGACAGGAGGCGAGCCTGCTGCGGCCGCTCGGTGAAGTGCGGCAGCTCACGTCCAATCAGCGCAGCGCCCCGCAGCAGGGCGTACTCGCCGTTCGCGGTGATCGTGCAGATGTTGCGGTGGGTGCCGACCGCGCCCTTGGGGACACCGGTGGTGCCCGACGTGTAGAAGATCGTCGCGTCGTCATCCGGATCGATCTCGACGGTGGGCAGCTCGGTCGCCCCGCTGGCCGCGACCACGTCGTCGAAGTCGAGCCACCCGGGCGCGGATCCCCTGGCGACGATCCGCGTCGCCACCGCGGTGTTCGCCAGGTGAGGGTCGAGGCGCTCGGCGCGCTCCTGGTCGGCGATCAGCACCTTGGCGCCGGAGTCGGCGAGCGCGTACTCGAGCTCGGCACCGGTCCACCAGGCGTTGAGGGGCACGACGATCGCACCCATCGAGGTGGTGGCCCAGAACGCGGCGATCCACTCGGGGAAGTTCCGCATCGCGACCGCGACCCGGTCGCCTTCGGCGACGCCGAGCTCGGCGAGCTGATCGGCCAGCTTCGCCACGACGTCGGCGTGGTGGGCATAGGTCCACCGGTCGTCCTCGTAGACCACGAAGTCACGATCGCCGAACGCCCGCGACCGCTCGAGCGTCTCTCGCAGGTTCGCAGGCCCGTTGACGTACACGCGTGTGGGGATGCCCCGCACCTCGACCTCGGCGATCTCGCACGGCCCACCCGGCCCGGTGAGCTCGGCCAGGACCTGCTCGCGGTCGATCGGCATCGTCGTGTCCCCCCGGATGACGTGTGGCCACGCTCGTCGTGGCGCCGCCGGCGACCGTATCGCCGTTGCTCGGAGATCGAACAATCGCGGGGACCGAGCGACAGGCGTCGATGCCGTACCGTGTCGCCATGTCCGCCGACGCGCCCGTGCCGCACGACCACGACGCCGTGCTCGACGAGTACCGGGCCAGCATCGACAACATCGACGCGGCGATCATCCACCTGCTCGCCGAGCGCTTCAAGATCACGCGCAAGGTCGGCGACTACAAGGCCACCCACGACCTCCCGCCTGCCGACCTCGGGCGCGAGGCCCAGCAGATCCAGCGACTGCGGGCGCTCGCCCACGACGCCGATCTCGACCCCGAGTTCGGCGAGGCGTTCCTGCGCTTCATCATCTCCGAGGTCATCCGCCACCACGAGAAGGCGCGCGGCTGATCCGTCCCGTCCCGCTCCGCCGCCGTCGGCGGCGGGCACGCACGATCAGGCGGGCTGACGGCTCCAGATGTCGGCGCACTCCTCGCACACCGACTCGGGGACGACGCCCCAGCGCATCAGCAGGGCGAACGCCTGGCAGCCGAGGCACAGCGCGAACACCGCTTCGAGCGTGGCCGCCACGGTGAGCGCGGCGATCAGACCCCATGCGAGGCCGAGCGCGCCCGACAGGTGTGCGACCGAGGCCGCGAGCGTGAACGCCGCGCCGACGCCCTGCGCGAAGCGCTTGGGCGGGCCGGGCACCAGGCGCGCCCGACCGATGGCCGGCGCCACGACCTGGGAGGCGAGACGGCCGAGCGGACTGAGGGTCGGGCCGGTGAGCACCCGGGCGACGAAGCCGTAGGTGAGCACCGCCAGGACGACGGGGTTGCCGGTGACGAGGTAGGTGACCGCCATCACCACGACGCCCGCGGCGACCACGCGCGCCGCCACCTCGTTGACCGGGTTGGGGAATCCGATGATCCGAGTCACGGGTAAACCCTACCTGCTCGGTCAGGTATCGCCCCACCCTCGAGCACGACGGGCTCTCGCCGCCGAGCAAGGCGGGCTCTCGCCGCCGAGCAAGGCGGATACGCTCGGCGACGTGGTGGAGCGCAAGCCGCCCGGCATGACCTTCGAGACCTGGATCGACCGTCAGATCCGCGAGGCGCAGGACCGCGGCGCGTTCGATCACCTCTCCGGTGCCGGCAAACCCCTCCCCGACCTCGACCGGCCGCGCGATCCCGAGTGGTGGACCAAGTCGTTGATGGCGCGCGAGGGGATCTCCGACCTGCCGACCACGCTCAGGGTCCGCAAGGAGCTCGAGGACGCGCTGGGCGAGATCGCGGCAGCCGACGACGAGGGCACCGTCCGCGCCATCATCACGGCGATCAACGGGCGGATCCGCGACACCAACCGCCTCGCGAGCAGCGGCCCTCCGTCGAACCTCATGCCGCTCGACGAGGAGCACGTCGTGAGCACCTGGCAGCAGGGTCGCCGCGGCGGCGAGCGCACGGCCGGCGCGACGGGCTGACCGGGCTCAGGCTCCCGCAGCGGTCAGACGCGCACCGGTCCGCCTGACGGCGTCGGCCACCTCGGCACCGCTGCCCTCCAGCAGCGCGACCTCGGTCTGGAGCGCCACCACCGCGACCCGCACGACGAGCCAGCGCAGGTCGTCGTCGCCGAGCTCGACCCGGCACCGCCCGTCGCCGAGGTCGTCGACGGCGATGTCGCTCCCGGAGAACAACGCCCGCACCTCGTCGGGAGTCCCGACCGCCGCGAGCACCACCGTGTGGGCGGACTCCATCCGGGAGAACGACTCGGCCACGTACGCAGCTGCGTCGCCGCCAGGGATCGGCCGGGGAACGAAGCGGACACCCGCCAGGCGAGGGTCGGTCATCCGATCCAGACGGAACGTGCGCCAGTCGTCGCGGCGGACGTCCCACGCGACCAGGTACCAGCGTCGTCCCGCCGACACGAGCTGGTGGGGTTCGACGAGTCGTGCGGCCTCGTCGCCGTCGCGCCGGCGGTAGTCGAAGCGGACCTGTTCGTGGTCGCGACACGCCTGGGCCAGCACGGCGAGGGACTCGCTCGCGAACGTCGCGTCGTCACCGCCCCACCGCAGCGACACGACGTTGGCGTGCAGGGTCGAGACGCGACGTCGCAGGCGGTCCGGCAGCACCTGTTCGAGCTTGGCGAGCGCACGCAGGGAGGTCTCCTCGATGCCCTCGATCGACGCGCCCGCCGCGGCGCGCAGGCCGACGGCGATGGCGACCGCCTCGTCGTCGTCGAGCAGGAGCGGCGGCATGTGTGCGCCTGCGGCCAGCCGGTAGCCACCGGCGACACCCGGCGTCGCGTCGACCGGGTACCCGAGCTCGCGCAGGCGGTCGATGTCGCGCCGCAGCGTTCGGGAGCTGACGCCGAGACGGTCCGAGAGCTCGTTGCCGGGCCAGAACCGATAGGTCTGGAGCATCGACAGGAGCTGCAGGACCCGGGAGGTGGGATCGCTCATGGCGACAGTGTCGCGGGATTCGAGGACAGGACCTGTCCTCGATCACGGGGGATCGGTCAGCCGTCGTCATCGCCCGGACCGTCGTCATCAGGCGGTGTCCCACCCGGCGTGGTCGACGGCGTCGTGGGCGGCGGGACCGTGGTGGGCGCCGCGCCGCGGGAGACGAAGAGACGGATCTCGCTCCCGTACTCGGCCTCGGTGCCTGGCCGTGGGCTCGTCGCCACGACGACACCGGCCCGCGCACTGGAGTACATCTGCACGGGCGACACCGTGAACCCGGCGTCGATCAGGCTCGTCGTCGCGTCGACCTGGGTGAGGCCGACGACGTCCGGCACGTCGACCGGCGGCGGTCCCTCGGACACGACCAGGTCGATCGTCGCGCCCCGGATGACCAGCTGGCCCGGCGCTGGCACCTGCTCCAGGATCTCCCCCTTGAGCGAGCTCATGTCCTGCCGGGTGGCGATCACACCGACTCGCAGGCCGTAGGCCGCGAGCTGGGCGTCGACCTGGTCGTCGAGCGTGCCGGTCACCTCCGGTACCGGCACGAACCCGCTCCCGAGGCTCACGGCCAGGTGCACCACCGATCCCCGATCCAGGAGCGTCCCGCGAGCGGGCTCCTGGTGGATCACGGCGCCGCCCTCCACGTCGACGTTCAGCACCAGCTCGACCTCCACGATGAACCCGGCGCCTGCGAGCACCCCCGTCGCCACCTCCTCGGTCGACCCGACGACGTCGGGCACCGCGGATCGGCTCGGGGCCGAGGTCGTGTCAGACAGCCCTGCCTCGCGGATCCACCACGAGAGCAACACAGCGATCACCAGGGCGAGCACTCCGAGCGCGACGACGAACAACAGCGGCGAGCTCTGCGGGGGCGCGTAGATGTCGTCGTCGATGCCGCGCCCGGCATCTGATCGCTGGTCGGTCAACACACTGCGTCCGCTCGCGGTCGGGGGTCCTCGAACCGTCCCACCCTGCCCCGAGGGCGTCGAGTTCACTCGCGAGGTCCTGTAGGGATCTGGCTACGCTGTCTCCACCTGCAGGGGAGTATCCCCGGAGCCACGGCTCCGACCGACCTCGTCACCACGGCCCACCGGCCCGGGGTCAGATCCATCTGGTGTGGACGGGAGAGACCGCGGGAAGTACGTCTCCTTCCGCCGTCCTCCCCGGAGCTGCCCCGTGAGCATCCGCCTGTGACCTCCGCGGTCCCCACAGTCGCCGCCGACCACCACGTCCTGTCCCCCGAGGCCGTGCTCGACGCGCTGTCGGTCGATCGCGACCGTGGCCTCGATGACGTCGAGGTGCGCGCCCGACGCGAGGTCTACGGCGCCAACGAGCTGGAGCAGGAGCCGATCACCCCGTGGTGGCGCCGCTTCGCCCGCCAGTTCACCGACACGCTGATCGTGATCCTGCTCGCCGCTGCGGTCGTCAGCTTCGTCGTGTCCGGCGAGCTCAAGACGCCGATCGTGGTCCTCGTCGTCGTGATGTTCAACGCGATCGTGGGCTTGGTCCAAGAGAGCCGGGCCGAAGCCTCGCTCGACGCCCTGCGCACGATGCTCGTCGTGGAGGTGCGCGTCCGGCGCGACGGCGAGTGGCGAACGGTTCCGGCAGAGGACCTCGTACCTGGCGACATCGTGGCCGTGGAAGCGGGCGATCGGGCTCCGGCGGACGGGCGTCTGCTCACCGCCGTGCGCCTCGAGGTCGACGAGGCCGCACTGACCGGCGAAAGCGTCCCGACCGAGAAGTCGACCGCGGCCCTCGACGACGCGCGGGTCGGCATCGGCGATCGCTCGAACATGCTCTACATGCACACCACGGTCACACGGGGCCGCGGCGAGATGGTCGTGACCGCCACGGGTATGGACACCCAGATCGGGCACATCGCCGGGCTGATCAGTTCGTCGGGCACCGAGACGACACCGTTGCAGCGCCAGCTCGACGGCCTGGCATCCAGCCTGGCCAAGCTGGCGCTCGCGATCGTGACGGCGGTCGTGGTGATCGGCCTGCTGCGCGGTGAGGCCCTCTCCGACCTGATGCTCACCGCGGTGGCCCTCGCCGTGGCGTCGATCCCCGAGGGACTTCCCGCGGTCACGGCCGTCACGCTTGCGATCGGCGTGAACCAGATGGCCCAGCACCACGCCATCGTCAAGCGCCTCGCGAGCGTCGAGACGCTCGGCTGCACCACGGTGATCTGCAGTGACAAGACGGGCACGCTCACCCTCAACGAGATGACCGCCACCGAGCTGGTCGTGGCGGGCCACCGGCTCGAGGTCACGGGGTCGGGCTACTCGCCGGACGGGTCGATCGAGGGTGCGGACAGCTCGGACGATCCCTGGCTCGACGACGTGCTGTCGGCCATGGCGCTGTGCAGCGACGCCACGATCCGCCAGGGCGACGATGGCGCCTGGCTCCTCGTCGGCGACCCGACCGAGGGAGCGCTCGTCACGCTGGCGGCCAAGGGCGGACGGAACGTCGCCGAGCTCCGGGCCAACTGGCCGAGGGTGGCGGAGGTGCCGTTCGACTCGGCCCACAAGTTCATGGCGACGATCCACGAGGTGCCCGCCGACGAGCGCGACCGCGACGCGGTCGCCGGCACGCACTGGCTGGCGGTGAAGGGCGCGCCGGACGCCGTGTTCGCGCGATCTCGCGACGTGGCCGGCCCCTCCGGGTCGCTCCTCACGGTGGACGACGTGCACGACGAGGTGCAGGCGGCGAACGCGCGGATCGCCGACCAGGGCATGCGGGTGATGGCAGTGGCGTGGCGCGCGCTCGATGCTGCCGAGGTCGAGGTGTTCCACGGTGCAGACCTCGACGCCGAGCTGGCAGCCGTCGACGGGCTGACCTTCGGAGGGCTCGTCGCCATCGTCGACCCATCTCGCCCCGAGGCGCGCGCCGCCATCGAGGAGGCCCACCGCGCCGGCATCAGGGTCACCATGATCACCGGGGACCACGCCGCGACCGCCGCCGCGATCGGCACCGACCTCGGCCTGGCGCCAGCGGGTCAGGTCGAGGCCGTCACCGGCGCCGAGCTCGACGAGATGGCGGACGCCGACCTCGTCGAACGCCTCGACGACATCACGGTCTTCGCCCGGGTATCCCCCGAGCACAAGCTTCGCCTGGTGACCGCCCTCCAGTCCCGCGGCGACGTCGTGGCCATGACCGGCGACGGCGTCAACGATGCACCTGCGTTGCGACAGGCCGACATGGGTGTCGCGATGGGCATCACCGGCACCGAGGTCAGCAAGGACGCCGCGACCATGGTGCTCACCGACGACAACTTCGCCACGATCGTCGAAGCCGTCCGTCGGGGACGCACCATCTACGACAACATCGTCAAGTTCGTGCGGTTCCAGCTCAGCACGACCCTCGGGTTCGCGGCGATCTTCCTGGCGGCGTCGATCATCGGCCTGGCATCGGGTCAGCCGTTCACGGCGATCGCGATCCTCTGGGTCAACATCATCATGGACGGACCACCGGCCATGGCGTTGGGGCTCGACCGCGGCGACGCCGACATCATGGATCGCTCGCCTCGTCCCCCCGACGAACGCATCCTGACGCGGCGGCGGTGGATCGCCGTCGGAGTCGCCGCGGCGACGATGGCGATCGGGACCTTGGCGGTGCTGGCCTGGGCACCAGGCGACGAACCGCAGCCGGGCGTGGCGACGGTGGCCGGCACGATGGGGTTCAACACCTTCGTGCTGTTCCAGGCGTTCAACATCATGAACGTCCGCAGCGAGCGGGGGTCGGCCGCCAGCCGCTTCACGTTCACCAACTGGCGGCTGTGGTCTGCCGTGGGCCTGGTGCTGTCGCTCCAGGTGGCGATCACGCACGTGGCATGGCTGCAACGGCTGTTCGACCTCACGTCGATCTCGCTCGAGCAGTGGGCGATCTGCGCCGCGGTGGCGTCGTCGGTGCTCGTCGTCGAGGAGGTCCGCAAGGCGGTGCTGCGACGTGTTCGACCGCTGACGTGAACCGACCCCGGCGCGGCCGGACACCTCGTGCTCACGTCAGCGTGTCGGTGCCACCAGCCCGGCGGCGGCGACCGCGGTGGCGGCGAAGAGCCGGGAACGCCCGTCGTTGCACACGACCAGGGCCGCACGCCGGCGGTCTTCGGCGAGCATCGCCGTCGCCACCCACGCCGTGTTGGAGCCCTGCATGCCGAGGGACGCGCCAGGCAGGGCTGCGGGCACCCAGCCCATGGCCATCGTCGACAGGCCCGGGGGCGCGTCGAGCAGGCGGGTCAGCGACTCCTGCGACAGCAGACCTGCGCCGTCGAGGAACAGGCGCTGGAGCGTCGCCCAATCCCCGAGCGTCAGGTGCAACCGGCCCGCCGGGTTGAGCAGCGATGGGTTGTCGCTGCGGACCTCGGCGGGGTCGGCGCCGCTCCCCCGACCAACGGTGAGCGGGCCGAACCGAACCCGGTTCGGGTGGCCCCAGATGTGCGGCGGTGGCCCGTAGCCGGCTGAGGTGACGCCGAGCGGCTCGAAGAGCCGGGCCTGCATCGCCACCTCGTAGGGGACGCCGGCGAGGCGGTCGACGATCGCGCCGGCGATGACGTAGCTCAGGTTCGAGTAGAGGAACGACCCGCGGTCCTTCGGCGGCGCTCGCAATGCGGACGCGACCGCGTTCGTGCGCTGGTCCAGGAGCGTGCGCTCGTCGCGCCACGCGATCTGCATGGCCGACTGCGACAGGTTGGCAGCGAACCCGGCCCTGCAGAGGAGGACCTCGTCGAGCCGCACGCCGGCCCAGTCGTCGTGGACGTCGCTCCCGAGGTCGGCGAACGCCTCACCGATCGTCAGGTCCCAACCAGCGGTGCCGTCGTCGACGAACGTGGCGACGAGCGCCGCGGTGAGCGACTTCGTGCACGAGCCGATGTGCCAGTGGTGGTCCGCGGTGACCGGCTCGCCGCCGTCGCGTCGGCTCACCCCGGCGACGGCGACCTGCACCGGCTCGTCGATGCCGACGGTGGCCCAGCCCGCGGCCGGCACCTTCGCCTTCTCGACGAGGTCTCGAAGCAGGTCGGCGCCAGGCCGTGCTCCATCCATGCCACGAGTCTCGCCGACCCGGCACGCGAACCGAGGCAGGCCGTCCTCCCGGACGAGTCCTTCGCATCGTGTTCGTGTCGATAGGTGGTCGTCGCCACGCTCTGTGATGTGCCAGGGCCTGTCGGTGACTGTCACACCCCCTGGGTACGGTTGGGGCATGGATGTGGCGGAACTGATCGCCGAACTGAACGAGCGGGTCGCGGTGCTGGTCGACACCGATCTGGACGCACTCGACCATGAGGATCTGTTGGGGTTGGTGCGCGAGGTCGAGGTGGTCGGGCGGCGGGTCGACGCGGTGAAGGTCGCGTTCGCCGACACCATGGACCGCACAGGCGCTCACGGCGTGGACGGGCACGGCTCCGCGAAGGCGGCGCTCGTGCACCTGTGCCGCCTGTCGGGGCCCGAAGCGTCACGTCGGGTCCGCACCGCCCGCGCCTTGCGACGCCTGCCCGCGGTCGACGCGGCGTTCCGTGCCGGTCGGGTGCCAACCGAGATGGCAAACGCGATCGCCAACGCGGTGTCGAACCCTCGGGTCAGCCACGTCGTGGAGGTGGCCGATCCGGTCTTCGCTGAACAAGCCGGCAGCGACAGCCACACCGGGTTCGTGGGCTGGTTGGCTGAGTGGGAACGCCTCGCGGATGCCGACGGCGCCGAACAGCGTGGCGACGCCGCGCACCGGCGTCGCCACCTCACCATGGGCCAGAGCGGGATCGACGGGTCGTTCTGCGTGCGCGGCCAGTTCGGTGCGTTGCAGGGAGCGGTCATCGCCGACGCGCTCGACCTGTACCTCGCCGCCCAGGACCAGGCCGACCGCGACGACGCCCTCGCTCGGGTCGGCCCCGACGCCACTCGTGCCGATTGGGCACGCACCATCGGCCAGCGCCGCGCCGACGCCATGGCCGCGCTCGTCGCCGACGCGCTCGCCGCGAAGTGCGGCTCCCGCCCCAACCCGCTCGTCAACATCGTCATCGACCAACACTCGTTCGAGGACCTCCTCGCACGAGCCGCCGGCGCCACCCCCAGCCCACACCGCGCGGACAACCCTGGCGACGACCACGACCACGACCACCACCACGACCACCACGCCCACGCCCACGACCACGCCCACGACGACGCGGCCGACGCCGCCGACGCAGCCGACGCAGCCGACGCTGGTGACCTCGGCGGTGACGGCATCGAGGTCGGAGAGCGTGTGTGCGCCACC
>CAZBTQ010000035.1:0-3105 GCA_964494405.1 uncultured Iamiaceae bacterium
GGCGGCGCCGGCTGCGCGTAGGCCTGCTGCGCGCCCTCGGCGTAGCCCTCACCGCGGTTGGCGGCGATCGCCTGGTCGCGGTCGGCGAAGTGCTCGGCCTGGCGACGGGCCACCCGGCCGCTGACCGCCGTCGCGGTGCCGGCGACGACCGCCGTTCGGGCCATTCCCCTCAGAAGTCTCGGCATGACGTTCTCCTATCCTTCGGCTTCGATCTCGTCGAGCGCGTCCATGATGTCTTGGGCGTTGATGCGGCTGCTGGCGATCAACTCGGCGCCGGCCTCACGGGCTGCGGCGACGAACGGTACGGCCCATGCGTTCTCGTACATGATCAGGAACGCCATGCGGCCCGGCTCGAGCAGCCCTCCCGCGTCGTCCAGGTCGTCAGCGCCGATGAGGCCCGAACGAGCGCCGGAGAACTGGGCGATCGAGATCTCGCCGTCGAGGGTCGACACGTCGATCTCGGTGACCGTGCCGTCGTGGTCCTTCAGCACGAGCATGACGTCGTAGATCCGGACGATCCCGCTCTCGACCAGGTCGAACACCGCCTGGGCGATGCCACCGGTCGCGTTGTCGGGATCCATCTCGAACACGACGATGTCGATCGGTCCGAACACATCCTCATTCGCCATGCGGGCCCCTTCACATCTGACAGGTTGGTGAGGAGCCGAAACCTAGCGCGGTGCAGCGAGGGCGGTGGCTCAGGGCGTCCACGGCTGGCGCAGGCCGCGCAACCAGCCGAAGACCTCGCGCCTCGTCATCGGGCCACGCGCCTCCCACGGCGTCGAGATCGCGCCCTCCTCGACGAGCGACGCGTGCTCGAGCCGGGCGACCGCGAGGGAGTCGGCGTCGAGAGCGCAGCGGGTGGCCTCGACGTCGACGCCGAACAGCTCGGCGGCGTTGAGGCCGAACACCTTGCGCTTGATGTCGTCGGTGAGCGCCGGGTAGCCGAACTGCGCCTGGTGGTCCTCGCCGATCTGGAAGGCCCGGAACGCCATGATCTGGGGCTGGGGCGACCCGTACCAGACGGCATCGGTACCCCACAGCAGTCGGTCCTCGCCCAGGTGGAGGAGCAGCTTGCCGAGGACGTGCGCCGCCTCGTCGGGCCGGGACAGGACCTCGCGCCACGTCGTTCCGAGCTCGGCGTACACGTTCTCGTTGGGTCCGACGCCGAACTCGTGCAGGGCACGGACCAGCGAGTCGACGCCGGCGCGCGCCGCGGACGGGTCGTAGGCACGCTCGGTGGTCTCGCGCTCGAACGCCGAGTGGTAGATGACGAAGTTCATGTCGGGGTACTGGCGAGACAGCGCCACCATGTCCCGCGGGTCGTTGTGGCTGCGGTCGAACTCGAGCAGGGGCAGGCCCTTGTGCCCGCAGATCGTCATGACGCCCAGGTCGCGGGCCTTCTCGACGACGGGGATGCCGATCGCCGGATCGTCGAGCGCGTAGCCCTGACCGCCCGGGCCCCACGCGGTGTACACCTTGAACGCAGCCACCTCGCCGGTGTCCGCGGTGCGGTCCATCTCGTCGAGGCGCATCGACAGGTCGCCGAAGTTGGGCGCGATCACGTCGTGCAGCAGGAGCCGCTCGGCGCCGGGTGTCGCGAGGGCCTCCGCCAGTCGCCGCGTCTCGCGCTTCTCCTCCCACGGCACCGGCGCGTCGAGAGGGCCGGAGTTCGGCACGTCCGAGAGGAGCGCGATCGTCGTGTCGCTGGCGAGGAAGGTGTCGTGCAGGTACGCGGTGCGGTCGACGCACCGGTACGGGTCGGCCTCGTTGCATCCCGGCGGCACGAGGCGCCGGATCATCTGGGCGATGCGCTGCGCGTTCTCTCGCCAGGGCCCGTCGGGCACGACGTGATGGGTGTGCACGTCGAAGATGAACTCGTCGCCGGCGAGCGCCTGCGCGCACTGCACCACCTCCTCCGGCTCGGGCACGACGTAGGTCCCGCCGGTCACGGTCGTCGAGGTCGTCGACGACGGGGTCCCTCGTGTCGTCGACGAGGCAGCCCCGCCGCCTTCGTCGGCACACGCGTTGAACACGGTCAACGACGCAGCGACGCCGGCCGCGCTCTGGAGGAAGCGACGCCGATCGACCCCCGCCCGGCGGGCCGCCGCGGTGACCTCGGTGAGCACCCGACGGTCGATGTCGACCTCTCGGCGGGTCGGGACCTGCGGCATGAACTCGCCGTTGGACGACGGCCGGGCGCGCAGCGGCAGTTGCGGAAGCTGCTCGGCCTCGTCGCGCACCTTGCGCCGCCACGCGGTCATCGCGAGTGCCCCGAGCTGCCCCTGGAACCGCCCATCGGCCACACCCCCGTGCCGCGCGTCCGCTGCCGACCGTACCGGTGTGGCGCGGCGCGTGCTGGGTCAACCAGGTGTGTGCGCGGCGAGGAAGGCCTTGATGGTGGCGTCGGTGTCGGCGAGGACCTCGTCGTCCTTCCACCGCTCGACGAACGTGACGTTCGGCGCGAGCTCGGCGAACCGCTCGGAGATCCCCGCCGGGTGGTACAGGTCGTTCCCGCGGCACAGCAGGATCGGCGTCTCGATCCCGGCCACCTGGTCCAGCGTCGCGGTCAGCACGAACTCGCCGCCCCACATGTTGGTGCGGAACGACCGCCACCCGTCGTCGTCGACGCCGGGGTGGTCGCCCTCGATGTTCTGGCGCCATGCATCGAACATCTCCTCGAGGGCGTGACGGTTGTCGGAGATGCCGACCGGCTGGAGGATCACCGCCGACGCGAAGCGCTCGGGCGCGGCCGTCAGCAGCCCGGCGATGTACGGACCGCCGATGCACATGCCGAGCACGTGGCACCGATCGATGCCGAGGTGGTCGAGCAGGCCGAGTTGGTCGCGCCGGTAGGTGTCCCACCCGTCGTCGGCGGAGATCGGGCCGTGCGAGCGGCCGGCGTTGCGCTGGTCCATCCCGATCAGGCGGTAGCCGTCGGCCAAGGCCGCGCGCGGGTTCCACGGCGTCGTGTTCCAGATGTCGTTCGCCGAGCGCATCCCGCCCGGTGCGATCAGCAGGACGGGGAAGCCGTCGCCCTCGTCGTCGAAGTGGATGGTGGCACCGTCGCGTTCGAAGCTGGACATGGCCGCGGTGCTACCACAG
>CAZBTQ010000035.1:3205-23182 GCA_964494405.1 uncultured Iamiaceae bacterium
GTGGATGGTGGCACCGTCGCGTTCGAAGCTGGACATGGCCGCGGTGCTACCACAGGCGGCTCAGCCAGGGAGGCGGAGCGCCGTGAGCTGGGTGGACTGCGCGACCAGGCGCCCTTCGCTGTCCCACACGTCGGCGACCTCGTCGGCGAACCCGTCGGCGATCACCTGCACCCGGAAGCGGATGCGGAGCGGACCCGGCGCTGGGATGGCCCGGACATACGCCGTGAGGTCGAGGGTCGGCACCCACCCCGACTGCACGACGGTGAACGTCGCAGGCGGCATGGCGTCGCACACGTAGAGCAGCGTGACCGGATCGATGGCGCCACCGTCGTCGCGGACGAACCAGGCCCGCAGCTCGCCGCTGCCGTCGCCCGACGGGCCGTCAGGCCCGAACTGGATGGAGTGGTCCGGGTCGAACGCCAGGCGGGTGCCGTTGTCGGGACGGCCGCCACCGCCACCGAAGCCGGTGCACTCGTCGAGCGGCGCGATCGACACGGGCGGCACCTCGCCCCAGTACGGGGCGGACGCGGCGGTCAGCGCACCGAGGGTGAAACGGGCGACGACGTGGGGGCGCTCGTCCTGGAGCAGCCGGGCCGTGACCTGGCTGACCGACCGGCCGACCCTGGTGACCTCGGTCTCGATGACCGCGGGGCCGATGTCGGGGGACTGCTGGTACTGCACCCCGGTGGCGACCGGATGCGGGTGGGCGGACCCCTCGGCAGCGGCCGCGGCGACCGCGGCACGACCGAGGCAGTGCAGCATGTAGCCGCCGTTGGGCTTGCCGCCGCCGATGGCGAACTCCGGTCGCAGCTCGACGCCGTAGCGGCCGCCGCCGAGTGGGGTCAGGGCCGATGCCCGCTCGAGATCCATCCGCAGAATCTACGGGCGGTCCACCGGACCTCCTCTCCACCCCACCTCCTTCGCAGACCCTTGTCAGTTGACCGATGGTCAATGTATCTTGACCGCGGTTCAGGGGGGGGGAGGCGCGGGGTGGCGTCACGAGTGCACACGCAACAGGGGGAGGGCCGTCGCGCCGAGCTGCTCGCGCACGCCGAGCGGCTGTTCCTCGAACGCGGCGTCCCCGAGACGCGGATGGTCGACATCGCCGAGGCGGCGGGCGTGGCCAAAGGCCTCACCTACTGGTACTTCGACGGCAAGGAGTCGATCCTCATCGCCATCGCCCTCGACGTCCGCGAGCGGTTGCGGCGCACCCAGATCAGCGCCATCGCAGGCATCCCGACACCGCTCGAGCGCCTCTACGTGGGCACCGCGGTCTCGGTGCGGTTCATCGACGAGCACTGGAACCTCTACTCGATGATCAACTGGGCGCTCGCCGACCCCACCTACGCCGAGTCGATGGGTCGTACGTCGCGCGTCCACGCCGACGACTCGATCTCGCTCATCACCGCGGGCCAAGCCCATGGATCGATCCGCACCGACGAAGACGCCGTCCTGCTGGCCCACAGCCACCAGGGCATCGTCAACCACATGGTCTTGTCGCACCAGAGGGGTCTGATCGACGACGTCGACGTCGCGGCACACGCGGCGGCGCGGGCGGTCGTGCACCTCAGCGCCGCGACGCCGGAGCTGGCCAACCAGGTCATCGCAGCTCACGGAGCTGCTTCGTAGGGGAAACCACAAGGGGGACGACGTGGAGAACGTGGACGAGGGGTCGGACGCAACGCGTTCGGGAAGTGGTGGGTTGGCGCGCTACTGGCCGATCGCTGTCGTGCTGGTCGTGATCGCCGGCATCGCGGCGTTCGGGCTCACCCGAGGCGATGACGCCGACGACGAGGCGGCCGACGACACGACGGCCGACAGCGAACCGGCCGACGACGCCGCCACCGACGACATCGCGGCGTGGAAGGCGCTCGACCCGATGTCGGCGCCCGACTGCGACCCCGACACCGGTCGGATCATGGTGCCGAGCGTCTACGCGCCGAACTGCGTCGCGCTGTGGCCTGACGGCGCCGACAACGGTGGGGCCACCGCCCCCGGCGTGACCGCCGACGAGATCGTGGTCGCGGTCTACGACGCGGAGGCAGCGACGGCGGTCGCCGGCGCGACCGAGGCCCTCGGCATCGACGAGATCAGCCCCGAGGAGATCGCCAGCAACCGCGACAAGATGCTGGGGGCCTACGAGGCGATGTTCGAGACCTACGGCCGCTCGGTCCGGTGGGAGATGCTCCCCGCCTCAGGCGGCGGCAACGACGAGGTGGCGGCACGAGCCGACGCGATCTCCGCCGCCGAGGAGATCGGCGCGTTCGCCGTCATCGGTGGCCCCAACGGAACCACCGCGTTCGCGGACGAGCTGTCGAGCCGGGGGGTCATCTGCTTCTGCACCAACAACCGGCCCCAGGAGGAGTACGACGGCTGGGCGCCGTACGTCTGGTCGGGGACCATGGCCTCCACGCAGGGCTACGAGATCATCGCCGAGTACCTCGACGAGCGCCTCGACGACCAGCCCGCCGAGTTCGCCGGCGACCCTGCCCTGGCATCGCAGACCCGCAGCTTCGGGCTGATCTGGTACGAGACCGCCGACGGCAGCTACCAGTCGGGCACGGACCACTTCAAGACGCTCATCGAGGAACGAGACCTCAACGTCGTCACCGACATCAGCTACATCTTCGGCGTCGGCGCCACCCTCGAAGAGGACGCAGCGACGATCATCGCCAGGCTCAAGGACGCCGGGGTCACCAGCGTGCTGTTCGGCGGCGACCCGTACATGCCGATCTACCTCACCCAGCAGGCGACGGCGCAGGACTACCACCCCGAGTGGGTCATGACCGGGTTCACCGGTCTCGACGTCCCGCAGTTCGCCCGCCAGTACGACCAGGACCAGTGGGCACACGCCTTCGGCCTGTCGCTCCTGCTGCCACCGATCGATCCCGAGTCGACCCAGCAGGATGGCAACCTCGTCACCTGGCACCTCGGCGAGGAGCTGTCGTCGTATCCAGGCATCTACGACTGGGGGCGCTTCTTCACGGCCATCCACCTGGCCGGGCCCGAGCTCACGCCCGAGACGTTCCGCGACGGGCTCTGGTCGTTCAAGCCGGTGTCGGGCTTCCAGACCGAGTTCGCCGTGTCCTACGGCGAGGGCCTGTGGCCCTGGCCCGATTTCCAGGGTGCCGACGACGTCACCGAGATCTGGTGGGACCCCGACGAGCGCGACCCCCGCGCCGAGAACACCGAGGTCGTCGGCATGTACCGCTACCTCAACGAGGCTCGGCGCTACCTCACCGGCGGCATGGGCGACCTCGAGGGCACCCTCTTCGACACCGAAGGAACGGTCGTCATGTTCGACGAGCGGCCCGAGGCCGATCGCCCGCCCACCTACCCGCCCCGCTCCGGCCGAGAGGGCTGAGCAGCGGCACACGCTCTCGGCGGGGTGGTGGTCTCGATCCCCCCTGATCACCACCCCGCCGGGGAACACCCCTGGTCGGGTCGGCCCCCTGCTGACACCGTTCGGTTCGACGGTCGGCCACCTGCGCCGGTACGTTGCCGCGCATGAGAGAAGCCGTCATCGTCTCGACCGCCCGCACCCCGATCGGCAAGGCCTTCCGTGGTGCGTTCAACAACACGCAGGCGCAGGCCCTCGCCAGCCACGCCGTGCAGCACGCCGTCGAGCGGTCCGGGGTCGAACCCGGCGAGATCGACGACGTCGTCATGGGTTGCGCCCTCCAGCAGGGTTCGCAGGGCTTCAACATCGCCCGCCAGGCGGCACTCAAGGCGGGTCTGCCCACCTCGGTCGCCGGCCAGACCATCGACCGCCAGTGCTCGTCGGGCCTGATGGCCATCGCAACCGCCGCCAAGCAGATCATCGTCGACGGCCAGACCGTCACCGTCGGTGCCGGTGTCGAGTCGATCTCGCTCGTGCAGAACAAGCACATGAACAGCTACCGCACCCAGGACCCGGGCCTGCTCGAGTCCACTCCAGGTCTGTACACCGCCATGATCGAGACCGCCGAGGTCGTCGCCGAGCGCTACGGCGTGTCCCGCGAGGCGCAGGATGAGTACGCGCTGCAGTCCCAGCAGCGCACCGCCGAGGCGCAGGAGCAGGGCCGGTTCGACAACGAGATCGTGCCGCTCACGTCGATCCAGATCCTGGTCGACAAGGAGACCGGCGAGTCGTCCGAGCAGGAGGTGACCCTCACCAAGGACGAGGGCAACCGTCCCGGCACCACCCTCGAGAGCCTCCAGAAGCTCGCTCCGGTCTGGCGGGGCGGCAACTTCGCCCCCGAGGGCAAGTACGTCACCGCCGGCAACGCGTCACAGCTCTCCGATGGCGCTGCCGCCGTCGTGCTGATGGAGGCCAAGGAGGCCGAACGCCGCGGCCTCGAGCCGCTCGGCGCCTACCGGGGCATGGCCGTCGCCGGCTGCGGTCCCGAGGAGATGGGCGTCGGGCCGGTCTACGCCGTGCCGAAGCTGCTCGCCCAGGCGGGGCTCACCGTCGACGACATCGGCATCTGGGAGCTCAACGAGGCCTTCGCCAGCCAGGTCCTGCACTGCCGCGACACCCTCGGCATCCCCAACGAGCTGCTCAACGTCTCGGGCGGCGCCATCTCGATCGGCCACCCCTACGGCATGACGGGGGCACGCTGCACCGGCCACGTCCTGCACGAGGGCAAGGCGCGTGGCGCCAAGTACGGCGTCGTCACCATGTGCGTCGGCGGCGGCATGGGCGCAGCCGGCCTCTTCGAGATCTTCTAGGCCCCGATAGCCCTGACGACCAGCACTTGGGCGGATCCAGACTCAGCTCGGCCAGGTCTTGGGAGTCTTCCGCGCGGCCAGCGCGAACACGTCTCCCAAGACCTGGGTCGCTCAGATCCGACTGTTCGGATCTCAAGCCGACGACCGGGCAACGTCAGTTGCGGGCCGACGTCGGTTCCGGGCCGACGTCAGGTGCGGCCGACGTCCACGTGCTCGTCGGAGACGTCGTGGGGCTGGTAGCGGGCCAGCTCGGCGCGGCCGACGACCATGTGGTGCACCTCGTCGGGGCCGTCGGCCAGCCGGAGGGTGCGCTGCGAGTGGTACATGTCCGGCAGCGGCGTCCACTGCGACACGCCGGTGGCGCCGTGCATCTGGATCGCCTGGTCGATGATCTGGCAGACGCGCTCGGGCACCATCGCCTTCACCGCCGACACCCACACGCGGGCCTCGGCGTTGCCCATCAGGTCCATCGCCTTGGCGGCACGCAGCACCATCATCCGCATGGCCTCGATCTCGATGCGGGCCCGGCTGATGATCTCGGTGTTGCCGCCGAGGGCGACGAGCGGCTTGCCGAACGCCTCACGGCTGAGGCCGCGCTCGCACATGAGCTGGAGCGCACGCTCGGCGGCGCCGATGGAGCGCATGCAGTGGTGGATGCGACCTGGCCCGAGGCGCAGCTGGGAGATCTCGAAGCCGCGGCCCTCGCCGAGCAGCACGTTCTCCTTGGGCACCCGCACGTCCTTCAGCCGGATGTGCATGTGGCCGTGGGGCGCGTCGTCGTTGCCGAACACGTGCATCGGCCCGACGATCTCGAGGCCGGGGGCGTCCATCGGCACCAGGATCTGGGACTGCTGCTGGTGCGGTGAGGCGTCGGGGTTGGTCTTGACCATGCAGATCATGATCTTGCAGCGGGGATCGCCGGCCCCGGAGATGTAGTACTTCTCGCCGTTGATGACCCACTCGTCGCCGTCGAGGACCGCCTGGGTGGAGATGTTGCGGGCATCGGAGCTGGCCATGTTCGGCTCGGTCATGCCGAAGCACGAACGGATCTCGCCGTTGAGGAGGGGCTCGAGCCACTGCTTCTTCTGCTCGGGCGTGCCGACCCGCTCGAGGACCTCCATGTTGCCGGTGTCGGGCGCGGAGCAGTTGAGGCACTGGGACGCGAGGGGGCTCTTCCCCAGTTCGACGGCGATGTACGCGTAGTCGAGGTTGTTCAGGCCTTGGCCCGTCTCGGAGTCGGGGAGGAAGAAGTTCCACAGGCCGTTCGCCTTCGCCTTGGCCTTGGCACCCTCGAGCAGTTCGAGCTGGCCGGGCGCGTAGCTCCACCGGTCCTCGCGGCCTTCACCGAGCCGGTAGTACTCCTCGGTGATGGGATCCACCTCGTCGCGGATGAAGGCCTTCACCTGCTCCAGCAGCGGGCGGTTCGCCTCGGACATCGCGAGGTTGTAGAGCTGGCCGTCGAAGTCGTCGGTGTTCAGCGGGTTGGCCGGCATGTGGGGTCCCCTCCCAGTCGGTGTCCACGCAGCGTCCTACGAACCGACGAGGACCGGCAAGTCCTGGTCACTAGATTGTCCCCACCGCGGTGGGGAACGAGGGGACGACATGGGGAGCTTCTGCCGGACGACGCTGAACTACGTGAAGGGCATGGGCCCGGCACCGATCGAGGTCGACATCCGCGACGGCCGCACCGCCGACCTGCCCGGTTGGCAGGAGTGCGGGTTCGAGCTCGTGCGGCACACGTCAGCGGTGTCGGACTGGACCGACCGCGAGGAGATCGCCGCGGTCCACCACGCCGAGACCGAGCAGCTCGCCAAGGCGATGACGGGTGCGGATGTGGCGCTCGTGTCGAGCCACATCTTGCGGGGGCCGGCGGCCGCCAGGCAGCACGAGCAGCTGTCGCCGATCACCTTCGTCCACTCCGACTTCGACGCCGGCCAAGAGCTCATCCGCAACAACTACCTGAAGGGTGGCCCGCTCACCGAGGTGGCGCTCGCCCGCAACGGCGTGACGGTCGACGACGTGCGTGACGCCCCTCGCGTGGTGACGCTCCAGTTCTGGCGCAACGTGGGCCCGGCGAAGATGGACTACCCGCTCGGCTGGTGCGACGCCCGCACGGTCACCGTCGACGACGGGCGCGGCATCCACGTCGAGAACTACGCCGGGACAGGGGCGACGTTCGACGCGCTGGCGATCCTCGCCCCCGAGGGGCCGCTCACCCACGAGTGGTACGGGTTCCCCGAGATGAAGCCGGATGAGACGGTGGCCTTTCGCACCTATGACACCGACCTGGTGCGCGATGGCAAGGTGTGGTTCACGCCGCACTCGGCCTTCCACGACCCTTCGGTCGAGCCGGGCCACCCGGCGCGCGAGAGCGTCGAGCTGCGCGCCACCTGCCTGTTCAGCTGACCTCGGGCGTGGGTGGGATGCACGCCCACCCTCGGCGGCGGAGCTCGTCGGCGAGCACCTCGTCGGGGAACGCGAGCACCACGTCGTCGACGGCCGGCAACTCATCCACCGGGACCGGTTCGTCGCGCACAGGCTCGTCTCGCACCGGCTGCGACGCGGCCGGCGAGACCGCCACGCCGGACTGGTCGAGCGCGACGCCGTCGACCTCGGCGCGCAGGCGCTCGATGAGCTGGTCGGCCTCGGTGCGGGTGAACTTGCCGTTGGACTGGCGCTGGCTCAGCCCGTAGGGATGGCGGGCCTCGCGGAACCCGTCGAAGCCGACCGCGGCGAACAGCTCCACCAGCTCGGCGAGCTGGGCAGCGGTGGCGGGAGGGCCGGATGTCTGTCCGAATGACATGCCACGAGTATGGAGCGGCGCTGTGACACCGACGGACACAGCGCTGGGCGACAGCGACCGTCGGCTTCCGTAGCATCCGCACATGGCCGACCCCACTGCGCTCTCGCCCGTCTACGCCATCGCCGACCGGTACGTCGACGAGATCGCGGCGCTGAACCCGCTCGCGGCGACCTCGATGGGCGTGCCCGGCCACGACGACGAGATGCCAGACCTCTCACCCGCCGGGTCCGCCGAGGTCGACGCGCTGCACCAGCGCACGCTCGCCGACCTCGCGGCCGCACCTCGCCACGACGACCGCGACCGCGTCGCGGCCGACTACATGATCGACCGGCTCGAGCTGTCCCGCGAGCGCCACGGCGCGGGCGACGACCTGCGGTCGGTGCGGGTGATCGGCAGCCCGATGGGGTCGGTCCGGTCCGTGTTCGACAACATGAGGTACGACACCGACGACGACTGGGCCACCGCCGCTCGCCGCATGCTCGCCGTGCCGGGAGCGCTCGACGGTTGGGTCGAGAGCCTCCGCACCGGGATCGCCAGTGGACTGGTGGCGTCGAAGCGCCAGGCCGCGGCAGCCGTGCGGCAGGCGGCGGCCTGGTCGGGCACCGACGACGAGGCGAGCCGCCCGTTCTTCGCGCGCCTCGTCGACGGCTACGAGCAGCGCGACGACCGCTCCGACGCGCTGCTCGCCGACCTTCGATCGTCGGCGGCGACGGCCACCGCCGCCTACGCCGACGTCGCGCGCTTCATGCGCGACGAGTACCACGCCGCCGCGACCGAGCGCGACCCCGTCGGCCCCGAGCGCTACCAGCGCGAGGCGCGCGGCTTCCTCGGCATGACGATCGACCCCGTCGAGACCTACCAGTGGGGCTGGGAGGAGCTGGCTCGGATCGAGGCCCGAGCCGCCGAGGTGTGCAACCAGATCCTGCCGGGATCCACGTGGGCCGAGGCCGTCGAGGTGCTCGAGAACGACCCGCGCTACGTCATCGACGGCGAAGACGACTTCCAGGCGTGGAACCAGGACCTGATCGACACGACCATCTCGCAGCTCAACGGCACGCACTTCGACATCGCCGAACCGATCCAGCGCTGCCAGGCGATGATCGCGCCACCGGGCGGCGCCGCGGCGATGTACTACACGGGCCCGTCCGAGGACTTCTCCCGCCCCGGTCGCACCTGGTACCCGACCCTCGGCAAGACCCGCTTCCCGCTCTGGCGGGAGGTCTCGATCTGCTACCACGAAGGCGTCCCGGGCCACCACCTCCAGATCGCCCAGGCCACCTACCTGGCCGAGGAGCTGTCGCGCTACCAGCGGCTCGCGGGCTTCGTCAGCGGGCACGGCGAGGGGTGGGCGCTGTACGCGGAGCGTCTGATGGGCGAGCTCGGCTACCTGGAGGACCCGGCCTACGAGCTGGGCCAGCTCGCCGCGTCGGCCATGCGCGCCGTGCGCGTCATCGTCGACATCGGCATGCACCTGGAGCTGAAGATCCCCGACGCGTCGAACTACCAGCCGGGCGCCACCTGGGACGCCGAGATCGCGCTGCCGTTCGTCATCGAGCGCAGCCGCTTCCCCGCCGACTTCATGGCGAGCGAGGTCGACCGCTACCTCGGCTGGCCCGGACAGGCCATCAGCTACAAGGTCGGCGAACGGGTGTGGCTGGAGTGCCGCGCCGAGGCCGAGGCCCGCAAGGGCGCCGACTTCGACCTGAAGGACTGGCACGCCTACGCACTGGACCTCGGCGGGCTGGGGCTCGACGCCCTCCGCCAGGAGCTGGCCCGGTACTGACGTGACCGACACGGCGGACGAGGCAGCGGACGAGGCAGCCGACCAGGCGGCGAGCCGACAGGCCGCCGGGCGCGACGGGCTGATCGACGCCGTCCGCGCGGGCAGCCTCGGCGTGGTCGTCATCTGGCACTGGGTGTTCACCGTCGTCGTGTGGCAGGACGACGGACCGCACGCGTCGAACCCCATCGGCTACACGTCGGGGCTCTGGGCGCTCACCTGGCTGTTCCAGGTCATGCCCCTGTTCTTCTTCTGCGGCGGCTACGCCCACATCCGCACGTGGGAGTCGGCGAAGGCACGAGGCACCAGGTGGTGGTCGTTCATCGCATCGAGGGTGCGACGGCTGGCGGGACCCGCGGTCGTCGCCATCGTGGTCGTCGGCGCGGGCGCGTGGGCGATCCACACGTGGCTCGACGTGGACTGGGCGCTGCGGGCGGCGATCCTCGTGCTGTCGCCGCTGTGGTTCCTGTGCGTCTACCTGCTGATCGTCACCGTCGTCCCGGCCGGTGCGTGGCTGCGCGAACGCTTCGGGCAGAACGTGCTGGTGGTCGGCATCGGGCTCGTCGTGTGGGTCGACCTGCTGCGGTTCCACTTCGACCACGAGTGGGTGGCGTGGGCGAACATGCTCCTGGTCTGGGCACTGGTCCACCAGGCCGGCTTCGACTGGCCCGCCTGGCGCAGCCTCGCCCGCCGGTCGGCGTGGTCGCTGGTGTGGGGCGGGCTGATCGGCCTGTCGGCGCTCACCAACATGGGGCTCTACCCGCGGTCGATGGTGGGCGTGCCCGGCGAGCGCTTCTCGAACATGGGTCCGCCGACGCTGTGCATCGTGGCGCTGGCCGTCTTCCAGGTGGGCGTCCTGCTCGTCAACCGCGAGCGGCTCGAGCGCTTCATCACCGGCCCGCGCGCCAGCCGCTACGTCGATCGGCTCCAACGGTCGTCGATGACCCTGTTCCTCTGGCACGTGCCGGCCTACGCGGTGGTCTACGCCGCGGTGTGGGCGCTCGGCTGGCACCCGGCGCAGGAGCCCGACCTCGCGTGGTGGCTGGCGCGACCCTTCTGGCTGCTGGCGCCGGGCGCGCTGTGCCTCGCCGTCGGCGCGATCGTGCGCCGCGCTCGTGGGCGCTCCGCGGCGGTTGTCACACCCTGATGTCGGCGTCGATGGGCAGGCGACACAGCGAGTCGAGCTCGGCGGATCGCTCGTCGGCGGCGAGGCCGAGGGCAGTGGCGACGCGTTGCACGTCGAGGGGAGCGATCGACTCGACGGATGCGGTCATGCGGCCGACCGGCTCGTGATGGTCCGGTCGACGCCGGGACTCGATGCTCGTTCGATCCGCGCGGCAAGGGTCGAGCAGATCCGGTCTGCGAAGAGCGGCCCGAGCTCGAAGTAGCGGCGGAGGCGCCGCGCGCCCCACGTCATCGGAGCTCGTGCCGCCGGTTGCACCGACACCTCGCACGACGTGTGGGACCACGCCGTGATCTCGACGTCGACCCGCGTGTGGAGCACGAGACGGAATCCGGCGCCGTGCAGGCGAGCACGACCGCGGCCGATCTCTGATCCGAACTCGTTGGGCGTGGGGTGGCAGGTCAGCTCGAACCACCCGTCGGCACCGAGGGTCCCGATCTGCAGGGCACCGACCACATGCGGGTCGGCGAGCGCGGCGCGCACCTGATGCGGGCTGGCGTTGATGCGTCGACGCACGACGACCGCGTCCGCGGAGAGCGCCCGGTGGCGACGTCCATGGCTCGTCGTCGTGGTCGCCGACGTCCAGAGGTCGGTCATGGTCGGTCGACCGCGGCGAGGATGTCGTCGACCGGCACCCCGAGGGCGTGCCGACCGGCGTGGACGAGCGTGATCTCGGGCGTGAAGGGGTGGAACTTGGCGGCGCGGACGTCGCGGTAGGCGCGCTCGATCGGCGAGCCCTTCAGGAACGCTCGTCCACCGGCCACCTCCATGGCGATGTCGCACACCTCGATCGCGGCGACGGCGATCTCACGCTTGGCAGCCATCGCGGCCAGCACGGCGTCGATCGAGGGGGCCGGGTCGTCGCCGATCGCCTCGCTGGCGCCGTCGAGAGCCCACTGCGCGATCCGGAGCCGGTGGGACATCGCGCCGACCTGCCGTTGGGTGATCGGGTCAGACGAGCCGGCGACGGAGAGGACGGCGGCCTCGTACGCCGCGGTCGCGGCACCGAGGTAGACGGCGGCGATGATGGGGATGGCGATCGTCAGGATCACCTGGAGCGGCGGGTCGATGACCCCGTGGGGCCGGTCGGCGAGCACGCGCTCATCGGGGACGAGGACGTCGTCGAGCACGACGGTGTTGCTGCCCGTCCCGCGCATCCCGAGCGAATCCCAGTCGTCGAGGACGGTCACGCCGGGGCTCGAGAGCGGCACGGCCATGTTGAGGACACCTCGCCCGCCGTCGGGGCGGTCGTAGGGGAACATCGTGGACAGGACGGTGCCGACCGGCGACTGGCTGGCGAACGCCTTGCGTCCCGAGACCCGCCATCCGGTCTCGGTCTCGTCGCGCACGGCCATGCCCTTCGGCTGGGTGAGGTCGGCGCCGCCGGTGGAGACGAGGACGATGCCCTCGTCGGCCACGCGGCGCAGGGTGGCCTCGGCGCCGGGCAGGTCGCGTCGATATCGCCACGCGGTGAAGGCGGTGACGTGTTGGTGCATCGCGCTGGCCAGCGCTGTCGACGCGCAGTGGCTCGCGAGCTCCTGTTGCACGGCCGCGATCTCGCGCAGCGTGGCGCCGAAGCCACCCAGCTCGGTGGGCACGGCGAGGGCGAGCAGGCCGTGGTCTCGGAGCAGCTCGAAGGACTCGGCGACGAACGAGCCGTCGGCGTCGTGTCGTGCCGCGTTGGCCGCCAGCTCGGGGCCGAGCGTGGAGGCGATGGTGCGTGGATCGGTGTCGATCCGGGGGGTTGTCGTTGTCATGGACGGAACGTACGACGACGCTCCGATCGTCCCTAGTGCGAGAAGTGGACCTTCCCGGTACGAAATCAGGACTTACGTCCGACCGCGGATGGGGGGAGGATCACCGGGTGCCTGACTACACCAGCTTCTGCCCCATCTCGATCGCGACCTCGGTGCTCGGCGATCGGTGGACGCCTCTCGTGCTGCGGGAGTTCTTCCACGGCAGCACCCGCTTCAACGACCTCGCCCGGGGACTCCCCGGCATGTCGCGATCGATCCTGACGCAGCGCCTCAAGCACCTGGAGCGCAAGGGCGTCATCGAGCGCTGGCCGCTGCCGAGCGGCCGCGGGTTCGAGTACCGGCTCACGCCGGCCGGCGCCGACCTCGAGCGGGTGATCATGGCGTTCGGTCAGTGGGCCATCGAGTGGCTGTTCGACGAGATCCAGCCCCACGAGGTCGACGCCGTGACGCTGACGTGGTGGATGCAACGACGGATGGACCTGACCAGCGTGCCGACCGAGCGCGTCGTGCTCCAGCTCGACCACACCGCCCCCGAGCGCGTCACACTGTGGCTCGTCATCGAGCACGGGGAGGTGTCGGTGTGCCTGCAACACCCGGGCTTGGAGACCGACGTGCTCGTCAGCGCGTCGACCCCGACGTTGGCAGAAGTGTTCCAGGGGTACGACCAGTGGCGCGACGCGGTCGCAGCGGGACGCATCCAGATCGACGGCCCGCGTCACCTGGTGCGGGCCGTGCCGCGGTGGTTCATGTGGAGCGCGTTGGTCACCGAGACCCGCGAGCGGATCGCGCGCGGACACGCCAGGCCCCTGGTCGCTGCCGCCGTCTGAGCGCCGAGGTCACGTCCCGCGGCGGCGTCGCGGGGATCTTCGCGTCCGCCCGTCGGAGCGCGGCGTCGGTGAACGATGTACCGGCGTGAGCGATGCGGCTGCCTCCCCCGACCCCGGCACCGCGCTGCTCGCCATCTACGACCGTGCGCTGCCCCAGGTCTACGGCTACCTCGTCAGCCGCACCCGTGACGCGACCCTCGCCGAGGACCTGACGGCCGAGACGTTCCTCGCCGCCGCCGAGTCCCTCGACCGGGGGAAGGTGCCCGACCTGACGGTGGCGTGGCTCGTCACCGTCGCCCGCAACAAGATGGTCGACCACTGGCGACGCCGCGAGCGCGAGCAGCGTCGGCTCGAGCTGGTGCACGACGAGGACGACGACATGGACGAGCCGGCCGACAGCGGGCTCGACGCCGCGTTCGACCGGGCTCGTGCCCACGAGGTCCTGGCCGAGCTCGGACCGCACCACCGCACCGCGCTCACGCTGCGCTACCTCGACGGGTTGTCGGTGCCCGAGGTCGCCGACCACCTCGGCCGCACCGTGCACGCCACCGAGGCGCTGCTGGTCCGGGCCCGCGGCGCGTTCAGAGCCCGCTACCGCGACCCAGCAGACGCAGACGACCACACGGAAGGAGGCAGCGATGTCTGACTCGACGCACGATCCGTTCGAGAACCTGCGCGAGCCGGCCGTCCCGCTCGCTCCGCGTGCCAGCTTCGCCGCCGAGCTCCGCCAGCGCCTGGCGGCCCGCCTCGGCGTGCCCGATGGAGGGAGGCCCCACGTGCCCGAGATCCGCGAGTACACCCCCGCCCGCTACACCAGCCTGCACCCGATGCTCAGCTGCAACCGGGCCGCCGAAGCCGTCCAGTGGTACGTCGACGTGTTCGACGCGGTGCTGATGGAGCCGCCGTTCATGATGGACGACGGCCGGCTCGGCCACGCCGAGCTGCGGGTGGGCAACACGGTGTTCTCCGTGGCCGACGAGTGGCCCGAGCTCGACCTCGTCGGTCCGAGCGGGACCAACAGCGTCAGCCTCATGCTCTACGTGCCGGACGCGACGGCCACCTACGAGCGGGCGGTGGCCCACGGCGCCGACGCCGAGCGACCGCCCGAGCCTGCCTACGGCGCGCTCCGCGGCTCGTTCCGCGACCCGTTCGGCCACCGCTGGAACGTGGGCACCGCGCTCGAGCCCGACGACGTCCCCACCGAGGACGTCCCGTCGCGCCGCTTCGGCGACGTCGGCTACATCACGCTGATGGTGCCCGACAAGGAGCGGGCCCGGCGGTTCTACACGGGCCTGTTCGGCTGGGAGGTCAACGACCACCACCACATCGAGACGGTCACGCCACCGTCGGGCATCGCCGACAGCGCCGACGGCGACCCGCACACCCGCCTGTACTTCCGCGTCGACGACATCGAGGTTGCGGCCGCGAGGGTGCGCGAGCTCGGCGGCCAGGTGCTGCTCGTCACCGACTACGCGTCGGGCGGCAACGCCGAGTGCATCGACGACCAGGGCCTGCGCTTCGACCTGTTCCGTCCCCGGCCGGGTTACTGAAGCCCGGCCGGGGGACGGTCAGGGAGCGAGACGCTCCAGGCGGCTACTCGCCGGCGGTGAGGGCCTGCCACTCCTCCTCGCGGGCGCGTCGCATGTTGCCGCGACGCTTCCAGAACGGCTGCTTCCACGGTTTGAACGTTCGGGTCGAGGAGCGCGCCTCGTCGCGCTCGGACGGTTCGATCCTCATGCGGGTGGCCTTGCTCTGCGGCAGGACCACCTCGTCGAGGTCGCCGTCGATCGTCGCTTCGTGCAGCGTCTGGTGCACCGAGTGTCGCTCTGCCCGGTGGTGCGCCTTGCGCAGCTCACGGGTCTCGGTGGCGACGGCCGGCTGATCGGCCTTGCGCTGCCGGTGGCGTGCTCCCATGGTCCATCCCTTCCTCCCACGCACTGCGCGGGCGTTCGTCGACCGATGGTCGAACGACCCGACGCCCGGAAGGGAAACGACGGACCCTCGAGGGCCCGGGACGCTCGCTGCCGACTGTAGCGACCCCCGCAGCCCCCTGCTCGAACAACCTCCTGACCTGGGAGGATGCGTATCCGACCACCCAGACGGGTGGAAGTCGCGCTCAGCGTGACCAGGCGACGGTCACGAGGAACGTCACTCCTTGGTGTCGTCGGCCAGGATCCACTCCCGGCTCGGCTCGTACTCCACGTCGGCGGAGAAGAAGCGGTCGAACGCCTCGGACGCGGCGTCGTCCTCGTCCCTGGCCCAGGCTTCGGCGAAGCGATTGCCAGGCCCGGGCGCGCTGGGGTCGGCCGACGGCGTCGACTCGTCGGGAGCGCCGGCGCTGTCTCGGTCGCCGGGAGAGGCCGTGTGGGTGACGTCGATGGTGGCATCGGCGGCGGTGGCGATCGCGATCTGGGCCTCGACCGAGGGTGCGACCGACGTCGACGCCTCGACCACGCCGATCGGGCCCTCGTCGTCGAGCACGTCTGGTGTCTCGGGAGTCGGCTCGTCCGACGGCGCGAGCGCGGGGGCTTCGACACCGGCCGCCAGCGCGAAGTCCTCGACGGGCAGCTCGCCGCCGAGCAGCATCGGGTGCTCGGCCATGCGGTGCAGTTCGGAGGCCGAACGCGAGATGCGGCGTTGGAGCTCGGCACGCACCTGCTCGAGGCCCATCGCCTCGGCGGCGACGGCCATCCGCAGGGCGTCGAGCTCCAGCGCCTCGCGGCGCACCTCGTCGCGCTGCTCACCGAGCTCGGCCTCGGCCTGACGGCGTGATGCCTCGATGATCTCGCGGCCGCGGCGTCGGGCGTCGTTGAGCAGCCCGTCGACGGTGCGCTGGCCCAGTTCCATCAGGTGCGGCAGGGCGTTCTCGGCATCGGACGCGCGGTGCTCGGCGTCGGCAAGCTGCGCGCGCAGGTCGGCGATCTCGTCGACGAGCGCCGCCGGATCGGGGACCCCTGACGGGGTGGAGCTGTCGGCGTGGCCGAGGAGCCAGTTCCGCCGCTTCTCGACGTCGTCGGGCGCGGCCCGATGAAGTGCAGCCATGAACGGATTGGTCGGCACATCACCGTGTCGACCTGAGGGGTTGGAGTCCTGGGGGTCGTATGGCCCGGGTCCTCTGGTGGCGGCGTCAGACATGTCGAGTCCCCCCGCTCAGCCCGTGCCGAACATGGCGAGCCACTGTTCGACCGACTGGGGACGGAAGACGAAGTTGGTCCGCCTCGTGTCGGCCATCGAGGCAGACGGATCCTCCGAGTACTGGTGGCCCGGGTACAGGACTGCGTCGTCGGGCACCTTCGCGAGGCGTTGGGTGAGGGAGAAGTAGAGCTCGCGGGCGTCGCCGCCGGGGAGGTCGGTGCGGCCGCAGCCTTCGAGGAAGAGCGTGTCGCCCGACACGAGGTGGCCGTCGACGAGGAAGCACTGGCTGCCGGGCGTGTGGCCTGGCGTGTGGATGAGGTCGATGGGGATGTCGCCCACCATGACCGTGTCACCCGACTCGTGCTCGACGAGGTCGGATGCCGACGCGCCGGTGACCTTCTGGACGCCAGCGGACTCGGGCTCCTGCACGTGGATCGGCACCGGCCGCAGGGCCAACAGCTCGGCCACGCCCTGGATGCCGTAGCCCATCATCGAGCCGCCCACGTGGTCGGGGTGGTAGTGCGTGACGAGCGCTCCGGTGAGCTGCATCCCGTCGGCGTCGAGCGTGTCGCAGATGCCGGCGATGTCGTAGGCCGGGTCGACCACGACCGCCTCGCCCGACTCGCGATCGCCGATCAGGTAGACGAAGTTGACCATCTGCCGGGCCAGCGGATCGGTCGCGGCGATGTCGCGACCCGCCAGGAGCTGGCGGAAGTACAGGCGATCGTCCATCAGGGTCAGCCTAGGTGTCAGGCCTCCGCAGCGGAACCACCCTTCGGATCCGCCTGGCCGGTCAGGCGCTCGGCTCGTCGTCGCCGTCCTCGTCGTCGACAGCGTGGTCGTGGGTGTGGCCGTGCGGGTGCTCGTGGGCGTGGTCGTGGGCGTGCGCCGCCTCCGCGAGCGAGATGACCTCTCGCACCGGTCGGTCGCCGCGTGCCGCTGCCCGCGCGGCATCGTCGTACTCGGCCTTGACGCGGCCAGGGCCGACCTTCACGCGCACCGGCTCGCCGTCGACATCGACCTCGCCGATGGCGCGCGCGCCGGGCCAACGCTCGAGGCGGCTCGCCCGCACTCCGAACGAGCCGGTCTCAGCGCGCATCACGCCGACGAGCTGCTCGACCAGCGCGGCGTCGGCGAGCGCGCTCAGCACGTGCGCGGGTCGGCCTTTCTTCATGACGATCGGCGTGACCCACGCGTCATGTGCGCCGGCGTCCATCAGCGCGGCCACCGCGTGGGCGAGCACCTCGCCGGTGACGTCGTCGAGGTTCGTCTCGATGAGCGTGACCGGGACGCCGCGGGCCTCGACGGGCGCGGCTGCACCGATCACGACCTGGACCAGGTTGGGGCGACCGTCCAGCTCACGAGTGCCCGCTCCGAAGCCGGAGCGCTCGATGACCATGTCGGGCAGCGGACCCCACTGCTCGGCGAGGGCGGCGACGATGGCTGCACCCGTCGGGGTGGTGAGCTCGACCGAGACGTCGAGACCGACCGTCGGCGCGCCCTTCAGCAGCTCGACGACCGCAGGCGGCGGGTTCGGGAGGATCCCGTGCGCGGCGCGGACCGTACCGAGGCCGTGGGCGACGGGGCTCGACGTGATGACGTCGACGCCGAGGACCTCGAGGGCAGCGCAGGTGCCGACGATGTCGATGATCGCGTCGATGGCGCCGACCTCGTGGAAGTGGACCTGCTCGGGCGGCTGGCGGTGCAGGTGCCCCTCGGCGACCGCAAGGGCCCGGAACACCCGGCTCGAGCGCTCGCGGACGCGTTCGGGGAGCGTCGCCGCTTCGAGCATCGATTCGATGTGCGCCGCGGTGCGCACCACGTTGGTGGTCGAGTGCAGGACGTGGGCCTTGGTGCCGCCGATGCCGTTGCGCATCACGCCTTCGGCGTCGAGCTGCCACCCACCGAGGTCGAGCCCGTCGAGGATGGAGCGCACCTCGTCGAGGTCGGCACCCGCGTCGATGAGCGCGCCGAGTGCCATGTCGCCCGCGATGCCCGAGAAGCAGTGGAACCAGGCGGTGCGCGTCACGAAGCGGGCACCTGGTCGCCGACCTCGGGCCCACCACGACGCTGGTCGGCGACGCGCAGGCGACGGTGCTCGCGTGGCAGGGCGCGGGCCACGGCCATCGCGGCGCCGAAGCCGTTGTCGATGCCCACGACGGTGACCCCAGCGGCGCAGGAGGCGAGCATGCCCAACAGCGCGGTGACACCCTCGAGGCTGGCGCCATAGCCCACGCTCGTCGGCACCGCGATCACCGGTCCGGCAGCGATGCCGCCGACCACGCTGGCGAGCGCCCCCTCCATGCCGGCCACGACCACGACGGCGTCGGCCGCGGCGAGCTCGTCGACCTCGGCGAGGATGCGGTGGATGCCCGCCACCCCCGCGTCGGTGATGCGTCGGGGCCGGAACCCGCACGCGGCCAGGACGGTGGCGCACTCGTCGGCGACCGGCAGGTCGGCGGTCCCAGCCGTCACGACCACGACCTGCTCGGCGCGCTCTGCGGCGGGCCGCCACACGATCGTGTCGCCGTGGCGCTGGCCGTCTGGATGGGCCGCGAGGACCGCGTCGGCCTGGGCGTCGTCGACCCGGGTCAACAACACGGCACCGTCAGCCGGTTCGGACAGCAGCTCGCCGATGATGGTGACGCAGTGCTCGGGTGCCTTGCCCGGTCCGTAGACCGCCTCGACCGCGTCCTGGCGGAGCGCGCGGTGGTGGTCGACCCGCGCGACGTCGAGATCGGCGAACGGCAGCCGCCGTAGGCGGGTGACGGCCTCGTCGGGTTCGATCGCCCCCGTCCGGACGTCGTCGATCAACCCCTGCAGGTCGGACAGGTCCACGTCACTATCCTGGCCCCCCGTGACGCCCCCTGCCGCATCTGCCCTGACGCTCCCGCCTGGGGCGCGCACCATCGCCTACCTCGGGCCGGAGGCGACGTTCACCCAACAGGCCCTCCTCGGCCAGCCCGATCTGGCCGCCCTCGAGGCCCGGCCGGTGACGAGCATCTCCGACGTGCTGGTCGCCGTGGCCGACGGGTCGGTCGACCTCGGACTCGTGCCGATCGAGAACGCCATCGAGGGTTCGGTCACCGTCACGATCGACGCGCTGGCCTTCGAGCTCGACCTGTTGATCCAGCGAGAGCTGGTGATCGACGTGTCGCTGAACCTGCTCGGCGTGCCGGGGACGACCTTCGACGACATCGCCGAGGTCAGCTCGTACCAGGTGGCCACCGCGCAGTGCCGCAGGTTCCTGCACGAGCGGCTCCCCGGCGCGAAGGTCACCGCCGCCAACTCCACGGCCGAGGCCGCCGAAGCGGTCGCCGCCGCCGGCGACAAGGCGAAGGCGGCCATCGGCACATCGCTCGCCGCCGAGGTCTACGGCCTCGACATCGTGGCGGCCGAGATCGAGGACCACCCCGGCAACCAGACCCGGTTCGTCGTCGTGGCCCGCGAGGGGGTGCCGCAGCCGACGGGGCACGACAAGACCAGCGTCGCCGTGTTCCAGCGTGCCGACGTGCCGGGCAGCCTCCTGTCGATCCTCCAGGAGTTCGCCGCCCGGGCCATCAACCTGTCGAAGCTCGAGTCCCGGCCCACCAAGAAAGGCCTCGGCGACTACTGCTTTCTGATCGACCTGGAGGGCCACATCGACGACGAGCTGGTCGCCGACTGCCTGCGCGACCTCAAGAGCAAGCAGGCCGACGTGCGGTTCATCGGCTCGTACCCCGCGGCGGGCGACCACGGGCCTGCCGTGCGCCGCGACTCGGTCGCTGCGTGGGCCCAGGCAG
>CAZBTQ010000036.1:0-16189 GCA_964494405.1 uncultured Iamiaceae bacterium
TCATCCGCCTGTCGGTGGGCATCGAGACGATCGACGACATCCTCGCCGACCTCGACAAGGGCTTCGCCGCCGCCAAGGGCTGATCCCGACGCTTCAGCGACCCTGGGACCGAATGCGCCTACCAGCCGCGTCGGCTGCCTGACGCACCCAGGCTCGCACGAGCTCGGCGCGGGTCGGCTTGCGGAAGAACAGCACCACCGAAGTCCACCGCAGGGCGCCGATCGCGAGCACGAGATGCGGTGTCACCTCGACGTGCGGGAGCCACACGGGCTCGTCGATCACCTCCCGACTCGGGAACGTGTCGTCGAGCGGCTCCACGAGCACCATCCCGTTGCCCCTGATGACGTGCTCGACGAGTTCGTCCATCGTGAAGTACTCGGCGTCGACGCCGCCTTCGAGGATGAGCTCTGTCGCGACGCACGCGATCCCGCCGGGCTTGAGCACCCGGCACATCTCCCGCATAGCCTCGCGTGCAGCGGTGTGGCCGCCGAAGTGCTCGATCGAGCTGAGCGAGTAGACCGCATCCACGCTCGACGTCCGCAAGGGGAGGGCGAGGCCGTCGGCAGGCAGTGCGAACAGCCGGTCCCGGCGGTACGCGAAGGGGGCGAACCGATCGGGGTCGCGGAGGAACTCGGGGTCGGCCTCCTCGGCGATCGTGCTCGTGAACTCGCCTCGGTACAGGTCGGTCGCGATCACACGGTCGGTGACGTTGGTCAGCCAGTAGAGCATCCGCTCGTGCCCGGCGCCGACGCCGACAACGGTGCGGCTGGGGCCGATGGCGCCGAGGCGTCGCAGCCCGTACGCGGCGTGGGCCCACTCGAACGCCTTGCGGTGGTACTTGGACGAGTCGGTCGGCAGCTCGAGCTCTCCCCACGCCCGCTCCCACCCCGCGACGTCCCAGAGCTCTGGCCGGCAGATCACGTTCAGCCGCGTCGATTGCGTCGGCGCCTCGGGCACCATCGCGTCGACGATCCGACGGCGATCGAGCCGTACGCGCGCTCGCGCGGTGGCGAGCGGTCGGGGAGTCGTCACCTCGGCGACGCTACCTGCCCACGGGCTCGCCTTGGTCGAGTCCAGGACGTCACCTGTCTCCGCGCATGCTCAGGCGTCAGCCGAGCTTGGTGACCACGTGGTCGATGCAGGCGGTGAGCGCCTCGATGTCCGCGGGCTCGATCGCGGGGAACATGGCGATGCGGAGCTGGTTGCGGCCGAGCTTGCGGTACGACTCGGTGTCGACGACGCCGTTGGCCCGCAGCACCTTGGCGATGGTGTTGGCGTCGACGCGCTCGTCGACGTCGATCGTGGCGACGGTGTGCGAGCGCATGGCCGGGTCCTTCACGAACGGCGTCGCCACCTCGGACGCCTCGGCCCAGCCGTAGAGGGTGCGAGCCGACCGGTCGCAACGGCCGGCGGAGAACTCGAGGCCACCGTTCTCGTTGATCCACTCGACCTGCTGGAGCGTCAGGAAGATCGTGGCGAGCGCCGGCGTGTTGTAGGTCTGGTCCTTGCGGGAGTTGTCGAGCGCCGTCTTGAGGTTGAGGAACTCGGGGATCCAACGGCCCGACGCGGCGATGCGCTCGATGCGGTCGACTGCCACTGGCGATACGGCCGCCAGCCACAGCCCGCCGTCGGAGGCGAGCGCCTTCTGAGGGGCGAAGTAGTAGACGTCGACCTCGTTCGGGTCGAAGCGAAGGCCACCGGCGCCGGAGGTGGCGTCGACCGCCACCAGGCCCTCCGAGGCGAGCACGCCCTCGGGCCTCACGAGCGGCATCATCACGCCGGTCGAGGTCTCGTTCTGGGTCAGCGCGTAGAGGTCGACGTCGGGGTCGGGCACCAGCTCGGGATGGGTCCCCGGCTCGGAGGTGATGACGACGGGGTCCTCGAGGAACGGCGCGGCGGCCACGCCGGCCGCGAACTTGGACGAGAACTCGCCGAAGCTGAGGTGCTGGGACCGCCGCTCGATCAGCCCGCAGATGGCGGCGTCCCAGAACGCGGTGGTCCCGCCGTTGCCGAGGATGATCTCGTAGCCGTCGGGCAGGGCGAACAGCTCGGCGAGGCCGTTGCGCAGCGCGCTCACCGTGAACTGCACGGTGGCCTGGCGGTGCGACGTGCCCAGGTAGGTCGTCGCGACCCCCGCGAGCGCGTCGACGGCGGCCTGGCGGACCAACGACGGACCCGACCCGAACCGTCCGTCGGAGGGGAGGAGGTCGGCCGGGATCTCTATCTGGGGGAGGGTCTCGCTCACGCGTGCCACTATCGCGGGCGACGATCAGAGGAGCGAATCGGAAATGCCCGCAGCCACCCCCCACCGCATCTCCCATCGCGTCGCCGCCATCGCCCCGTCGGCCACGCTGGCGGTCGACAGCAAGGCCAAGGCGCTGAAGGCTGCGGGCGAGCCCGTCATCGGCTTCGGCGCCGGCGAGCCCGACTTCGCGACCCCGGAGTACATCGTCGAAGCCGCTGCGGCGGCCTGCCACGACGTCGCCAACCATCGCTACACCCCGGCTGCTGGCCTGCCCGCGCTGCGCCAGGCGATCGCCGACAAGACCAGGCGCGACTCGGGCTATGAGGTCGACACATCCCAGGTCGTGGTGACCAACGGCGGCAAGCACGCGGTCTACAACGCGTTCACGGTGCTGCTCGACCCCGGCGACGAGGTGCTGCTGCCGGCGCCGTATTGGACGACGTACCCCGAGCCGGTGCGCCTCTGCGGCGCGGAGCCGGTCGTCGTGCCGACCGGTGCCGAGTCCGGCTTCCGGGTCACCGTCGACCAGCTCGAAGCGGCGCGCACGCCGAACACCAAGGCGCTCGTGTTCGTGTCGCCCTCCAACCCGAGCGGCGCCGTCTACCCGCCCGACGAGGTCGAGGCCATCGGCCGCTGGTGCGTCGAGCACGGCATCTGGGTCATCACCGACGAGATCTACGAGCACCTCACCTACGGCGACCACGTCTTCTCGTCCATGCCCACCCTTGTGCCCGAGCTCGCCGACACGTGCCTCGTGCTCAACGGCGTCGCCAAGACCTACGCCATGACGGGCTGGCGGGTCGGCTGGATCATCGGCCCGGCCGACATCGCGGCCGCGGCCGCCAACCTCCAGTCGCACCAGACGTCGAACGTCGCCAACGTGTCCCAGGTCGCCGCGCTGGCCGCGGTGTCGGGCCCGCTCGACGCCGTCGCCGAGATGCGCGCCGCCTTCGAACGTCGAGGCCGGCTCATGGTCGACATGCTCAACGCGATCGACGGCGTGATCGCACTCGAGCCGCAGGGTGCGTTCTACGCCTATCCATCGTTCGAGGGCGTCCTCGGCCGCACGATCGCGGGCCGCACGGTCCAGAACACGCTCGACCTCGCCGACGTGCTGCTCGAGGAGGCGAAGGTGGCCATCGTCCCCGGCGAAGCGTTCGGGACGCCCGGCTACGCCCGCCTGTCGTTCGCCCTTGGCGACGACGACCTGGGCGAGGGGATCCAGCGCATCGCCGACATCCTCGCCGCCGGCTAGCCCGATGAGCGCAACCACCACGACCTCCTACGGGGCCTGGCCCTCGCCGATCACCACCGAGCTGGTCACCCGCGCCGCGGCGGGCATCTCGGAGGTGCGCGTCGACCCGTCCGATGGCAGCGTCTGGTGGGCCGAGAGCCGGCCCGACGAAGGCGGCCGGGTCGTCGTGGTGCGCCGCGATGCCGACGGCACCGTGGCCGACCGGCTGCCCGAGGGCCGCTCCGCCCGCACCCGCGTGCACGAGTACGGCGGGGCGTCCTGGTGGCTGCACGAGGGCACGCTGTTCTGGAACGACTGGGCCGACCAGCGCATCTGGCGGCTCGACCCGGGCGCGTCCGAGCCGACTGCCCTCACGCCCGAGCCGCCCGTCCAGCACGGCTGGCGCTATGCCGACGGCGTGGTCGGGCCCGGCGGCGCGTGGATCGTGTGCGTCCGCGAGCGCCACGTCGATCCTGCCGGCCGACCGATCGAAGAGGCCGTCAACGAGATCGTCGCGGTGCCGACGGATGGGTCGGGCGAGGTGACGGTGCTGGTCTCGGGCACCGACTTCGTGTCGAGCCCGCGCCTGTCACCCGACGGAGCCCGCCTGGCCTGGCTGGTGTGGGACCACCCGCGGATGCCGTGGGACGGCACCGAGCTGTGGGTGTCGGAGGTGCGCGCTGGCGTGCTGCCGCACCTGGTCGAGCCGATGTACCTGGCGGGCGGGCCCGACGAGTCGCTCGTGCAGCCCGAGTGGTCGGCCGACGGGCGGCTCCACGTGGTGTCGGACCGCACCGATTGGTGGAACCTCTACCGCGTCGACGGTCCCGGCCTGCTCCACCCGCTCGGGCCGGTCGAGGCCGAGGTCGCCACGCCGCCCTGGGTCTTCGGTCAGAGCCGCTACGTCCTCGACGGCCAGCGGGACAGGGCCGTGTGCGCGCTGAGCCGTGACGGCACCGACCACCTGGCCGTGGTGGCCGGCGGCGCCACCACCGAGGTGGCGACCGCGTGGACCTCGCTGTCGTCGCTGCGGCTGCTCGAGGACGGAACGGTGGTCGCAGTGGCGGCCTCCACCGGCACCGAGACGTCGGTCGTGCGGCTCGACCCGTCCACCGGCGCCACCGTCGAGGTGCTGCGCCCGCCGCGCGACCTCGGCCTCGACCCCGCGTGGTTCAGTGCGCCCGAGCCGATCTCGTTCGCCACCAGTGGCGGCCGCACCGCCCACGCGCTCTACTACCCGCCCGCCAACCCTGACGCGGTCGCGCCGGCGGGGGAGAGGCCACCCCTGCTCGTCACGATCCACGGCGGCCCCACCAGCGCGGCTCGTCCCCAGCTCAGCCTCAGCACCCAGTTCTGGACCAGCCGGGGGATCGCGGTCGTCGACGTGAACTACGGCGGGTCGACCGGCTACGGGCGGCCGTTCCGCCGCCAGCTCGACGGCCAGTGGGGCATCGTCGACGTCGACGACTGCGTCGCCGCTGCCACGTTCCTGGCCGAGCGCGGCGACGTCGACCCCGACCGGCTGCTCATCCGCGGCGGCTCGGCGGGCGGCTTCACCACGCTCGCCGCGCTGGCCTTCCGCGACACGTTCGCCGCCGGCGCCAGCCACTACGGCGTCGCCGACCTCATGGCGCTCGCCACCGAGACCCACAAGTTCGAGTCGCGGTACCTCGACGGGCTTGTCGGCCCGCTCCCCGGCAGCGAGGCCATCTACGCCGAACGCTCGCCGATCCAGCACCTCGACGGGTTCGACCGGCCGCTCATCGTCCTGCAGGGCCTCGAGGACGAGATCGTGCCGCCGAACCAGGCCGAGATGATCGTCGAGGCGCTCGCCGCCAAGGGCGTCACCGTTGCCTACGTGACCTTCGAGGGCGAGCAGCACGGGTTCCGCCAGGCGCCCAACATCCGCCGTGCACTCGAGGCCGAGCTGTGGTTCTACGGCCACGTCCTCGGCTTCGACCCCGCCGATGACATCGAGCCGGTCCCTCTGGCCGGCTCGTAGCCACGCGGTTTCCGTGGCGCTGGTCACGTCCTGAACCCCGGGTTGGCGGAGCGCCGTCGGCCCCCGCATCATTGGAGCCACATGGCACGAATCCTGGTCACCGAGAAGATCGCCGACACCGGCCTCGACCGACTCCGCGAGGCGGGGCACGAGGTCGACGTCCAGCTCGGCAAGTCGCCCGACGAGGTCACCGAACTGGTCCGCGGCGCCGCGGCGCTGATCATCCGCTCGGCCACCAAGGTCACCGCCGAGATGCTCGAAGCCGGCTCCGACCTGGTCGTCGTCGGGCGTGCCGGTCTGGGTGTCGACAATGTGGACGTCGAGGCGGCGACGCGCCTCGGCGTGATGGTCGCCAACGCGCCCGGCTCGAACAGCCTGTCGACGGCCGAGCACACCATGGCGATGCTGCTCAGCCAGGCCCGCAACATCCCCCAAGCCCACGGGGCGCTGCGCGAGGGGCGCTGGGAGAAGTCGAAGTGGGAGGGCACCGAGCTGCACGGCAAGACGCTCGGCGTGCTCGGGCTCGGTCGCATCGGCACGCTCGTCGCGCAGCGGGCCCACAGCTTCGGCATGCGACTCGTCGCGTGGGACCCGTGGGTGTCGGTCGAGCGGGGTCGCCAGCTCGGCATCGAGATGATGGAGATCGACGAGCTGTTCGGCGTCGCCGACTTCGTCACCATCCACCTGCTCAAGACCAAGGACAGCACCGGCCTCGTCAACGACGAGCTGCTGGCCAAGGCCAAGCCGGGGCTGCGCATCGTGAACGTCGCCCGCGGCGGCATCATCGACGAGGCGGCGCTCGATCGGGCGATCCGTGCCGGCATCGTCGGGGGCGCCGCGCTCGACGTGTTCGACTCCGAGCCGATCACCGACTCGCCGCTCTTCGAGCTCGACAGCGTCGTCGCCACCCCCCACCTCGGCGCGAGCACCGCCGAAGCGCAGGACAAGGCGGGTGTGATCGTCGCCGAGCAGGTGGCGCTTGCGCTGGCTGGTGACTTCGTGCCGTTCGCGGTGAACGTCGCCGCCAGCGAGGCCGCCGAGGAGATCCAGCCGTTCCTCCCGTTGGCCGAGCGGCTCGGCGAGCTGTTCGCCGGGCTCACCGACAGCGTGCCGGACACCGTCGAGATCGAGTACCAGGGCAACCTCGCCGGCTACGACACCCGCATCATGACGCTGTCGGTGCTGAGGGGGCTGCTGGGCGGCATGACCGAGGAGCCGGTCACCTACGTCAACGCGCCCCAGCTCGCCGAGATGCGGGGCATCAGCATCCGTGAGGTCAAGACCGAGACCAGCAGCGAGTTCGTCAACCTGGTGACGCTACGGGCGGGCGAGACGTCGCTCGCGGGCACCATCGCCGGGACTCGTGGCGAGGCACGGATCGTGATGGTCGACGACCACTCGGTCGACATGCCACCTGCGGCGCACATGGTGTTCATCCGCAACGACGATCGGCCAGGCGTGATCGGCACGGTCGGCACGATCCTCGGCAACGCGGGGGTGAACATCGCCGACATGGGCGTCGGTCAGACCCCGGGCGGAGAGTCGGCGCTGATGGTGATCGCCACCGGCGTGGCCGCGCCGCAGGAGGTCATCGACGCGCTGGCTGCCGCCGACGGCATCACGTCGGTCCACGCCGCCAGCCGCCGCAGCGCCTGAGCTCGGTCCCGCGCCCGTCGTAGGCCCGCCGCGCCCGCGGGCGCGTTGCTCATGTCCCGGCAGTTCGGCTCCCCGACCACCGACGCGTCCATGGGTGTGCGGTTCCACGTCGTTGCGACAACGGCCCGACCACCCTGCGTGAGGTGAGCCCATCGCGCGCGGCTGTCGACATCGGGGCCGGTCGAGTTGTCGCACGCTCGTGGAACCATTTGGACTGGGAGGGACCGCGCAGTGTGACCTCGGTGCCACCGTTCGATGTCGCCCCACACCGAACGTCGTCGCCGTTGTCGCAGCGACATGGAACCGATGTCACGTTGAGCGCGCAACCGTGACGAGGCGGCTGGGGGTGGCGCGGTCGCGAGGCATCTGGGGCTGTCGCAATGACGTGGAACCAACATGACAGTGACGGGTCCACGTCCACTCCGTTCAGCCGCGCCCGCGGGCGCGCGGGTGTCGGCGGGATGCGCCGGCCGCATCGTCACCGTGACAGCGGTGTCCAGCGCAGCGGCTCGAGGTCGGCGAGGTCGGTCGCGAGGATCCCCTTGCCCGAGACGGTGAGGAGCGTGTCGCCGATGACCACCGAGCGGCGGATCTGGGCGTTCCACTCCCCGTTGGGGTCGCGGGGGATCGTCGAGGACGATCCGTCGACCGGGGCGGGTTCTCCGATCGCACCGCTGGTCAGCCCGAGGTGGGTGACGGTGCCGCGCTCGCTCAGGGCGTCGTCCTCCGTGACGTCGATGCCGATCAGCCCGGAGCGGAACTGCTCGCCGGTCTCGGGGTCGTAGTTCCACGCCGTGTAGGGCACCAGGGCGAGGCCGTCCCAGAACAGGAACGCCCGGTGATCGCCCTCGACCTCGCTCGACGCGCCCTCGCCGAGGTCGATCTGGGCGAGGCGCTGCGGGGACGCCGGGTCCGACACGTCGAAGAGCGAGACCTGGCCGCCGGTGATGCGGCCCTCCTCGGTCGCCTCCTGGCCGACGCCGAGCAGCAGGCCGTCGCCGACGGGGTGGAGGTAGGACGAGAAGCCGGTGATCTTGAGCTCGCCGGTGGCGACGGGTGCGGTCGGGTCCGAGAGGTCGAGCGAGTAGAGCGGATCGACCTGGCGGAACGTGACGACGTAGCCCTGGTCGCCCATGAAGCGCACGGCGTAGATCTGCTCGCCCTTGCCCAGGTCGTCGACCCGCCCGGTCTCGACGAGCTCGTCGCCGTCGGTGGCGAGGACCACGACGCTGCTGGAGGACTCCGGGACGTCCATGGTGCGGCCGGTCCAGGGAGGCTGGATGGTGACGGCGACGCGCAGGTGGTCGTCGTGCTCTGACATCGACCACTGGTCGAGCAACGTGCCGGTCACCGAGCCCGATGCCACGTAGTCGGCCGGCTCGGTCCCGGTCGTGGAGAACCGGTGGATCTCGGTCGTCGGCTGGTCCGGCTGGTCGCTGTCGCCGTCCTCGCTGTCGGCCGAGTCATCCTCGACGGAGAACGGCATGACCTGACCCCAGTCCCACCGGTGGGTCGCCACGTAGAGGTCGTCGGTCGAGGCGTAGACGGTCTCGCCCGTGGAGAGGACGCCGACACCCGCGCCGTCGCTCAGCCCGTCGTCGGAGAGGTCGGCGGTGAGCACGCTCACCATGCCGAACCCGCTGAACGTCGACGGCCGGTAGAGGCGGTCGCACGGGGCGATCGGGCCGTCCACGCCGTCGACGATCTCGCCGTCGGGGCCGGTGAGCGTGAGCGACGGCACCCAGTCGTCGATGGTCGAGTCCTCGATGACCCGTCGGTTGGCTGCTTCGGCCGAGGCCTCCGCCGAGGCGCCGGACGGGTACACGAACGGCAGCGAGGATGTCGCGTTGCCCTGGAGCACGACGCGCAGGACGCCGTCGACCAGGCGGGCGCTGGTGGTGGAGCCCTCGATCGTCCACGTGCGCTCGACCTGCGGGTCGGCGGGGTCCGACACGTCGACCTGGGTCACGGTCGCGATGCCGGAGCTCGGCCAGGCGCCGACCACGTTCATCGCGATGCCACGACCCGATGCCGCAGGCTCGTCGCCGCCGGAGTCGTCGAGCAGCTCGTCGACGATCGCCTCGCTCGGCGTGCCGATCGTGTCAGCAGGTCGCGGCGAGGGCTCGCCGCCCCAATCCCAAGGGCCGGCGACGTCCTGGATCACCACCAGGCGGTCGTCGTGCAGCAGGACCTGCGCGTTCCAGCCGGCCAGCGGCGTCGACGACACCAGGACGGGGGCCCCGGGGTCGGACACGTCGATCAGGTGGAGGGTCGCCTCGTCGACGACGGCCATGAGCGAACCGTCGGTCTTCACGATGTCGGGCTCGTCCACGCCCTCCTCCTGCACGTTGGTGCCCGAGACCTCGTCGACCGGCGCGCTGTTGGCCGCATCGTCGCCACCGGAGGACTCGGCATCCGCTGTCGCGCCGCCGGCGACCGTCGATCGAGCGGCGTCCTCCGCGGCGTAGTCGAAGCCGCCACCACCGAAGCCGTAGGGGCCGACGTGTTCGAGGGCCTCGGCCTTCACGTCGGCGAGGAACGCCTCGCAGCTGTCGTACCGGGCGAGGGCGGCGATGAGGTCGCCGTCGAGCTCGACGACCCTCTGCTCAGGGGTATCGCCCGCGGCTCGGAGGTCCTGGAACGTCGTGCCGTCGCCGTGGCTGCACCCCGCCAGCACGAGCCCGGCGAACGCAGCGATCGCTGCCCCGCGAGCCCATCGAGTCCGCCTGTCCGCGCCTGCCCGTGTCGTTCGCATGCAGGTGTGACGAACGCGACGCCGATCTGGTTCCCGCGCCACAGCGCGCGATCAGGGCGCCAGTTGGGACCTCAGTCGGTGACGGTCATGCTCCAGGTGGGGCGGTGCGACTCGAAGGTGTCGATGTCGTCGACGTGGCGCAGGGTGATGCCGATGTCGTCGAGTCCCTCGAGGAACCGCTCGCGGGTGGCGTCGTCGAGGGGGAACGACTCCTCGATGCCGACCGCCGGCGCGGCGACCACGCGGCGCTCGACGTCGACGGTGATCTCGAGGGTGGGATCCGCCTCGACGGCCCGCAGCAGCGCCTCGCCGACCGCCTCGCTCACCTGGACGGGGACCAGCCCGTTCTTGGTGGAGTTGTTGCGGAAGATGTCGCCGAAGCGGGGAGAGATGACGGCCTTGAAGCCGTAGTCGGTGATGGCCCACACCGCGTGCTCGCGCGACGACCCCGTGCCGAAGTTGGGGCCGCCGATGAGGATCGTGGCGCCCGCGTACTCGGGCTTGTTCAGCACGAAGTCGCGGTCGTCGCGCCACTCGGAGAAGAGGCCGACGCCGAAGCCGGTGCGCTCGACGCGCTTGAGCCAGTCCGACGGGATGATCTGGTCGGTGTCGACGTCTGAGCGGTCGAGGGGCACGGCCGTGCCGGTGACGATGCGGACAGCATCCATGTGAGGTGCTCCTGGATCAGTCGAGGTCGGAGGGGACGGCGAGGTGGCCGGCGATGGCGGTGGCCGCGGCGACCTCGGGCGACACGAGGTGGGTGCGCCCGCCCCGGCCCTGGCGGCCCTCGAAGTTGCGGTTGCTGGTGGAGGCCGACCGCTCGCCAGGAGCGAGCTTGTCGGGGTTCATGGCGAGGCACATCGAGCAGCCTGGCTCGCGCCAGTCGAAGCCGGCCTCGGTGAAGATCGCGTCGAGACCCTCGGCCTCGGCCTGGCCCTTCACCGCGAACGAGCCGGGGACGACCAGCGTGCGCACGCCGTCGGCGACCTTGCGCCCCTCGGCGACCGCTGCCGCGGCACGAAGGTCCTCGATGCGGCTGTTGGTGCAGGAGCCGATGAACACCGTGTCGATCGCGATGTCCTTGAGCGGTGTCCCAGGCGTCAGGTCCATGTACTCGAGAGCGCGCCTGGCCGCGTCGCGGGCCGACGGCTCGGCGAAGGACTCGGGGTCGGGCACGGCGTCGTCGAGCGGCGCGACCTGTGACGGGTTGGTGCCCCACGAGACGTGCGGGCGGATCTCGGACCCCTGGAGGACGACCTCCTTGTCGAACGAGGCGCTGTCGTCGGTGACGAGCTGGCGCCAGGTGGCGAGCGCGGCGTCCCACTCGTCGCCGGACGGTGCGTGTGCTCGACCGGCGAGGTACTCGAACGTCGTCTCGTCGGGGGCGATCAGCCCCGCCTTGGCGCCCGCCTCGATCGACATGTTGCAGACCGTCATGCGGCCTTCCATCGACAGCGCTCGGATGGCCTCGCCCCGGTACTCGATGATCGAGCCGATGCCGCCACCGGTGCCGATGCGGCCGATGATGGCGAGGACGATGTCCTTGGCGGTGGTGCCGGGTGGGACGTCGCCCTTGATGGTGACCGCCATGGTGCCGGGGCGCTGCTGGGGGAGGGTCTGGGTGGCGAGGACGTGCTCGACCTCGCTCGTGCCGATGCCGAACGCCAGCGCGCCGAACGCGCCGTGCGTCGAGGTGTGGCTGTCGCCGCAGACGATGGTCATGCCCGGGTGGGTGAGGCCCTGCTCGGGCCCGATGACGTGGACGATGCCCTGGCCCGGCGACCCCATCGGGTGGTTGCGGATGCCGAACTCGGCGGTGTTGGCGCGCAGCGTCTCGATCTGCGTGCGCGAGATCGGGTCGGCGATCGGCTGGTCGATGTCGGCGGTGGGGACGTTGTGGTCCTCGGTGGCGACGGTGAGGTCCGGACGGCGGACCCGGCGGCCGTTCAGCCGCAGCCCGTCGAACGCCTGCGGTGAGGTGACCTCGTGGACGAGGTGCAGGTCGATGTAGAGGAGGTCGGGCTCGTTGTCGCCGGCGTGGACGACGTGGGCGTCCCAGATCTTCTCGGCCAGGGTGCGGGGCCGGTCGGTCATCGTGTGTCGTGCCTCATGTGGATGCAGCCGGATCGCGTCCGGCAGGGGTGGGAGCAGGACTTGCCGTCGTCCCGCATCTTGGGACTATGCTCCCAAGTCGTGGAACCTACGGTAACGGGCGTCGGAGTGATCGACAAGGCGGCCCGGATCCTCGGCGCCGTCGAGGAGCGGCCGCTCGACCTCGGCGGCCTGGTGGCAGCCACCGGTCTCCCACGAGCCACCGCACACCGCCTGGCGGTGTCGCTCGAGGCTCACGGCCTGCTGCGTCGCGACGACGAGGGCCGGTTCGCCCCGGGGCTGCGGCTGATGGCGTTGGGGCGGGCCGCGCGAGCGGCGTTGCACCTACCCGAGCTTGCCGGCCCGGCGCTCGAGACGCTGCGCGACACCACCGGCGAGAGCGCGCAGCTCTACGTCCGCGAGGGCGACACGCGTGTCTGCGTCGTCTCCCTCGAGTCGCCCCACGGTCTGCGCACCATCGTCCCCGTCGGCGCTGTGTTGTCGCTCGACGTCGGGTCGGCCGCGCACGTGCTGGTCGGGCGCGCCGATGCCGGGTCCTGGGTCGAGAGCGTCGCCGAGCGTGAGCCGGGTGTGGCATCGGTGTCGGCCGCCGTGCGCTCCGCCGACGGCGCGGTGGTCGCGGCCACGTCGATCTCGGGGCCGGTCGATCGCATGGGTCCCCACCCCGGCGCCCGCCACGGCGAGGCCGTCGTCGCTGCCGCCCGCAAGGTCGAGGCCCGCCTCGGCCGGTCCAGTGAGCCAAGCCCTGAACCCGGCTCCTAGCGGGGCTGTCCCAACCTGATCCGGGTCGACACCGAGGCGAGCGCGTCACGCAGGACGGGAGCGAAGAGGTGGGGTTGGGTGGCGCAGACCGTGTGCTCGCCCGGTACGGGGTGCACCGTCGCCCCCGGGATCGCGGCGGCGAGCTTGCGTTGGCGGTGCGGCGCGACGACCTGGTCGTACTCGGTGACGACGACCGCTGTCGGCACGTCGACCTCACCGATCCAGGTGTGGCTGGTGAAGCGACCGATCGCCGCGCCCGCCTCGGCGAGTGCGACCGGGTCGTTCAGCGCCACCTCGTCGCGGACCCACTCGGTCATCTCGCCGTTGCGCCTGGCGAGGAAGCCGGCGAACGCGCGGGAGCGGACGCCGCCGGGCACCAGGCGCGTCGCCAGCGCGAACGGCGGGAACAGGCCGAAGTAGACCTTGGCCATCGGGCTGCCCGCGAAGTTGCGGCTGGTGGCGCACAGTACGAGCCCGTCGACCAGCTCGGGATGGCGGCGCCACAGGAGTTGCGCGATCGGACCGCCCATCGAGTAGCCGACCGCCACCGCGGAGTCGACCTCCAGCACCTCGAGCGCGGCCGCGGCGTCGTCGGCGCAGTCCTCCAGGCGGAAGCGCCCGCCGCCCCGGATGCCCCGACCGTGGCCACGGTGGTCGATGGTGACCACCCGGTAGCGACCAGCGAGCTCGGGGAGCACGGCGTAGAAGTTGAGGTCGGCGGTCGCGGTCCAGCCGTGGAGGAGCAGCAGCGTCGGTGCGTCGTCTGGCCCGTCGAGCACGCGGACGAACGTCGTACCCCGACCGGGGAGCTCGAGGTGCCGCCCCGGGGGGAGCGGCGGACCGATCAGGTCCATGGGGTGCTGCCCGTCAGTTCTCGACCGCGTCGACGGTGACCGACAGGGTCGCCCCAGTGGGCGTGCGGTACTCGACGGTGTCGCCGGCGTGGGCGCCGAGCAGCGCCGCGCCGAGCGGCGAACCGAGCGAGATGACCTCGAGGTCGCTGTGGCGCTCCTCGATCGAGCCGACGAGGTAGCGCTCGGCGTCGTCGTCGCCCTCGTAGCGCAGCGCGATCACCGAACCGGGCACGATCTCGTCGGAGTCTTCGGACACCTCGACGATCTCGGCGTTGGTGATCATCGCCCCGAGGTGGGCGATGCGACCCTCCATGTGGCCCTGCTCCTCCTTGGCGGCGTGGTAGTCGCCGTTCTCGGAGAGGTCGCCGAGCTCGCGGGCGGTCTCGATCTTGCGGGCGATCTCGATCCGGCCCCGGGTGGTGAGGTCGTCGTACTCGGCCTTGAGCCGGTCGTACGCCGCCTGGGAGAGGTGGTGCGTCTGTGCCACCGGGACAGGTTAGGGGATCGGGCTTGACGCTCCACGCCGTGGGGACGGACACTTTTCTGCTTGCCCGTGACGCCACGAGCGCCACGGGTCCGTCCGTCCACCGAGAGGTTGCAGCGTGACAGAGCCAGGCGGTCCCTACCGAGTCGGCGTGATCGGTGGTGACGGCATCGGGCCAGACGTCATCGTCGAGGGCCTGAAGGTCATCGACGCGGCGGGCGTCAAGCTCGACACCATCGACTACGACCTCGGCGGCGCCCGCTACCTGCGCGACGGCGTGATCCTGCCCGACGAGACGCTCGAGGAGTGGCGCACCCTCGACGCGCTGTACCTCGGCGCGGTCGGCGCACCCGGGGTGCCGCCGGGTGTGATCGAGCGTGGCCTGCTGTTGAAGATGCGTTTCGACCTCGACCTGTATGTCAACCACCGCCCCTTCCTGAAGGACGGGGTGATCGACGCGATCGTCGTGCGCGAGAACACCGAGGGCACCTACGCCGGCGAAGGCGGGTTCCTGCGCAAGGACACGCCGCACGAGGTCGCCACACAGGGCTCGGTCAACACGCGCATGGGCGTGGAGCGGTGTGTCCGCTACGCGTTCGACCTGGCCGCGAGCCGGCCCCGCCAGCACCTCACCTTGGTGCACAAGACCAACGTGTTGACGTTCTCGGGCGACCTCTGGGAGCGCACGTTCAACGAGGTTGCCCTCGAGTACCCGAGCGTCGAGACCGCCTACAACCACATCGACGCCGCGTGCATCTACTTCGTCGACGACCCCGGTCGCTACGACGTGATCGTCACCGACAACCTGTTCGGCGACATCCTCACCGACCTCGCCGGCGCGGTCGCCGGGGGCCACGGGCTGTCGGCGTCGGCGAACCTCAACCCCAGCCGCTCCGGGCCGTCCATGTTCGAGCCCGTGCACGGCTCGGCACCCGACATCGCCGGGCAGAACGTCGCGAACCCCGTCGCTGCCATCCTGTCGGGTGCGATGATGCTCGACTTCCTCGGCGACGCCGAGGCCGCCGACCGCATCCGCCGGGCCTGCGCCGACGCGCCGGCCGGGTCCACCACCGAGATCGGCGACGCGATCGCCGCCCGCCTCCAGGGAGACTGACGAACAGATGCCGCTCGAGACCGTCGACAAGATCTGGATGGATGGCGAACTGGTCGATTGGGCCGACGCCAAGATCCACATCCTCACCCACACGCTGCACTACGGCAGCGGTGTGTTCGAGGGCATCCGCGCCTACGAGACCAGCCGCGGTCCCGCGATCTTTCGGCTCGACGACCACATCCGGCGCCTCTTCGACAGCGCCAAGATCTTCATGATCGACGTGCCGTACACACCCCAGGAGCTCATCGACGCCACCGTCGAGACCGTGCGGGTCAACGGCGTCGACTCCTGCTACATCCGGCCGATCGTCTACCTGGGCTACGGCGAGATGGGGCTCAACCCGCTGCCGTGCCCGGTGAACGTGTCGATCGCCATCTGGCCGTGGGGCAGCTACCTGGGCGACGAGGGCGTCCGCAACGGCGTGCGCATGAAGGTCAGCTCGTGGAAGCGCCACGACCCCAACATCATGCCGCCGGCCGCCAAGGGCACCGGCATGTACATCAACTCGTCGATGGCCAAGATCGAGGCACTGAAGTCCGGCTACGACGAGGCGATCCTGCTGTCGCCGCAGGGCTACGTCAGCGAGTGCACCGGTGAGAACATCTTCGTGGTGCGCAACGGCGTCATCGTCACCCCGCCGGTCAGCGCCGGCGCGCTCGAGGGCATCACCCAGGCGTCGGTGCACCGCATCGCCACCGACCTCGGCATCCCCTACGAGGTCGGCAACATCCTGCGGTCCGACCTCTACACCGCCGACGAGGCGTTCCTGTCGGGCACCGCGGCCGAGGTCGTGCCGATCCGCTCGGTCGACGATCGCGACATCGGCGAGCCGGGTCCCATCACCCGCCAGATCCAGGAGACGTACTTCGCCGCCGTCAAGGGCGAGGACGATCGCTACAAGGACTGGCTCACCTATGTCCGCGACTGAACCACCTTCGGCGGCGCGCACGCCGGTCGTGCGCGATCCGGCG
>CAZBTQ010000036.1:16289-21151 GCA_964494405.1 uncultured Iamiaceae bacterium
GTCCGCGACTGAACCACCTTCGGCGGCGCGCACGCCGGTCGTGCGCGATCCGGCGTGGCCCGAATCGGTCGAGATCTTCGACACGACGCTGCGCGACGGGGTGCAGTTCGAGGGGATCTCGGTCACCGTCGACGACAAGCTGCGGATCTGCGAGCAGCTCGACCGCCTCGGCGTCCACTGGATCGAGGGCGGCTACCCGGGCGCGAACCCCCGCGACGAGGAGTTCTTCAGGCGGGCGGCCAAGGAGCTCGACCTGTCGACCTCGACCCTCGTTGCGTTCGGCTCCACCCGCCGGCCGCGCGGCAAGGTCGACCAGGACGACACCCTCCGGACCCTTGTCGAGGCCGGGACCTCGACGGTGTGCATCGTCGGCAAGTCGTGGGACTACCACGTCACCGAAGCGCTGCGCACCGACCTCGACGAGGGCGTGGCGATGGTCGGCGACTCGGTCCGCTTCCTGTCCGACAACGGCCTGCGGGTGTTCTTCGATGCTGAGCACTTCTTCGACGGCTACAAGCGCAACCCCGAGTACGCCCTGCGCGTGCTCGAAGCTGCCGTCGTGTCGGGCGTCGACACGTTGGTGCTGTGCGACACCAACGGCGGCTCGCTGCCGCACGAGGTCGAGGGCATCGTCGCCGACGTGGTCTCCCAGTTCGGCGGCGACGTCACCGTCGGCATGCACACCCAGAACGACACGGGTTGTGCCACCGCCAACGCCATCGCCGGCGTGATCGCCGGGGCCACCCACGTCCAGGGCACCATCAACGGCTACGGCGAGCGCACCGGCAACTGCGACCTCACCCAGCTCGTGCCGAACCTCACGCTGAAGATGGGGATCGCGACGCTACCCGCCGATCGCATCGAGCGGCTGACCGCCGTCTCGCACCACGTGGCCGAGCTCGTCAACCTGCCGCTCATGCACCAGCAGCCCTACGTGGGTACCTCGGCGTTCGCCCACAAGGCGGGGCTGCACACCAGCGCCATCGCCCGGCGGCCCGACAGCTACGAGCACGTCGACCCGGCCTCGGTCGGCAACGGGACGCGCTTCCTGGTGTCGGACCTGTCGGGGCGCGCCACCGTCGAGCTGAAGGCCAGGGAGTTCGGCGTCGAGCTCGACGGCGAGCAGACCGGCCGCGTCGTCGAGGCCCTGAAGGAGCTGGAGCACCGCGGCTACCACTTCGAGGTGGCCGACGGGTCGCTGGAGCTGTTGCTGCGCGACGCGACCGGCTGGCAGCAGGCGTTCTTCGAGCTGGAGTCGTTCCGGGTGATCGTCGACCACCAGGCCGGTGGAGGGGTCGACACCGAGGCCACCGTCAAGGTCACCGTCGACGGCGAGCGGGTCATCGCCACCGGCGAGGGCAACGGCCCGGTCAACGCCCTCGACGCGGCATTGCGCAGCGCGATCGGATCCGCCTACCCAGAGCTCGAAGGGCTGCACCTCACCGACTTCAAGGTGCGGGTGATCGACACCGGCGCGGGCACAGGGGCGGTCACCCGAGTGCTGATCGACACCAGCGACGCCGACGAGACGTGGACCACGATCGGCGTGTCCGAGAACATCATCGAGGCGTCGTGGCAGGCGCTGCTCGACTCGGTGGTCTACGGCCTGCTGCGACGCCGGTCGGACTAATCGCCCGCGGCCGCGCCATCTGGTGACGGTTCGTGGGCCGGCCAGGTCGAGCCGTCGAGCAGCACGCGATCGCCGATCGGCTCGTCGAGCTGGATGACGACCGCTGCCGGCGGGTGGGCCTGGCAGGTGAACACGCCGCCCTCGTCGCGCGGGGCGACAGGGAACGTCACGACCACGACGTCGGCGCCGTAGGTGATCTGCGGCTCGCCGACCCGGCCGTCGGGTCCACGGCCCGAGTCGCACGAGTCCTCCTGCACCAGCACTGCCACCTCGGTGGTGTCGGTGGCGAGCGCGGTCTCGTCGGCCGGCCACCAGTACCCGACGAGCTGGCCGTCGACGTAGGGCCTCGGGGTGCACGGCTCGACGAACTCGCCCTGCCAGCGGTCGCCGTCGCCGAGCTGCTGCACCGTGGCGACCCACATGTCGGGCGGTGATCCGTGGGCGAGCTCGTGGATGGTGCCGTCGGTGGTGGTGACGATCGAGAGCTCGCGCCAGCTCCGGTCCGGTACGTCGCGGCCCGTCGCCTCGACGTCGGCCAGGAGCTGGCGCAGGGTTGCGCCCACCTCGGTGGCGTCGGTCGTCTCGACGCCGTCCTCGACGTCGCCGTTGGACTCGAGCGCCTCGGGCGTGAACGGGCCGCCGGTGCACACCAGCTCGATGTCGGTGCGCGGTTCCTCGCCCTCGGGAAGCGCGGTCTCGACGGTCGACGAGGTGCTGGACGACGACGACGTCGTGGTCTCGTCCGAGGGCGCGCCCACGTCGGTGTCGGTGCCACCTCCGTCATCGCCGCACGATGATCCGACCAGTGCCAGCGTGAGGAGGAGCCCTACCACGAGCCGGGTGGATCTGTGCGTCATGTCGACCTCGCCTGGTGATGGGTTGGGCGTCCGGACCCCTTCCCGCATTCCCGCCGCGACGACCGTAGCGGGTACCCTCCGCGACGTGGCCGCGCCCGAGTACGTCCCGATCGACCCCACCGAGATCCCCCGCGCCTACACGTCACCGCCACGGCTCGACGAGGCCTGGTGGGCCGACCGCCCGGGCGACGTGGTCCGCCAGGGCCAGCCGTCCGGCCCGCTCCTCGGCAACCAGGGCCCCGACACCGGCTACGCGCTGAAGCTCGCCGAGCGGTTCCGCGACCGGCTCGTGCTCGCCCCTGGGGAGCACGCCGACGACGTGATCGAGGGCTGCGTGCAGGTGGCCGGCAAGCGGGCGTCGTCGTTCGGCCGTGCGCCGGTGATCGGCGACCTCGAGATGGCGTTCACCGTGTGGGGCTTCCTGTCCGAGGCTCCCGACGATCTGGTCGAGTTCCGGCGGCCGCTGTTCGCCGAGATCGCCCACCCGCACCACTACGCCGAACGGCGCCACATCGCCGACCTGGTGTCCGAGGAGGTGCTGCGCCGACCGCTCTCGCGGGTCACCAGCACCATGGCGCAGGGGTGGCAGCGCATCCTGTCGCCTGCCTCGCGCGTCTGAGCGCCACGCCGACCCGCGTAGTCTCGGTCCGGTGACCGACTCCGCGACCACCGCACCGGCAGGCGTGCGTGTCCGCTTCTCGCCCGCGCCCACCGGCTACCTGCACGTGGGCAGCGCCCGCTCAGCACTGTTCAACTGGCTGTACGCGCGGCACACCGGCGGCACCTTCATCGTGCGCGTGGAGGACACCGACACGGAGCGCAGCACCCGCGAACTCACCGAGGCCGTCTTCGAGGCCCTGCGCCGCCTCGACCTGGACTGGGACGAGACGTACCACCAGTCCGAGCGCTTCGACCTCTACCGGGCCGCGGCCGACCGACTGCTCGAGTCCGGTCACGCGTACCGCTGCGACTGCTCGCAGGAGGATGTGAAGGCACGGTCCGAGGCCCGCGGCGGACCGCCCGGCTACGACGGGCACTGCCGAGACCGTGACGTGCAGCCCGGCGACGGGGTGGTCGTGCGCTTCCGCACGCCCGACGAGGGCGTCACCGGCTGGGACGACGTGGTGCGCGACCGGGTGGAGTTCGAGAACGCCAACCTCGAGGACTTCGTCATCGTCCGGTCCAACGGCGTGCCCATGTTCTTGCTGGCCAACGCCGTCGACGACGTCGACATGGGTGTCACCCACGTCATCCGAGGTGAGGACCTCGTCAACACGACGCCGAAGGTGCTCCTGCTGCGCGAGGCGCTCGGCCACTCCGAGGCTCCGGTCTATGCCCACCTGCCGCTGATCGTGAACGAGCAGCGCAAGAAGCTCTCGAAGCGGCGCGACGACGTGAACGTGGCGTCGTACCTCGACCGCGGGATCCTGCCCGAGGCGATGCTCGTGTACCTGACGACGCTCGGCTGGGGCGCGCCAGACGGCGTCGAGATCCGGCCCGTCCACGAGGTCGTCTCGCTGTTCGACCTACCCGACATCGGCAAGAGCCCGGCGATGTTCGACGTCGCGAAGCTCGAGCACGTGAACGGCGAGCTGATCCGCGCCATGACCGTCGACGACTTCGTCGTCCGTGCCGAGCCGTGGGTCACCGGTGACGGCACGCCCTGGGCGTCCGACGCGTTCGATGCCGACGGGTTCGCTGCCCTGGCCCCGCTCGTCCAGGAGCGCGTTCGCACCCTGGCCGATGTCACCGAGCTGGTCGACTGGCTGTTCCTTCCCGATGCGCCTGACGACCCCGACTCCTGGACGAAGGAGATGGGCAAGCCCCACGCGGCACCCATGCTCGACGCGGCGGCGGCCGCCGCCGGATCGTCGGATGCGTGGACGCCCGACGACGTCCGTGCTGTGGTGATGGCCGCCGCGCAGGAGGCCGGCCTCGTCAACGCCGAGGGCAACCCGCAGCTCTCCAAGGCCCAGGCGCCGGTTCGGGTCGCCACGCTCGGTCGGTCCAAGGGCCTGCCGCTGTTCGAGTCGCTCGCCGTGCTGGGACGCGACGAGACGATCCGACGTCTCGGTGTCGCACGTGACCGGCTCCGGACGGCTGCAGTCCCAGACGCCTGACGTGTTCGGCATGGTGCGCCTGACGCGATGGATCGTCAGGGCGGTGGTGCTCCTCGCGGCGCTGGCCGCGCTGTACGTCCTCGTCACGTTCGTCCAGGTGTGGGCGCTGTCCGACGACGACCAGGCCCGACCGGCCGACGCCATCGTCGTGCTCGGCGCAGCGCAGTGGGACGGCGCGCCGTCGCCGGTGCTCCAGCAGCGCCTCGACCACGCCGCCGACCTGTACGAGCAGGGGTACGCCCCGCTCGTGGTCGT
>CAZBTQ010000036.1:21251-23010 GCA_964494405.1 uncultured Iamiaceae bacterium
GCCTCGACCACGCCGCCGACCTGTACGAGCAGGGGTACGCCCCGCTCGTGGTCGTGACCGGCGGAAAGCAGGAGGGCGACAGGGTCACCCAGGCCATGGCCGGCTTCACGTACCTGCGCAACCGGGGTCTGCCCGAGGAGGCGATCCTGTTGGAGGTCGACGGCACGAGCACCTACACCGAGCTCGCCGCCACGAGCAGGATCCTCCAGGATCGGGGGCTCGACTCGGCGCTGTTGGTCTCCGATGGCTACCACTCGGCTCGGTTGCTGGCGATCGCCGACGAGGTCGGCCTCGACGGGGCTGTCTCGCCGACCGACCGGACCTTCGGTCTCAAGGAGCTGCTGCGGGAGACGGCGGGGATGTCGGTCGGGCGGATCGTGAGCTTCCGACGACTGGACGCCTTCAGTTAGCGAGCCGAGGCGGCGAGGCGACCCAGCGAGGACGAGGGACGTGCGAAGCTGTTGTCGCACGTCCTAGAGTGATCGCTCCCATCCGTTCGGGGGTGGTGTAATTGGCAACACTGCTGGTTCTGGTCCAGTCATTGGGGGTTCGAGTCCTCCCCCCCGAGCTTCGACGCGAGCCCCGGCCCCGTGCCGGGGCTCGTGCGCGTCCGGCCTGGCCACGAACGACCACGGCGGGTGGGTAGCCTGTCCCTCGTGCGAACCGCGAACCCTGCCCTCAACGACGCCGCCTTCGAGAAGGCCGCCCAGGAGTGGGCAGCGCCCACGGGCCAGCCCCACGAGGTCGCCCACGACCGAATGACCTTCGGCGGCACGCTCAGCGCCACCGCGGTGTTGATGGTGCTGCTCGTCGCCGCAGGCGCCGTCGGTTGGATGTCGGTCGATCGCCCCGAGAGCGAGCTCGAGTCGGTGGTGATCCCCGGCTGGTTCTGGTTGCCGCTGATCGGCGCGCTCGGCGTGGCCTTCCTCACGGTCTTCAAGCCGCACCTCGCCCGGTTCACCGCACCGCTCTACGCCGTGCTGCAGGGCCTTGTGGTCGGCATCATCTCCGCCCTCTACGACGCGGCGTTCAACGGCATCGTGCTCCAGGCGGTCGGGCTGACGGTCGGCGTGATCGCGATCATGCTGTTCCTCTACGCCACCCGGATCATCACCGTCACCGACAAGCTGCGCATGGGCATCGTCGCCGCCACCGGCGCCGTCTGCCTGATCTACATCGTGTCGATCATCGCGAACCTGTTCGGCGCCGACGTGCCGTTCATCCACGACAACGGCCTCATCGGCATCGGCTTCTCCCTGGCGGTCGTCGGCATCGCGGCGTTCAACCTGCTACTCGACTTCGACCTCATCGAAGCCGGCGTCACCCGCGGCGCTCCCGCCTACATGGAGTGGTACGCCTCGTTCGGCCTGCTGGTCACGATCGTGTGGCTCTACCTCGAGATGCTGCGCCTGCTGGCCAAGCTGCGTCGCTGAGCGTCCCGACCCCGTTCCGGCACGTTGGGAGCGGCCCACGGCTCGCGCTAGAGTCGTGCGGCTTCCCGACGACGGGACGCATCTGCCCCCATCGTCTAGCGGCCTAGGACACCACCCTCTCAAGGTGGCGGCACGGGTTCGAATCCCGTTGGGGGTACTCGACACGAAGCCCCTGGTCGGAACGCTCCGCGTAGCGCCTGACCAGGGGTTTCGTCGTTCCCGGGGCCGTGTCGGGCGTCCATCTGGTGCTGTCGCGTGTCGGAGAGGAACGTCCCGTACCACCCCGTTCGGGGTCGAAATGTGCCAATTTGTGCCAGAAGGTGCCA
>CAZBTQ010000037.1:0-4071 GCA_964494405.1 uncultured Iamiaceae bacterium
GCAACGCCGTCGCGACCCTCGCTCTCCCGGCGGGCTCGGCCGGCGGCGCCAGCATCCAGATCGTCGACGCCACGGCCTCCGTCGTCGCCACCGCTCCCCTCTCGATCGCTGCCGCGCCCGCCCAACCTGCTCCCACGCCGCCGCCGGCCGCGCCTGCGCCGCAGCCCGCACCGGCCCCGACCCGGGCCACTCCGACCCAGGCCGTCCCCAGTCAGACGGCCGCGCTCGCCACGACCGGTACCAGCACCGCCACCACCGTCACGGTCGCCGGCATCCTCCTCGGGCTCGGCGCCGCGCTGGTGTTCACCGGACGCCGCGCGACACGACGAACCACCTGATACCGGGGCGGCCTACGCCTTCGGTCCTCCGTTGGGGGCCATGGACGACGATCACGGCAGGTCGGGGATGACCGACTCGCCCGCGTCGATGCGGCGGAGCGACTCGACGGTGGCGCGGGTCATGACAGGGTCGACGCCGAGCTCTTCCAGGAGCGCGGCGGTGGCCTCCATCTCGTGCAGGCGCCGCAGCGAGTGGGGAGCGGTGCCGTCGACGAGACGCCGCATGAGCGCCTCGTCGGCGTCGGTGAACTGGGCGACCAGGTTCGCCCACGTCTCGTCGGCGAGACCTGCGGCGTGCGCCGACTCCATCGCCTCGATCAGCAGGGAGGCGAAGCCCTTCATGACGACCGACCGCAACAGCTTGCGCGCCGCGGCGCGCCCTGGCTCTGGGCCGTCGTCGGCGACGTCCATGCCGAGCGGCGCCATCAGCTCGACGAACCGGGCTGCGCCAGGCCCCGACGCCAGCGCGGGGGTGCTGATGCCCTTCCCGGGCACCGGCGACATGAGCGCCACGTCGACGAACGCCACCGCGCTCGCGTCGGTCAGCGCCGCGAGCCGCCGCTTGAGCCCCGACGACCCCGTGGCGCAGTCGGCGTAGACAGCACCCGGTGGGATCGCGCCGAGCGCCTGGACCAGCGCGGCCTCCGCGTCGGCGGCAGCCGTGACCGCCAGCACGACGTCGGCGTCGGAGACCGCCGCCGTCGGTGTCTGGTGACGGACCACCCCCGCGGGGGTGTCGACGTCGGCCGGGTCGTACCCGTGCACCTGCGCCCCGGCAGCGACTGCGTCGGCGGCGAAGAGCGAACCCGCCTCGCCCAGCCCGAAGACCGCAAGGCGCACCGGTCAGCCCTCGTCGAGCCGGTCGACGTAGACGACGCCGAGGTCGGCCAAGAGGGGGCGCAATCCGTAGAAGTCGACGCCGAGCTCACCCGCCTTCAGCCGCTCACGGGTCGCGGCCTCCTTGTCGAGGCGGACCCGCGAGAGCGCCACCGCCTCGGCCGCCTCGGCTCGGGGCACGACGACCACGCCGTCGTCGTCGGCGCACACCACGTCGCCGGGGTGCACCACCTGGTCGCCGAGCACGACCGGCACGTTGACCGAGCCGGGGCTGGCCTTCACCGTCCCCTGCACCGACACGTGCTGGGACCAGACCGGGAAACCCATGGCGCGCAGCTCGGCCGTGTCGCGCACGCCGGCGTCGATGACGAGGCCCACGACGCCCCGGTGGACGAGCGAGCTGGCGAGCAGCTCACCGAACATGCCGTGGGTCGACGGGGCGGTGTTGGTGACGACGAGGAGGTCGCCCTCCCCGCACATCTCGACCGCGGCGTGGATCATCAGGTTGTCGCCGGGGTGCGACGACACGGTGACCGCAGACCCGGCGATCGACGTGCCCTGCTGGATGGGTCGCAGGTGCGGGCCGACGAAGCCACGCCGACCGATCGCCTCGTGGACCGTCGCGGTGCCCATCCCCGCGAGCGCATCGACGTCGGCGCGCTCTGCCCGGTCGATCTGGCGGACGACGACGTGTCGCCGGGTTGGTGAGCTGGGTCGGCTCATGCGCTGGCCTCCAGGATGGCGTCGAGGCGGGGGAACACCCTGCGGATGTTCGTGTCGTAGATCTTGGTGCGATCGTCGTCGGTGAGGTCGGCGGCGTCGATGTAGCGCCGCGTGTCGTCGTAGTGGTGGCCGGTCTGTGGGTCGATCCCCCGGACCGCGCCGACCATCTCGGACGCGAAGAGCACGTTGTCGACGGGGATGACCTCGAGCAGGCAGTCGATGCCCGGCTGGTGGTAGACGCACGTGTCGAAGAAGACGTTGCCGAGGAGCAGCTCGTCCAGCGGTGGCTTGCCCATGTCCTGGGCCATCCCACGGAACCGCCCCCAGTGGTACGGCACCGCCCCGCCGCCGTGGGGGATGACGAACCGAAGGTCGGGGAAGTCGGCCAACAGGTCTGAGGTGAGCAGCTGCATGAACGCGGTCGTGTCGGCACCGAGGTAGTGCGAGCCGGTGGTGTGGAAGTGCGGGTTGCACGTGGCGCTCACGTGCACCATCGCCGGGACGTCGAGCTCGGACATCGCCTCGTAGAGCGGGTACCAGTAGCGGTCGAACAGCGGCGGTCCGTCCCACATGCCGCCGGACGGGTCGGGGTTGAGGTTGCAGCCGACGAACCCCATCTCGTCGACGCAGCGACGCAGCTCGGCCACCGACGGCTCGATGGGCGCGCCGGGCGACTGGGGCAGTTGGGCGACGGGGGCGAAGTTCTCGGGGAACAGGTCGCACACCCGACGGATGAGCTCGTTGCAGTGCTCGGTCCAGTGGATCGAGGTGTGGATGTTGCCGATGTGGTGGCCCATCCAACTCGCCCGCGGCGAGAAGATCGTGAGATCGGTGCCTCGCTCGCGCTGGAGCCGCAGCTGGTTGTCCTCGATCGAGGCACGGATCGCGTCGTCGCCGATGTCGATCGTGCCCTTGGTGCCGACGTGGCCGGGGTCGGCCGCGACCGCAGCCTTCTGGGCGTCGCGGTAGTCGTCCACCGCAGACGGGAAGGTCGTGTAGTGCCCGTGGCAGTCGATGATCATGGGTCCCCGCGATTGTTCACAATCTTGTCGACAGCGACTCTAGCCCCGACCTCCCGGCGGCGGATCGAGCTCGTAGTGGGCCGGGTCGGCGACCTGCCAGTCGCCTCCCCACGCGAAGCCCTGGTCGCGCATGAGCTGGGTGAAGCGTGGGTCCTGGGTCTCGAAGGTGCCGCGAGGGTTGCCGATCACGTTGATGTCGGCAGCGATCCCCCACGAGTGCTTCGACAGCGGCATGCCCACCACGATGCGACGCGGGTTCCAGCAGCCCGCGTAGGTGGCGGGGTCGATCACGTGCGCGAGGCCCTCGGCCTCGAGTTGGCCGAGCGCGGCGGTGAGCGGCTCGATCATCGCCCGGTTGCAGTGGACGGTGCCGAGGATCGGCACTCGGGCGGTGACGATGTTGGCGTCGACCCACGCTGGGTCGATCTCGACCGCACGGCCCGACCGGTCCCGGTACACGAACTCGCCGAACGCCAGCTTGACGTAGACGAGCGGTACGACGCTGTCGCCTTGGCGAAACCTGGTCGTGTCGGCAACCGTGCGCAGGTGGACGGGGTTCGACCCCGCGAGGTCGACGAGCGCGGCGTCGAGCGACGCCCGCTGGGCAGGGTCGTGGACCATCAGGACGAACCGCTCGGTGTCGACGCCGAACGCCGCGGCGTCGCCCGCGTGGACGAGGAGCTCGGCCTCGGAGCCCGCGCGATCCGAGATCACGCCGACGACGGTGACGATGCCGCCCCGCAGCGCGAGCGCGCCGCCGACGTCGAGGCGACGCAGCTCAGCCGACGACTCGGTGAGCAGCGCCTGGCCCGGCTGGAGCGCTTCGATCAGTGCGCGGTCGTCGGGGTCGTTGATGAACCCGGCGAAGGTCTCGGGCGCGACGGCGAGGGTGTCGAGTGGGTACGCCCAGGTGTCGGGCGCGGTGTCGACGATCGTGCCGTCGGCACGGCGCGACTCGACCAGGTCGGCCTGTCCACCCTGCACGATCGTGATGCGCTGCACCTCGGGGCGTTGCGACGCGGCGGCCGAGAAGCCGGTCGGGAGCCCACCCGAGGTCCACGCCAACAGGATCGTCGCCTCGTCGACCACGGTGGTCGTGGTGGTCGGCGGTGGCACGGTCGAGGTCGTCGTGGGGGCGGTCGTCGTGGGGG
>CAZBTQ010000037.1:4171-8568 GCA_964494405.1 uncultured Iamiaceae bacterium
GGTCGTCGTGGGGGCGGTCGTCGTGGGGGTGGTGGTCGCCGACGAGGGCTCGGTGACCGGAGCCGCGTCCGTCGCGTCGGCGCCGTCGGTGCACGCCGCGAGCAGGGTGAGCGCGACGACGATCGTCGGCCACCCACGACGCCCTCCCCCACGCATCGCCACAGGGTACGACCGTCACCATCCACCAAGTCGGGCGCGAGCTGCCGCGCACACCGCAGCGACCCGCGCCCGATCACGGAGGTGAGCCCGTGGCGACCGGGCGGTGGGCGCCTGGGCGGTGGGCGCCTGGGCAGAGGGCGCCCTGTCGGCGCGCTCAGCCGGCGACGCGGGACCAGGGTCGGGTCGACGGTCCGAGCGGGACGTTCGCCCACGCGGCGCGGTCCTCGCCGAGCGGATCCGACGTGACCTCCCAGCCACGGTCGATCTCCATCGTGCGGCGCGAGCCGGCGTCGAACGACTCCCACGTCGGCAGTCCGTCGACGTCGGGGCGGCCGGTGCGTGCGAACGCCGCCCACCGTGCGCTCATCTCCCGTGCGAGCTGCTCGGACCCCTCGTCGGCCAACGTGAACCGCATCGTCTCGTGGAGGTTGTCGAACACGAAGCCCATCTCGAGGCCGTGGTACGACCCGGCCTGGGGCAGCTTCGAGGCTGTCCGACGGAAGAGGTAGACGAAGGTCGGTGCGGCACCGTCGGCCGCGGACTTCTCCTCGGCGAGGCGGATCGAACGGATGCGGAACGCCTCGGACTCGATGGTGAGCAGCGTCTCGAAGTTGGTGTGCTCCGGGTGCCGCGCCCTGTAGTGCGCGACCAGCTCGTCCAGGCCACCGTCGACGCCGGGTTCGAGCCGGTGCAGGAGGTCGTCATGGTCGATGTCGGGCGCCTCGCCGCGCAGGCGCGGGTCGGCGATCGCCATGAAGTACGCCTCGTGCTCGTTGGTGCCGATGACGAGTGGGATGTCGCGCGACGCGCCCGCGCGCACCGATGGTCCCGGCCAGTCGGGCACCGCCGCGGTGCCGACGGTGGGGGCGAACGACATGCCGCCCTCCGACGGGCCGCCGCCCGCACCCAGCGCGACCTGCACGTCGAGCAGCTCCTTGGCCGACAGGTCGAGCAGCCCGGCCGGATCGGTGAGCCCGAGGTGGTCGAGGACCTTGCCGGTGGTGGCGTCGGCCTGGCCGGGATCGGGGAACTGGAAGGGCGGGCCGCTCTCGATGATCGCCCGGTGGAACAGCCCGGCCGCGCTCGGCATGCCGAGCAGCACCGACACCTTGCCGCCACCACCGGACTCGCCGAACACGGTGACGCAGTCGGGATCGCCGCCGAAGGCCGCGACGTTGTCGCGCACCCACTCGAGCGCGGCGACCACGTCGAGCATCCCGGCGTTGGCCGAGTCCTCGTACCCGTCGCCCAGCCGGCGCGAGACGTCCATGAAGCCGAGCAGGCCCAGCCGGTGGTTGATCGACACGACGACCACGTCGTTGCGTCCCGCCAGGTTGGTGCCCTCGTACAGGGGGCTCGACGCCGTGCCGACCGAGTACCCGCCGCCGTGCAGCCAGACCATCACCGGTGCCGACCCCTCGAGGTTCGGGCTCCACACGTTGAGGACGAGGCAGTCCTCGCTGGTGCCGACGCCCTCGGGCCGCCCGAGCGGACCGCCTCCGGCGGGACCCACGCGCTGGGTCGCAGAGTCGCCGTACGAGGTGGCCTCGCGGGTGCCGATCCAGCCCGGATGCGGGCGGGGAGCGCGGAACCGGCCCAGCCCGACCGGCGGCGCGGCGTAGGGGATGCCCAGGAAGCGCGACACCCCGTGTGCGACGGTGGTGCCGCGCACCGAACCGCTCGTGGTCCTGACCTTCGGTGCCTCGGACTCCATGCTCGGCTTCCCTCCTCGACGTGTGACAGGTCAACGACTGAGCGAGCACAATGTGTCACACGTGACCGAGCATCCGCACCTCGTCACGCCCACCGATCGCCGTCACCGGAGCACCGATGAGCTCGACCATCACGATCGCCGCCACCGGCGACATCATCCTCGACGAGCCCGATCCCGACCGGTTCTTCGCCCCGTCGGCGGCGACGACGATCAGCGCCGACGTCGCCATCGGCCACGTCGAGGTTCCTCACACCGACCGGGGCATCGGCTTCTCCACCGATGTTCCCGCGCCCGCCGCACCGCCCGAACACCTGACCGCGCTCGCGACCGCCGGGTTCGACGTCGCCACCCTCGCCGGCAACCACATGTTCGACCAGGGCGCACCCGGCGTGATCGACACGGTCGAGACGTTGCGCGGGCTCGGCATCGCCACGGCCGGTGCAGGCGCCGACCTCGATGCGGCACGACAGCCAGCGATCGTCGAACGGCAGCGCCTCGCCCTCGGCGTGCTCAGCTACAACTGCGTCGGCCCCAAGGACTCGTGGGCCTCGGCCTCCAAGGCGGGCTGCGCCTACGTCGAGGTGCTCACCCACTACGAGCTCGACCACGCCTCTCCCGGCGGGCCGCCGTCCATCTACACGTTCGCCACCCCGAAGACGCTCGACGCGATGGCCGACGACATCCGCGCGCTGCGCGGCGAGGTCGACGTCGTGGTCGTGGCGTTCCACAAGGGCATCGGCCACACGCCCGCCGCGGTGGCGATGTACGAACCAGCCGTGGCGAAGGCCGCCGTCGATGCGGGCGCCCACATCGTGGTGGGGCACCACGCCCACATCATGCGGGGCATCGAGGTACACCACGGATCGCCGATCTTCCACGGGCTCGGCAACTTCGTCACCGTCACCCGTGCGCTGTCACTGGAGTCGAACCCCAGCCCCGAGCGGCTCGCGTGGGCCAAGCGCCGCGAGCAGCTGTTCGGCTTCTCGCCCGAGCCGGACATGCCGTACTACCCGTTCCACCCAGAGAGCCGCCACGCCGCGATCGCGTGGTGCGAGGTCGGGCGAGGTGGCGTCGAATGGTCGGGGTTCGTCCCCTGCCGCATCGACGACGAGGCGCGGCCGGTCCCCGTCGGCTGGAACGAGGGCGGGGCCGATGTCGCTGCGTACGTCGCCGACATCAGCGTCCGGGCAGGGTTGCGGGTCCACCTCGAGCGCGACGGCGACCGGGTTCGCGTCGAACCACGGGACTGATTGTTGACAATCTTGTCGACGACTACGGTTCGGGGTCGATGACAGAGCGGGACTACGACGACATCCCCGGGACGTTCGTGTTCGACGGCCGTCGCAGCCGCCAGGGGTACGCGCTCAACATGTTCTGCATGTCGCTCAACGACGCCGCCAACCGCGAGGCGTTCCGCTCCGACGAGGCCGCCTACCTCGACGGGCACGCCCTCACCGACGAGCAGCGCGCCGCCGTGCTCGCCCGCGACTGGAACCGGCTGCTCGAGCTGGGCGGGAACATCTACTACACGTTCAAGCTCGCAGCCTGCGACGGCATGACCTTCCAGCAGCTCGCCGCCAGCCAGACCGGCATGGCCCCCGAGGAGTACGCAACGATGATGCGCGCCGGCGGCCGACCCATCGAGGGCAACCGCTCGCGAGCCGACCAGGACACCGGAGGGGACCGCAGCGATGGCTGAGATCGTGGGTGGCGTCGGCACCTCGCACGTCCCTGCGGTCGGGGCCGCGTTCGACAAGGGGTTGACCGGCGAGCCCGACTGGGCGCCGTACGTCGCGAAGCTCGGACCTGCACGTGAGTGGATCGCCGAGCTCGACCCCGACGCGTGCATCGTCGTCTACAACGACCACGCCAGCGCGTTCTCGCTGGAGATCATCCCCACCTTCGCGCTCGGCATGGCCCCCGTGTTCGGCATCGCCGACGAGGGCTTCGGACCGCGGCCGGTGCCACCCGTCCCCGGCCACCCCGACCTGGCGTGGCACCTGGCGGAGTCGCTGATCCTCGATGAGTTCGACATGACGCTCGTCAACGCGATGGAGGTCGACCACGGCCTCACCGTGCCGCTCTCGGTCATGTTCGGCCAGGTCGACGAGTGGCCGTGCCCAGTCGTCCCGCTGGCGGTCAACGTCGTGCAGTACCCGCCACCCACCGGCCGACGCTGCTTCGCGCTCGGTCAGGCGATCCGCCGCGCGGTCGAGTCGTACCCAGGCGCCGAGCGCATCGCGATCTTCGGCACGGGCGGGCTGTCGCACCAGCTCCAGGCGCAACGGGCCGGGCTCATCAACACCGAGTTCGACCAGGCGTTCCTCGACGGGTTGGTCGACGACCCGGAGCGCATCGCCGCCATCCCCCACGTCGAGTACCTCCGCGAGGCCGGCTCGGAGGGGATCGAGCTGGTCATGTGGCTGGTGATGCGCGGTGCGCTGACGCCGACGGTCACCGAGGTGTACCGGGCGACCCACCTGCCGACGTCGAACACGCACAACGGCCTGCTGATCCTCGAACC
>CAZBTQ010000037.1:8668-22392 GCA_964494405.1 uncultured Iamiaceae bacterium
GGGCGACCCACCTGCCGACGTCGAACACGCACAACGGCCTGCTGATCCTCGAACCAGCCAGCTGACGCCGTCGAGCGACAGGCCGAGCCGGGGACCGAACGACCCTTGCGCTGGGTCTCAGACCTTGCGGGCCAGCCAGTCCGTCAGGCTGCGGTCGGGGCGACGCACCGTGTCGGGGTCGGTCCAGTCCGGGCCTCGGTCGGGCGCGGAGGACAAGTGGATCGCGCCGGGTCCGTCGCGCAGGTCGACCTCGGGCCTGTGCGGCAGGCGGTGGGGCTCGGCGGCGGGTACCGACTCGTCGACGATCGCTGCGGCGAGCAGGCGGGCGATGAGCGTGTCGACCTTCGAGTCGCGCATGCTCTGACGTGCGCAGACCCGGACCACCTCGTCTCGGGTGGCGGGGGCGAGCCAGTCGGGGAGCCGAGCGGGAACGTTCGCGCTGGCGATGGGCTCGATGCGGGGGTCGACGTCGGCGGGGGGCGAGGTGAGGTGAGCGATCTGCTCGGCCACGCCCTCCAGGCCGCTGCGACGTTCGTGGAAGATCAGCTGGAGGCGAGCCTGCCGGTACGCACCGCGGGCGACCATGTCGACGACGGTGTCGACGACGCTTCGGTCGGTGCCGATGACCGGGCCACTGCGTGGCGGCACTCGCTCTCCTCCTCCATCGTGGGGACGTGAAGGAGACTAGCCATCGCGTTCCCCGGATGACACCGCGGGTCTGCGGGATCAGGCTTGGAGTGCGTCGAGCGCCCCGGCGACGGCGTTGTCGTCGTCGAGGAGGGAGTGAAACGACAACAGGTCGTCGTAGTCGAAGGCGGGGGCGCCCGGATCGAGCGGCACCTCGCTCGGGGTACCCCAGGTCGAGTAGCGCACACCGGCCGACACGAGCAGGTCGATCGTGTGGCGGGGGCTGCCCTTCACCACGACGTCCTCGCACAGCGGGCAACGGAACGAGTACGTCCCCTCGCCGGTGTCCTCGCTGATCATCACCTGCACATCGATGGTCGTGAGCTCCACGTCACCGCAGGTTCCACACGTTGCACGAATCGTGGTCATGTCGTCGCCCTTCCCGTTCTGTCACAGCACGGATCGGAGCACGCGCATCGCCTCTTGAGGCCCATTGAGAAGTAGGTCCGAACGACCCACGTCGAACGACCTAGGCCCGTCGGCCCAGGCCTTCCGGTCCCGGTCACCGACGGTGGTGGGCGAGGTGGGGACCCGCTCAGCTCGACCTCAGGAGGACGTGTCGACCACCACGACCGAGTGGGGCTCGAGGACGATCGTCCCACCATCGTCGGCAGGCACCGCCGGAACTGAAGCGAGGATGACCTCACCCTTGCCGCACGGCACCGCGGTCGCCCGATCGGCGAGGTTCGCGACGATCCGAAGATCGCCGCGGTGCACGACGAGCCACCGCTCCTGCTCGTCGAAGCGCACCTCAGTGCCGAGCGGGCCCGTGCCGAGCTCGGAACGTTCGGCACGCAGCGTGACGAGTCGCCGGTACCAGTCGAGCATCCGTGCGTGGCGCTCCTCGCCGAGCTCGGACCAGTCCAGCCGGGAGCGTTCGTAGGTCACGGGATCCTGCGGGTCGGGCACCGAGCCCGGTTCCCAGCCGAACGCGGCGAACTCAGCCCGGCGGCCCTGCGCCACCGCACGGCCCAGCTCGGGGTCCTGGTGGTCGGTGAAGTACTGGAACGGCGAGCTGCACGCCCACTCCTCGCCCTGGAACAGCAGCGGAACGAACGGCGAGGTGAGCACCAGCGCCGCGGCCACCATCAGCTGCCCGTCGGTGAGCTGCGTCGACAGGCGATCGCCGACGGCACGGTTGCCGACCTGGTCGTGGTTCTGCGAGTAGGCGAGGAGGTTCGCGCCGGTGAGCCCGTCGGCCGGCCGACCGTGGAACCGGCGTCGGTGGGTCGACCACACGCCGGAGTAGACCCACCCATGGCCGAGCGCGCGTGCCAGGTCGGCCACACGACCGAAGTCCTCGTAGTAGCCGTCGGTCTCCCCGGTGAGCACCGCGTGCAGGGCGTGGTGCAGGTCGTCGCTCCACTGCGCGTGCAGCCCGTAGCCGCCCTGGTCCCGGGAGCGGCACAGGCGCGGGTCGTTCTGGTCGGACTCCACGATGAGGGTGAGCGGCCGTCCGACCTCGTCGGACAGCGCGTCGACCTCGACGGCGATCTCCTCGAGCAGGTGGGTCGCGGTGGTGTCGATGATGGCGTGCACCGCGTCCATGCGAAGGGCGTCGACGTGGTAGTCGCGCAGCCACATCAGGGCGTTGTCGATGGCGAACCGCCGGACCTCGTGGCTGTCGGCACGGTCGTAGTTGACCGCGTCGCCCCACGGGGTGGCGTAGGAGCTGGTGAAGTACGGCCCGAACCGGCCGAGACGGTTCCCCTCGGGGCCGAGGTGGCTGTAGACGACGTCGAGGATGACGGCGAGTCCCCGCCGGTGGCACGCGTCGACGAGGCGCTTGAGCCCGTCGGGTCCGCCGTAGCTGCTCTGGGGCGCGTACAGCGAGACGCCGTCGTACCCCCAGTTGCGCTCACCGGGGAACTGGTGGACCGGCAGCAGTGCGACCGCGCCGACCCCGAGGGCGACGAGGTGGTCGAGCCGCTCGACCACGCCGTCGAAGTCGCCGCGGGGCGAGAACGTGCCGACGTGCAGCTCGTAGATCACGCCGTCGCGCACGTCGGCGCCGCGCCAGTCGCCGTCGGACCACGCGAACGCGCCGTGGTCGACGAACCGCGACGTGCCCAGCGCTCCGTCGGGCTGCCACGCCGAGCGCGGGTCGGGGAACGGGCCGGCACCGTCGACCTCGAAGGCGTAGTCGTCGCCGTGGCCGAGCCCTGGCACGTCGACCTCCCACCAGCCCGCCGCACGATCATGCGCGTCGACGGGGGGACCGCACTCGACCGGCTGCATCTCGAAGCGGCGGGGCGGTGAGCCCACGATCGCGATGACCCCGCGACGGGCCCGTGGCGCCCAGACCCGCAGGGCGTGTTCGGTCATGGGTCCCCTCCCCGATCGACGGCGACGTGGGTGTGCAGTGGTGCCTCGGGGCGGATCTCGTGGACAGGCTGCGGGTCGACCCGTCGCAGCAGGACCAGCGACCTCGCCTCGGCGCGGATGCGCTCGCCCGGTCGCCACACGCGTCGGGTCGGTCCGAGCCCGCCTTCGGTCGTGTCGAGGATCCGCACCCAGCGGTCGCCCCAGTCGGCGTCGGGCATCGCGAAGTTCAGCCGGCCGTGGTGCGCGTTGAACAGCACGAGGAACGTGTGGTCGAGCACCCGTTCGCCCTGTGGCCCTGGGGTCGGGATCTCCAGTCCGTTGAGGAACACGGCCATCGACCGCGCCGATCCGTCGGCCCAGTCGTCGAAGGTCATCAGCTCCCCGTCTGGTCGGAACCACGCGATGTCGGCATGGCCCGGCAGGGGGTCCTCCTCGGTGCCGCCGAACCAGCGGCGCCGCCGGAACACCGGGTGCGCGTGGCGAAGCGAGATGAGCTCTCGCGTGAACGCGAGGAGGTCGTGGTCGACCGACGACCAGTCGACCCAGGAGATCTCGTTGTCCTGGCAGTAGCCGTTGTTGTTGCCGCGCTGGGTCCGGCCGAGCTCGTCGCCGCCGAGCAGCATCGGCACGCCCTGGGACAAGAACATCGTGGCGAGGAGGTTGCGGCGCTGGCGTGCGCGCAGGTCGAGGATCTTCGGGTCGTCGGTGGGGCCTTCGACGCCGCAGTTCCACGAGCGGTTGTGGCTCTCGCCGTCGCGGTTGTCCTCGCCGTTGGCCTCGTTGTGCTTGTCGTTGTAGGCGACGAGGTCGGTGAGGGTGAACCCGTCGTGGGCGGTGACGAAGTTGATCGAGGCGGAGGGCCTGCGGCCAGTCGTCTCGTACAGGTCGGAGCTGCCCGTGAAGCGTGACGCGAACTCGCCGAGGGTCTGGTCGGTGCCGCGCCAGTAGTCCCGGGTGGTGTCGCGGTACTTGCCGTTCCACTCGGTCCACAGCGGGGGGAAGTTGCCGACCTGATAGCCGCCCTCGCCCACGTCCCACGGCTCGGCGATCAGCTTCACCTGGGACACGACCGGGTCCTGCTGGATGAGGTCGAAGAAGGCCGAGAGCCGGTCGACGTCGTGCAGCTCGCGGGCGAGCGCCGAGGCGAGGTCGAAGCGGAAGCCGTCGACGTGCATCTCGAGCACCCAGTACCGCAGGCTGTCCATGATCAGCTGGAGCACGTGGGGGTGGCGGGTGTTGATGCTGTTCCCGGTGCCCGTGTAGTCCATGTAGTACTGCGGGTCGCCGGCGACGAGGTGGTAGTAGGCGGGGTTGTCGATGCCCTTGAACGACAGCGTCGGGCCGAGGTGGTTGCCCTCGGCGGTGTGGTTGTAGACGACGTCGAGGATGACCTCGATCCCGGCCGCGTGCAGCGCCTTCACCATCGACTTGAACTCGGTGACCTGGTGGCCGGTCTGACCCCGCGAGGCGTACTCGTTGTGCGGTGCGAAGAAGCCGATCGAGTTGTAGCCCCAGTAGTTCCGCAAGCCCCGCTGGGCCAGCGTGTGGTCGTGGATGAACTGGTGCACCGGCATCAGCTCGATGGCGGTGATGCCGAGCCGGCGGAGGTGGTCGATCACCGGCGGCGACGCCACGCCGAGGTAGGTGCCGCGCAGCTCGGGGTGCACGTCGGGATGGGTCATGGTGAGGCCCTTCACGTGTGCCTCGTACACCACGGTCCGATGCCACGGCGTGGCGGGCGGGCGATCGTTCCCCCAGTCGAACCAGGGGTTGATGACGACCGACTTCGGCACGTGCGCTGCACTGTCGGCGTCGTTGCGCCCGCCGTCGTCGAACTCGTAGGCGAACGCCGCCTCGCTCCACTCCATCGCACCATCGATGGCCTTCGCATAGGGGTCGAGGAGGACCTTCGCGGGGTTGCACCGCCAGCCGTGTGTCGGGTCGTAGGGACCGTGCACGCGGAAGCCGTAGCGCTGGCCGGGGCCCACGTCGGGGAGGTAGCCATGCCAGCAGAACCCGGTGACCTCGGGGAGCTCGACCCGCTGCTCGCGGCCGTCCTCGTCGAACAGGCACAGCTCGACGCGATCGGCCAGCTCGGAGAACACCGAGACGTTGGTGCCCGATCCGTCATAGGTGGCGCCGAGCGGGTACGGGTGACCTGGCCAGATCCGCATGCGAGGACGCTACCGGCGTGCTGTACCGGCGCGGCGAGCGTGCATCGGCGTGTCGACGGTGCGTGAGAGGATGGCCGCCGTGGCCCGCTCCGGGATCCTCGGGATCAAGCTCAACCACCCGGCGCAGCTCGTCGCCCTCGCCTTCGCCGTCACCATCACCGCCGGCACAGGGCTGTTGATGCTTCCCTTCGCCACGACGGCGCCCGGCAGCGCCCGACCGATCACCGCGCTGTTCACCGCGACGTCCGCGGTGTGCGTGACGGGGCTCGCCACGGTGGACACCGCCACCTACTGGACGGGTTTCGGACACGTCGTCATGCTCGTGCTCGTCCAACTGGGTGGCTTCGGGATCATGTCGCTGGCGTCGCTCGCTGCCCTGTTCCTGTCCCACAAGCTGGGCCTGCGCGGCCGGATGCTGGCCCACGCCGAGACCGGGATCCTCGACCTCGGTGACGTGCGCACCATCCTGCTCGGCGTCCTGCGCCTCACGTTCTTCTTCGAGGCATCCGCCGCGACGCTGCTCTTCCTCCGGTTCTGGATCACCTACGACGAGAGCTTCGGCCGGTCGCTGTGGCTTGGCGTGTTCCACGCGGTGTCGGCGTTCAACAACGCCGGCTTCGCGCTCTTCAGCGACAACCTCATCGGCTTCGCGCACGACCCCATCGTGCTGCTGGTCATCTCGGCCGCGATCATCGCCGGAGGCCTTGGCTTCCCCGTGTGGCTCGAGCTCCGCAGAACAGCGACGCGGCCGCGACGGTGGAGCCTCCACACCAAGCTCGTGGTCATCATGACGATCGCCCTGCTCGCGCTCGGCACGGTCTTCATCACCGCGGTCGAGTGGGACAACCCCGAGACCCTCGGCCCGCTCGGAGTCGTCGACACCGTCACCAACGGGTTCTTTGCATCGGTCACCCCGCGCACCGCCGGCTTCAACTCGCTCGACTACGCGACAGCCAACGACGAGACCGCCCTGGTGTCCACCATGATGATGTTCGTGGGTGCCGGCCCTGCAGGTACCGGTGGTGGGGTGAAGGTCACCACCATCGCGGTCCTCGCCCTGATGGTGTGGGCCGAGCTCCGCGGCGATCCGGACGTGTCGCGGTTCAAGCGGCGCATCCCGCCCGCCGCGCAACGCCAGGCTCTGACCGTCATGACCATCGGCCTCACAGCACTGTTCATCGGGAACGTCCTGCTCATCGCCACCAGTCCGTTCGACATCGGTGCCACCCTGTTCGAGGCGGCGTCGGCGTTCGGCACCGTGGGGTTGACCCTGGGCATCACGCCCTCGCTCGCCATCCCACCTCAACTGGTCCTGGTGTCGTTGATGTTCCTCGGTCGGGTGGGTCCGATCACCCTCGGCACCGCGCTCGTCCTGCGCGAGCGCAGCCGCCTGTACCGCTACCCCGAGGAGCGCCCGATCATCGGGTAGCGATGGCGCGCTCGCTCGGCCTCCGCTTCACGCCCGCCCGCGTCCTGGTGGGACTGTTCGCCCTCGTCCTCGCGCTCGGCACCGGGATGCTGATGCTCCCGATCGCCACCGCCGGCGCGCCGAACGCTGCGTTCATGGACGCGCTGTTCACCGCGACCTCGGCAGTGTCGGTCACCGGGCTCGTCACCGTGGACACCGCGTCGTACTGGTCGGGCTTCGGCCACGTCGTCATCCTGGTGCTGATCCAGCTCGGCGGCCTCGGCATCATCACCCTGGCGGCGCTGGCCGGCCTCGTCGTGTCGCGCCGCATGGGCCTGCGCGGTCGGCGCCTCGCCCAGGTAGAGAGCGGGCTCGACCTCGGCGACGTCCGCAGGGTGATCTACGCCGTGCTCGCCACGGCCGCGATCGTCGAGATCGTCACGTTCGTCCTGCTCACCGGGGCGTTCTGGATCCACCACGACCACGAGCTGGGCCGGGCCCTGACCCTGGGCTTCTTCCACGCGGTGTCGGCGTTCAACAACGCCGGGTTCACCCTCTTCGACGACAGCCTCACCGACTACGTGGCCGATCCGCTCGTGTGCAGCGTCGTCGCGGTGGCGGTCCTGCTCGGCAGCATCGGCTTCCCCGTGCTGATGGACCTACGCCGCGCCCCGCGCGAGCCCCGGCGGTGGAGCCTGCACACCAAGCTCACGGTCACGGTGACCGGCTTGATCCTGCTCGCATCCACCGCGCTGCTCCTGGGGTTCGAGTGGGCCAACCCCGAGACCCTCGGTCCCCACGAGCTGCCCACCAAGGTGCTGGCCTCGGCGTTCAACTCGGCCATGCGCACGGCCGGGTTCTCCTCGATCGACTTCGGCGCGACGAACGAGTCGACCCAGCTGGTCACCATCGTGTCGATGTTCGTCGGCGGCGGCAGCGTCTCCGCCGCGGGCGGCATCAAGGTCACGACCCTCGCGCTGTTGGTGCTGGCCGCCTGGGCGGAGTACCGGGGCGACGGTGACACGACCGCGTTCTGGCGGCGGATCCCCACCGCGGCGACCCGCCAGGCCATCGCGGTGGCGCTGACGAGCACGATGGTCCTGCTGCTCGGGACGCTCGGGATCCTCGCGGCCGGTAGCTTCGAGCTCTCCGAGGCCGCGTTCGAGGCGACCTCGGCGGTCGGCATCGTCGGGTTGTCCACCGGCATCACACCCGACCTCGGCACCCCCGGCGAGCTGGTGGTCATCGCCTTGATGGTCTTCGGCCGGCTCGGGCCGCTGACCGTCGGAACCGCGCTCATCCTCCGTGAGCGAGAACGCCTGTACCGTTTCCCCGAGGAGCGTCCCTTCGTTGGCTGAACAGAAGCAACCGACCGTCGACTCGACCCCGCCGCACTACGTCGAGTGGCGCCCCGAACCGCCCGCCATCGCCGGCCAGTGGGACGAGGTGCTCGTCATCGGGCTGGGCCGGTTCGGCAGCGCCGTCGGCGCCACCCTCGAACACCTCGGCTACGAGGTGCTCGGCGCGGACGAGAACCCCGAGGTCGTGCAACAGCACTCGTCGCTGCTCACCCACGTCGTCGAGGCCGACTCCACCAACATCGACGCGCTGCGCCAGCTCGGCGCCGAAGACTTCGAGTGCGCGGTCGTGTGCATCGGCAGCGACATCGAGGCCAGCATCCTCACGACCGCGGCCCTGCACGACCTCGGCGTCACCAACATCTGGGCGAAAGCGATCACCAACTCGCACGGGCGCATCCTCCAGCGGGTGGGCGCCGACTCGGTGATCTTCCCCGAGCACGACATGGGCGTCCGGGTCGCCCACATGGTGACCGGGCGGATGATCGACTACATCCAGCTCGACCCGGGCTTCGCGCTCGTCGAGACCCTGGTGCCCCGCGAGGCGCACGGCAAGACGCTGCTCGAGGCGAGCCTGCGGGCCAAGTACGACGTGACCGTCGTGTGCATCAAGCCCCGAGGCGAGTCGTTCACCTACGCCACCCCCGACACGATGATGCGCGAGGGCGACATCCTCCTCGTCGCCGGCGAGACCAAGCAGGTCGAGCGCTTCGCCAACGTCACCTGACCGGGGCGGAGGCCGCTGGCGACCCGTGCGCTGGCGGTCGCGGCGATCAGTCGTGGAGCGGTGGGAGGACGTCGACGGCTCGCTGGCGCAACCAGCGGTCGGCGAGCACCAGCAGCGTCATGGCCTCGACCAGCGGGACCGCCCGCGGCAGCACGCACGGGTCGTGACGGCCCTTGGCGGCGAGCGTCACCGCCTCGTTGTCGCGGTTGACGGTCTTCTGCTCGGACGAGATCGTCCCGGTCGGCTTGAACGCCACGCGCACGACGACGTCCTCGCCGTTGCTGATGCCGCCCTGGATGCCGCCGGAGTGGTTGGTGGTCGTGCGGGGTCGACCGTCGGGGCCAGGCTCGAACGGATCGTTGTGGGCCCGGCCCGTGAGGCGGGTGCCGGCGAAGCCGCTGCCGATCTCGACGCCCTTCGCCGCCGGCAGCGACAGCATCGCCCCGCCGAGCGCGGCGTCGAGCTTCTCGAACACCGGGTCGCCGAGGCCGGGGGGCACGTTGCGCGCGACGCAGGTGACGACCCCGCCCAGCGAGTCGCCGTCGCGGCGGGCGTCCTCGATCGCCGCCACCATCCGCTCGGCCGCCTCGGGGTCGGGGCAGCGCGTCGGCGACGCCTCGACCTCGGCCAACGTCACGCCTGACGCGTCGACCTTGGCGTCGATCTCGTGGATCTGGCTGACCCAGGCGAGCACCTCGATGCCGGCGACCCGACCGAGCAGCGACCGGGCGATCGCCGCGGCGGCGACCCGGCCGATGGTCTCGCGGGCCGATGCTCGCCCACCGCCCTGCCAGTTGCGCAGCCCGTACTTGGCCTCGGTCGTGTAGTCGGCGTGGCTCGGCCGGTACAGGTCCTTCATCTCGTCGTAGGCGGCCGGCCGGGCGTCGGTGTTGCGCACGAGCAGGGCGATCGGGCTGCCGAGGGTGACGCCCTCGAACACGCCCGAGAGGATCTCGACCTCGTCGGCCTCCTGGCGCTGGGTGACCAGGCGGCTCTGGCCGGGGCGCCGACGGTCGAGGTCGAACTGGATCTCGTCGACTGACAGCGGCAGGCGTGGCGGGCACCCGTCGACGACGACGCCCACACCACCGCCGTGGGACTCGCCGAACGTCGTGACCTGGAAGATCTGCCCGAAGGTGCTGCTCACCCGCCGGATGCTACCGGCGGCTCGTCCGGATCTCGGGCGTTCTGCGGGTCAGCCAGCGGCAGGGACCGAGACGAAGTGGCGGAGGTGGTGCCAGTTGTCCCCCTCGCGGCACTCGTCGGATGCGACGATCGTGGCATCGGGCAGCAGTTCGGCGAGCCGGACGGTCGGGAGCGTGTGCATGCGCATCGGGGCGGGATACCGGAGCACGACCTTCTGGGCGACGCGGATCGCGGGCCATGGCACGTAGCGGAACACGTAGGCCTTGAAGGTGTGGCGCTCCCTCTCTGGCACGCCGATGACCATCGCTCCACCCGGCCGAACGACCCGCGCGAACTCCCGGACGTAGCCCTCGGCGAGCACCGGCGGGAGGTGCTGGAGGACGAGGTCGGTGTAGACGAGGTCGAACGAGTCGTCCTCGAACGACGACAGGTCCGCCGTCTCGTTGAGTTGGAACGTGATGCGTCCATCCGAGCGGTCGAGGCGACGCGCTTGTTCGAGCATCGGCGGCGAGATGTCGACCCCGACGACCTGTTCGAAGTGCATCGCCAGCGCGTTCGACAAGCGACCGGCACCACAGCCGAAGTCGAGGGCGCGGTTCCTCTCCGGGAGGATGCCCAGCTCGGCGAGACGGTCGATGGCAGGCTGGATCTCGTCGACGCCGGATGCCAGGAACTCGTCATCTTTCCACCCGCCGCCGCGCTTGTCGGGTTCGACGCACACGGCCCACAAGGGCTCGGTGGCTCCCAACAGGGTCCAGTCCTGTCGGACCTGCTCGAGACCCGCCAAGTTCACCTCGTCGTCGTTCGGCACAGCCGAGGAGTCTGACACCTCCCGGGCTGGCGAGCGAGGTGGAGGGATCGGCTGCCTCCCCGGGTAGGGACCCCCTGCCCGCCCCGAGCCCGGAGCCTGACGTGACCGACCAGCACCCACTCGACGAGACGTTCTCGGCAACCGACGACACACCCGGCGACCCCTTCCATCGGCGTGTCCGGGGCGCCGGCGCCGACCGCGCGAGGGCGCTGGGCGCCACGACAAGGGCGTTGCCGGCCACGACCGTCATCGCCGTGGGGAAGCGCATCGACCGGCTCGTGGCGACCGTCGTGGCGCACCCGACCGGCGTGCAGACCCCCGAACAGCTTCGGTCGAGCCTCATCCGCCTCCGCACCTCCGACGCGGGCGCGGCGTCAGCGGCGACCCTCCTCGCTGGGACGACCATCGCCCGGCGCACCGTGGGCCTCGGGGCCCGCCGCGTCCCGGTGCTCGCCGCGGCGACGGGTGCCGCGACGGCGCTGATGATCTTCGCCCGTGGGCTCCGGGAGGTGCGGCTCATCGCGTCGCACCTGGTCCATCGAGCGCGTGCCGCCGAGGTCGACGTCGACCCTGGCGCGCTGCGGGCGATCGCGCTCCAGGTGTACCTGCGGCCCCACGAGGCGCCGAGCCACGACAGCGCGCCGACGCTGCTCACCACGCGGGTCGCGACCCGGTGGGCACGCACGGCGGCGACCACCTTCCTGCCGCTGGTCCCAGACGCGATCGGGGTCCCCACGATCGACTCGTGGGTGGCGGCCGCCGACGCCGTCGACGTCTCCCTCCTGGCCGGACCCGCGTCGGCCGCTGGCCAGCCCGCGGTGGGTCAGCGCTCGGACGCCGGGCGGTAGAGCAGCTCCTGGTAGTCGCGCACCATGCGCGACGCGGTGACCTGCGGCCCGAGCGATGCCCAGCAGTGGCGGACGCGGTCGAGCCACCGGTGCGACAGTGCCGCGCCGTCGGCGTAGAAGAGCGGGACGATCTCGTGCTCGAAGACGTCGTAGAGGACGCCGACCTCGGCGTCGTCGCGGGTCACCCGGTCGTCGAACTCCTCGAACGACGGGATGGCCCAGCCGTTGCCCGCGTCGTACATCTCGGCCCACCAGCCGTCGAGCACCGAGAAGTTCAGCGCACCGTTGAGCGCGGCCTTCTCGCCGGATGTGCCGCACGCCTCCTGAGGCCTGACCGGGTTGTTCAACCACACGTCCGAGCCGTGGTACAGCGCCCGGGCGACACCGATGTCGTAGTCGTCGAGGAACACGAACCGGTGCGCGAGGTCGGGGTCGACCGAGGTCTCGAGCACCTGGCGCAGCAGCGCTTTGCCGGGCTCGTCTGCGGGGTGGGCCTTGCCCGCGAAGACGAACTGCACCGGCCGCTCCTCGTCGAGCAGGAGCCGGCGTAGGCGGGTGCGGTCCGACAGCAGCAGCGTGGCGCGCTTGTAGGTGGCGAAGCGCCGGGCGAAGCCGACGGTCAGCACGTCGGGGTCGAGCACAGCGTCCGCGCCGGTCTGGCCCCGCTCGGCGAGGCGCTCGCGCACGAACTCCACCAGGCGGGTGCGGGCGGCCACGCGGGCGACGCGCACCTCTTCGTCGTCGAGCGCCGAGACCCCGCTCCACGCCGCGGCCGGCGCGTCGGGCCAGTCGACACCGACGACCCGGTTGAAGATCGCCTGCACCTCGGGGCTGGTCCAGGTGCGGGCGTGGACGCCGTTGGTGACCGAGGTGATCTCGGCCCTGCCGCCCTCGGCGTCGGTGACCGAGGCGAACATGGCGCGGCTCACCTCGCCGTGCAGGCGCGAGACGCCGTTGGCGCGGCTCGACACGCGCAGGCAGAACGCCGCCATGTTGAACACGCCGGGGCCGTCCTGTGGGTAGTGGCCCAGCGCCATCAGGTCGTCGATGCCGACGCCGAGCCCCTCGGCCCAGCCACCCAGGTACTCGGCCATCAGGTCGCGCGGGAACCGGTCGATGCCCGCGGGCACCGGCGTGTGGGTGGTGAACACGAGGCCCTCGCTGATGGCTTCGATGGCGTCGTGGATGTCGCCACCGGCCGACACCACGTGGGCGCGGATCCGTTCGAGCGCGAGGAACCCGGCGTGGCCCTCGTTCAGGTGGTACACCCGCGGCGCCAGGCCCATCGATCGCAGCGCGCGGACGCCGCCGATGCCGAGGATGAGCTCCTGGCGGATGCGGTGCTCCTGGTCGCCGCCGTAGAGGCGGTCGCTGATGTGGCGCGCCCGCTCGCTGTTGCCGGGGACGTCGGTGTCGAGCAGGTACAGCGGCACGCGTCCGACGTCGGCGCGCCACACTCGCACGGCGACAGCCTCGTCACCGACCTGCACCGTGGCCGCGGCGCCGGGGACGAGCTGGAGCCCGACGGCGCGGGCGTCGACGTCGCGGTAGTGCTCGACCTGACCGGTGCCGGCCACGAGCTCTTGGCGGAAGAAGCCCTGCCGGTAGAAGAGGCCCACGCCGACGAGCGGCAGGTCGAGGTCGCTGGCCGCCTTCAGGTGGTCGCCGGCCAGGACGCCGAGGCCGCCCGAGTACTGGGGCAGGCTCTCGGCGACGCCGAACTCGGGCGAGAAGTACGCGACCTGCGGTGCCCGGTAGGCGCGCCCGGTGCGCAGGTAGGCCAGCAGTTCGGCGTGCAGGTGGTCGACGTCGCGCCGGAAGACGTCGTCGGCCACGAGGTCGTCCCAGGTGGCGGCGTCGACGTCGGCGAGGAGCTGCAACGGGGCGCGGTGCCCGACCTCCCAGCCGTCGCTGGCGATCCGGGCGAAGAGGCGCTGGGTGGGCACGTCCCAGACCCAGCGGAAGTTGCGGGCCAGCTCCTCGAGCTGGTGGCGCACGCGCGCCCGTGGTTCGTCGGGGGTGGCGGTCTCGGCGTTCACGCCGGCGACGCTAGCGACCCCTCGATCCCGCGACGACAGCCGCCGGCCACTGTCTCGAACTGTTCACGAAGGCGGCTCACAGGCCAGCCAGCGGTGGTCCGGCCCGCCCCGTAGCCTCTGCGCATGACCGCCCTCGACGCCACGCAGTCCACGTCGGGGTCCGCCGACGCCGATCTCACCGCAGCTGACGTGGCGTGGGAC
>CAZBTQ010000038.1:0-2060 GCA_964494405.1 uncultured Iamiaceae bacterium
CGTCCAGGTGGCAGCGGCCGTCCAGGTGGCAGCGGCTCGAAGGGTCGCCCCTCGACCGGGGGCTCGAAGGGGCGCAGCACCGGCGGCAGCGGCCCCAACGGTCACGGCAGCCGCTCCGGGGGTCAGGGCAGCCGTTCCGGTGGCCGACCCGCGCCTCGGGCAGGTTCACCGGTCGATCCCGCACCCGGACCCCGCCAGTGGGGGAGCCTCGCCCGGAAGGGCGCGCGGCGCCTCGACGAGGACACCCGTGGCGCAGGCACCGCGCTGCCCGACGATCGTCGTCCTGATGCTTGGGAGCCCGAGGAGTGGGTCGACGAAGGTCCGCTGCGAGACGTCGCCGAGGGCGCTGTCACCAGGGGACGCACCGGTGCCACCGGGCCGAAGCGCCGCTCCGAGGACCGATCCGACGTGGACGTCGGCGCCGCCGACCTCGCACGGGCGGTGGGTCCTGCACGCGCGAAGAAGGTCGAGTCCCGTCTGCGCGAGGCCGCGGAGGCGTTCGATCACGAGCGCTTCGGCGAGGCACGGTCGATCCTCGCGCCGCTCGTCCAACAGGCTCCCGGGTCGGCTGCACTGCGCGAGCTCCACGGGCTCACGCTCTATCGCTTGGGCCGTTGGAAGAAAGCCGCCGAGGAGCTCGAGGTGTTCCGGCAGCTGAGCGGCTCGACCGAACAGCACCCCGTCCTGGCCGACTGCTACCGGGCTCAGAAGCGATACGCACAGGTCGACGAGCTCTGGGAGGAGCTTCGTGATGCGTCGCCGAACGCACCGCTCGTCACCGAGGGCCGGATCGTCGTCGCAGGTTCGCTCGCCGATCGCGGACGCCTCGACGAGGCGATCGCCATGCTGTTGCAGGGGTTCCGCATGCCCAAGAACCCGAAGCTCCACCACCTGCGCCGGGCCTATGCGCTGGCCGATCTCGAGGAGCGGGCCGGCGATGTGCCGACGGCGCGCAGCCGCTTCGAGCGGATCGCATCGATCGACCCGGACTTCGCCGACGCCCGCGCACGCAGTCGCGCGCTGGGCTGAGACCAGCGACGTTCCGAGGAGGGACCATGTTCCGGGCCGTGATGCTCGAACGCGAGGGCGATGCGGTGTCGTCGTCGATCCGCCACCTGGACGACATCGACCTGCCAGACGGCGACGTGCTGATCGACGTCGAGTACTCGACGGTGAACTACAAGGACGGGCTCGCCTACGCCGGCGCGCCAGGAGTGGTGCGGGACTATCCGATCGTCCCGGGCGTCGACCTGGCGGGGACGGTCGCCGAGAGCTCAGACCCGCGGATCCCGGTCGGTCAGACGGTCGTCGTGAACGGCTGCCGGATGGGCGAGCTGCACTGGGGCGGCCATGCCGAGCGGGCCCGGGTGCCAGGTGGGTGGGTGGTGCCGCTGCCCGAGTCGATCGACACCCGTACCGCGATGGTCGTCGGCACGGCGGGCCTCACGTCGATGCTCTGCGTCCTCGCCCTCGAGCGCCAGGGCGTCACGCCGGACGATGGACCGGTCGTGGTCACCGGATCGTCTGGCGGCGTCGGCAGCGTCGCCATCAGCCTGCTCGCGCGCCGCGGCTTCACCGTCGAGGCGGTCACCGGACGGACCGAGGAGGAGCCCTACCTCCGCAGCATCGGCGCGGCTGCGGTGGTCGACCGCGCCGACCTGTCGGGCAAGGTGCGGCCGCTCGCCCCGGAGCGCTGGGCGGCGGGCGTCGATGCGGTGGGCAGCACTATCCTTGCCAACGTCTTGTCGCAGATCCGCTACGGGGGCGTGGTCGCGGCGTGCGGCCTCGCCCAGGGCATGGACCTCCCCACCACGGTGGCCCCGTTCATCCTTCGTGGCGTGACGCTGGTCGGTGTGGAGTCGGTCGAGACTCCCCTCGATCGACGCATCGACGCGTGGGACCGGCTCGCCACCGACCTCGACCGCGAGCAGCTCGAGGCGATGGCCACCGACGTGACGCTGGACGACCTCCCCGAGGTCACGGCCCGCATCCTCGAGGGGGCGGTGCGGGGCAGGGTCGTGGTGGACGTCAGGGCCTGACCGCGGCGTTCCTGTCACACC
>CAZBTQ010000038.1:2160-11031 GCA_964494405.1 uncultured Iamiaceae bacterium
CGCACGCCTTCCCCGTCGCACGCCTTCCCCGTCGCGAAGCAGCCGACGACTCGTCGGCACCCGATCGCCGCGCCTGCGGCGGAGGAGGAGGACGGACCATGCCCACCGTCGACACCAGCGCGCTCGATCTCGTGGTCGTGTGCGGTCACCTGTCCAGTGCCCCCACGATGCGCGAGCTCCCCTCGGGGGACCAGATGCACACCTACGAGGTGACGGTGCGCGAGCCCGATCGCACCGCGTCATCGGTCCCCGTCGTGATGTTCGCCGGCCGGGCCCCGAGTGTGGTGGAGGGCGACCAGGTCGCGGTCATCGGTCGGGTCAGGCGCCGGTTCTTCCGTGCCGGTGGCACGACGGCCAGCCGCACCGAGGTCGTGGCCGACGAGGTCGTCGCCGTACGCCGACGCCGCGACCTCGAGCGGGTGCTGCGCGCCGCAACTCGTCGCCTCGATGCCGCGAGCACTGCCGCCGGAGCGACGGCCGCTGGCGTCGAACCGTGATCGCCCGACTCGGCGCGCCGTGTCGATAGGGTGCGTTCGAGATCAACACATCTGAACAATCGAGGGGGAGCACGTGACCGACACAGTGTCGCGGCGGGAGCCAGGCGTTCTCGATCGACTGGTCATCCGCTTCGCGGGTGACTCGGGCGACGGGATGCAGCTGACGGGCGACCGGTTCACCAGCGCCAGCGCGCTGTTCGGGAACGACCTCGCGACCTTGCCGGAGTTCCCCGCTGAGATCCGAGCGCCCGCCGGCACCTTGGCCGGGGTCTCGGCCTTCCAGGTGCACATCTCCGACCACGACATCACCACGCCGGGCGACGAGCCCAACGTGCTGGTCGCCATGAACCCAGCAGCCTTGCGCGCCGAGCTCCACCATCTGGAGGACGGCGGCTCGATCATCGTCAACGTCGACACGTTCACCGAGCGCAACCTCGCCAAGGCGGGCTACGACGCCGACCCGCTCGGTGACGGGAGCCTCAAGGGCTACACGGTGTACGAGGTCCCGATGACGACGCTCACCAAGGACGCCGTCGCGCCCGCGGGCGTCAAGCCGCGCGACGCCGATCGCTCGAAGAACTTCTTCGCACTCGGCCTCGTCAGCTGGATGTACACACGGCCGGTCGAGCCGACCCTGGACTGGATCGCCGAGAAGTTCGGACGCAACCCGATGGTCCACGACGCGAATGTCCTCGCGTTCAAGGCCGGCCACGCCTTCGGCGAGACCGCCGAGCTGTTCGACCACGCCTACGAGGTGCGGCCCGCGCCGCAACAGGCGGGCACCTACACGAACATCAACGGCAACACCGCGCTCGCATGGGGGCTCGTTGCCGCGAGCCAGCTGTCCGGGCTGCCCATGTTCCTCGGTTCGTACCCGATCACGCCCGCCTCCGACATCCTCCACGAACTGTCCAAGCACAAGAACTTCGGTGTCCGGACGTTGCAGGCCGAAGACGAGATCGCGGGCATCGGCGCCGCGCTCGGCGCCTCCTTCGGCGGCCACATCGGGGTGACGACCACCAGTGGTCCAGGTGTCGCGCTCAAGGGCGAGACGATGGGGTTGGCGGTGAGCCTCGAGCTCCCGCTCGTCATCATCGACATCCAGCGTGGTGGTCCATCCACGGGCCTTCCCACCAAGACCGAGGCGGCCGACCTGTTGATGGCGATGTTCGGCCGTCACGGTGAGGCACCCCTGCCGATCCTCGCCCCCTCGACGCCGTCGGACTGCTTCGCCGTCGCCATCGAGGCGGTCCGCATCGCGCTCACCTACCGCACGCCGGTGATCGTGCTGTCCGACGGTTACCTCGCCAACGGGACCGAGCCGTGGCAGCTGCCCGATGTCGACAGCCTCGACGCGATCGACGTGACCTTCGCCAGCGAGCCGAACCACACCGATGCCGACGGCACGCAGGCGTTCTGGCCCTACCTCCGCGATCCCGACACGCTCGCACGGGCCTGGGCGATCCCCGGCACGACCGGCCTGATGCACCGCATCGGCGGCATCGAGAAGGAGGACGGGTCGGGCAACATCTCCTACGACCCGGCCAACCACGGTCGGATGGTGGCCCTCCGCGCAGCCAAGGTGGCCGGCATCGCGGCATCGCTCCCGCCCGTCGAGGTCGAGGGCGACGTCGACGACGCCGAGCTGTTGGTGCTCGGCTGGGGGTCCACCTGGGGTGCGATCACCACTGCTGTGCGGCGAGCGCGCGAGGGAGGCCACAAGGTCGCCCACGCCCACCTCCGGCACTTGCACCCCTTCCCATCCGACCTGGGGGAGGTGCTGGCCAGGTACCCCAAGGTCCTGGTCCCGGAGATGAACCTCGGCCAGCTCTCCAAGCTGGTCAGGGCCGAGTTCCTGGTCGACGCCCGCTCGGTCAGCAAGGTCGAGGGCACGCCGTTCACCGCGGCCGAACTGCACGAAGTGATCGAGGAGGCCCTGCGATGACCGATGTCGAGCTCACCACCAAGAAGGACTGGTCGAGCGACCAGGAGGTCCGCTGGTGTCCGGGGTGCGGCGACTACTCGATCCTCACCGCGGTCCAGATGCTGATGCCCGACCTCGGGGTCCGCCGGGAGGACACCGTGTTCGTGTCCGGCATCGGCTGCGCGGCCCGCTTCCCGTACTACATGAACACCTACGGGATGCACTCGATCCACGGGCGCGCCCCGGCGATCGCGACTGGCCTCGCCCTGTCGCGACCCGACCTCGACGTGTGGGTCATCGGTGGCGACGGCGACCTGCTGTCGATCGGCGGCAACCACCTCATCCACGCGCTGCGCCGCAACGTGAACCTCACGATCCTGCTGTTCAACAACCAGATCTACGGGCTGACCAAGGGCCAGTACTCACCCACCAGCGAGGTGGGCAAGGTCACCAAGTCCACGCCGTTCGGCTCGCTCGACACGCCGTTCAACCCGATCGCGCTCGCGCTCGGCGCCCAGGCGAGCTTCGTGGCCCGCACCCACGACATGGACCGCCAGCACATGCAGGAGACCTTCCGCCGTGCCCACGCCCACAAGGGGGCCGCGCTGGTCGAGATCTACCAGAACTGCAACGTCTTCAACGACGGCGCCTTCGACAACATCACGTCGAAGGCGAACCGAGATTCCATGCTGATCCCGCTGGTCCACGGCCAACCCGTGCGGTTCGGCGTCGAGGCCGAGCTCGGGGTGATCATCGGCGACGACGGCAGGGCCCAGGTGGTCGACGTGGCCGACGTCGGAGAGGATGCGCTCGTCGTGCACGACGAGGCGGCACCCGACGCGTCGCTGGCCTTCACCCTGGCGCAGCTCGCTGCCGGTCCCGACGTGCCCACGCCGGTCGGCGTCTTCCGCGCCATCGAACGGCCTGAGTACGGCGAGGAGATGACACGTCAGCTCGCTGCCGCCCACGAGCAACAGGGACCTGCCGACCTGAAGGCGCTCCTGCACTCCGGGGCCACCTGGACCGTCGAGTAACCGAACACCGGCGCTCTCAGTCGAGCAGGCGGAACACTGGGCCGGTGCGCGGCTTGGGGTGGAAGAACGTCGTCTTCGGCGGCATGCGCTCGCCGCCGTCGGCGGTCTGGGCGATGGCCTCGACGGTGGCAGGCCGCACGAGGATGCCCGCTGCGGCACGACCGCTCGCGACCGCGTCGCGCACCTCGTCGATGTCGTGGTGGTACCGCACGGTGTGCGACGAGAGCCCGGCCAGCGCGGCATCGACGCGGCTCGTGTCGAGGTCGCGCACCTCGGCGAACGCGTCAGGTCGCGGGTGCAGCGCACGCGCGCCATCGGCGGTCACCAGCACCAGGGTGCCGGTGTCCACCATCGTGTCGACGGTGTGCGGGTCGAGGGGGACCTCGTCGCCCACCTCGAACCACTCGTCGAGCGCAACGGCCACGTCGACCGACGGGTCCAGGTCCTCGATGATGCGGTGGGTCGGCCAGACGGTGAGCTCGTCGGGGACCAGCTCGACGACGAAAGCCATCGTCGCCTCGGCTGGCCCTGCCGAGCCGGGATCGTCGCTGCCGGCCTCGGTTCGCCGCTCGTCGCGATAGGCGAGCGAGGTCTCGTAGCGGTGGTGGCCGTCGGCGATGACGAGGGGGCGGCTGGCCACCGCCGCCGACAGCGCGGCGACGGTGTCGGCATCGTCGATCACCCACAGGGCGTGCTCGGTGCCGTCGTCGTCGACCCACACCGGGTCGTTCGGTCCGGGGGCGCCGATCAGCGCGGTGATGGGCGCCTGGGTGAGCCCCCAGATGCACGACAGGTTCGCGCGACACGAGCGCAGCATCTGGAGGCGGTCGCTCTTGGCCTTCGGTGTCGTGAACTCGTGGGGGAGGATCTGGTCCTCGTCGGGCCGAGACAGCTCGAGCGCTCCGAGGGCGCCGGTGGTGTGGCGGTGCCGACCGGCTGCGTCGGTGAACGACATCCGGTACCCGTAGAAGACCTCGGCGGCCTCGACGGCCAGGACACCCTCGTCGAGCCAGAGCCGCAGCAGCCGGTTGGCGACGGTGTACCGGTCGGTGCCGTCGGGATCGTCGATCGGGAGGTCGATGTGGACCGCGTTGTGCGGGTGCCGCTCGGCGAGGCGGGCGCGCAGTGCGTCGTCGACCACGTCGTAGGGCGGTGCCGTCAGGTCGGCGAGCGAGGCGTCGGAGGTGTCGTATCGCACCCCCGCGAAGGGCGAGAAGGGAGGCATCGCTGCCATCCTCGCAGACGTGCACCGCCGGTTCGAACGGCCCCTGCGGTCGAGGGCCGTGGCGGCGATGCGAGGGGGACGTGCCAGCATGGCGCCGTGGCCTGGGTGATCGATCTCGACGGGGTGATGTGGCTCGCCCACCAGCCGATCCCCGGTTCGGCCGACGCTGTCGCTCGCCTGCTCGCCGCCGGCGAGGACGTCGCGTTCGTCACCAACAACGCCTCGGCGTCGCCCACCTCGGTGGAGACGGCGCTGGCGTCGATGGGCGTCGATGCAACCGGGCGGGTCATCACGTCCGCGCAGGCGGCGGCGGGGCTGGTGCAGCCAGGCGAGCGGGTCCTGGTGTGCGCGGGAGCTGGCGCCCGCGATGCGCTGGTCGAGCGAGGCGCGATCGTGCTCGCCGACGACGACGAACCGGCATCGGCCCAGGTGGTCGTCGTGGGCATGGCCTCGCATCTGTCCTACGACCTGCTGGCTCGGTCGTGCCTGGCCGTGCGTGCCGGCGCGCGCCTGGTGGCGGCGAACGCCGACTCCACCTACCCGACGCCCCAGGGGCTCCTGCCGGGCGCGGGTGCGGTCCTCGCCGCGATCGTGACGGCGACCGACGCCGAGCCCGTGGTGGCGGGCAAGCCCCACGAGCCGATGGCCGCCCTGGTGCGGGCTCGGTTCGGGCCCGAGGGGATCGTGGCCGGCGACCGGATCGACACCGACGGAGCGTTCGCTCGGACGCTCGGGTACCGGTTCGGCCTGGTGTTGACCGGTGTCACCCGGACGGCACCGGTGATGGCGGCTGGCGATGCGGTGGCACCAGACCTCGCTCGGCTGGTCGACGCGGTCCTGGGATGATGTGTCGGATGCCACCCGCCGTAGTGCTTACTTTTGCAAGCACTTGCTTGCTAGAGTTGTCGACATGACCAAGAGCTCCCCCTTCCAGTCCCTTCCGTTCGACCTCTCCGCCATCGACGCCGAGCGTCTCTCGGCGCTGGCCGACAAGGCGCAGGCCTTCGCCGCCGAGGCGTTCGCCACCACCGCCGAGCTCGGCCGCCAGACCGTCGAGGGCATGCGCGATGCCAGCGCCGGTTCGCGCCAGCAGGTCGCCGACTTCGCGGTCGACGCCCTCCAGGAGACCTCGACCCAGCTGCGCCGGCTCGCCGAGCACGTCACCGAGACCGCCGAGCCCACCACCGACCAGGTCACCGACGCGATCGACCAGGTCGTGGCGTGGCTCGACTCCCGCCGCGACCAGCTCGTCGCCGAGGTGGCGCGCACCCGCGACGACGTCGAGGAGCGCTTCGCTCCGGCGACTCGCTCCGAGGTCGCCGACCTGGCCGAGCGCGTGAGCGTGATCGAGCGGGCGCTCGTCGCCAAGCCCGTCGTCAAGAAGCCGGCTGCCAAGAAGCCGGCCGCCAAGAAGGCTGCGCCGAAGCAGGCCGCCGCCGGCAAGCCCGCCCCGAAGAAGGCCGCACCGAAGAAGGCCGCGGCCGCCAAGTCGGCGACCAAGCCGTCATCCCGTTCGAGCAAGGGCTGATCCCTGGGGCCCCGACGGCGGTTGGACGCCGAGCTCGTCCGTCGGGGCCTCGTCACCTCACGTGAGCGCGCCCAGGCCGAGATCCGCGCCGGGCGCGTCACCGTCGGCGGGGCGCCCGCCGACAAGCCATCGCGACAGGTCGACCCCGGCGACGCGATCGAGCTGATCGGGCCGCCCCCGCGGTTCGTGGGTCGGGGGGGTGAGAAGCTCCTCGGGGCCCTCGATCGGTTCGACGTCGACCCCACTGGTCGCCGCGCCATCGACTGCGGTGCCTCGACCGGTGGGTTCACCGACTGCCTCTTGCAGCACGGGGCGTCGGAGGTGGTCGCCGTCGACGTGGGCTACGGCCAGCTCCACGAGCGGCTGCACGCCGACCCGCGCGTCCGGTCGTTCGAGCGCACCACCCTGCGTGGCCTCGACCCCGATGTCGTCGGCGGCCCCGCCGACCTGGTCGTCGGCGACCTGTCGTTCATCTCGCTGCGCACCGTGGCCGACGACCTCGTGCGCCTGTGCCGTCCCCGTGCCGACCTCGTCCTGTTGGTGAAGCCCCAGTTCGAAGCGGGGCGGGAGGAAGCGGCTCGGGGCCGAGGTGTCATCTCGGACCCCGAGGTGTGGCGTCGGGTGCTCGTGGACGTGCATGCCGCCTTCGCCGCTCGGGGAGCGGCCATCATGGATGCCATGACCTCGCCCATCGAGGGGGCCGACGGCAACGTCGAGTTCCTCGTCCACTTCGTCGCGGCAGGTGCCGACGACCTCGACCAGGCGGCGTCGTCGCTGGCCGACGCGCTCCTGGCTGCGGTCGTCGACGACGCGACGTCGCGGCGGAGCTGAACGGTCGTGGGCGCCGTCGGCCTGGTCCTGCACCAAGAGCGCGTGCAGGCGCGCACCCTGGCCGACGAGGCGACGAGGTGGCTGCACGACGCCGGTCACCAGGTGGTGGTGCCGATGTCCGATGCGACCCTGCTCGGACCCGACGACCGCCGTGAGATCGTCGACCACTCCGAGTTCGGGCCTGGTCTCGATCTCGTCATCAGCCTCGGTGGCGACGGCACGATGCTGCGCACCGTCGAGATGACCGCGGCGCACGACGTGGACGTGCTCGGTGTCAACGTCGGCCACATGGGATACCTCACCGAGGTCGAACCCGCCGCACTCGCCGATGCGCTGGCGCGGTACTTCCGTGGCGACTTCTCCGTCGAGCTCCGGATGCTGCTCAGCGTGATGGTGCGCTCGTCGATCGGTGGGGAGGCGGTGCTCATCGATCACGCCCTCAACGAGGCGGTGGTCGAGAAGACCGAGTCCGGGCACACGGTGCGCCTCGGCGTGGCGCTCGACGGCGACCACTTCACCACGTACGCCACCGACGGCCTCATCGTGTCGACGCCGACGGGGAGCACCGCCTACGCGTTCTCGGCTCGCGCGCCGATCGTCGATCCGACCCATCGTGCGGTGCTGCTCACGCCGGTCGCGCCCCACATGCTCTTCGACCGCACGCTCGTGCTCGACCCCTCCACCGAGGTCGAGGTCGAGGTGCGCGACCACCGGGCTGCGAGCGTCTCGGTCGACGGGCGCCCGATCGCCACGCTGAAGGAGGGCGACGTGGTGCGGTGCCGGGCATCGGAGCACAACGCCCGCCTCGTCACGTTCGGTCCACGCGAGTTCCATCGCATCCTCAAGGCCAAGTTCGGCCTCAACGACCGGTGACGAGGGTGGTGCGCTGGTGCTGACCGAACTCGTGGTGCGCGACCTGGGCGTCATAGCCGAGTCGCGGCTCGTCCTCGGTCCCGGGATGACCGCGCTCACCGGTGAGACGGGCGCCGGCAAGACGATGCTCGTGGATGCGATCGAACTGCTCGTGGGAGGGCGTGCCGACCCGTCGATGGTGCGAACGGGCGCGACCGAGGCGCGGGTCGACGGCCGGTTCCACCTCGCCGAGGGCGAGGGGACCGATGACACCGGCGAGGTGGTCCTGTCGCGGGTGATCCCCCGATCTGGTCGATCGCGCGCCTACGTGGACGGACGCCCGGCCACCGCCGGCGAGCTTGCCGAGTGGGGCAGGCGCCTGGTGGACCTGCACGGCCAGCACGCCCACCAGTCGTTGCTGTCGACGCGCATCCAGCGCGAGGTCCTCGATGCGTTCGCGGGCATCGACCTCGGACCGTTGCACGATGCGCGTCGAGCGATCTCCGACATCGACGCGCAGCGGGCCGAGCTCGGGGGAGACCCTCGCGCCCGGGCCCGCGAGATCGACCTGTACCGCTTCCAGGTGGACGAGCTCGAGCTCGCCGCGCTGTCGGACCCCGACGAGGACCAGGCACTCGAACGCGAACAGGACTCGCTGGGCGACGCCGACGCGCACCGCGCGGCAGCGGCGGCGGCGGTCGAGGCGCTCACCGGTGACGATGGGGCGGTCGACCGCGCGGGTGAGGCGTCTGGAGCGCTGTCGGGTCGTGTGCCGTTCGACGACCTGGACCAGCGCGTGCGCGGCCTGGTGGCCGAGCTCTCCGACGTCGCGGCCGAGCTGCGAGATCGCGGGGAGGGCATCGAGCAGGACCCTGAGCGACTGGCCCAGATCCGCGAGCGTCGCCAGCTCCTGCGCGACCTGCGCCGCAAGTACGGCGAGACGTTGGAGGAGGTCATCGCCTACGCCGACGAGGCACGCG
>CAZBTQ010000038.1:11131-21367 GCA_964494405.1 uncultured Iamiaceae bacterium
CGTTGGAGGAGGTCATCGCCTACGCCGACGAGGCACGCGAGCGGCTGGCCGAGCTGGAGTCCCACGATGAGCGTGCGGTCCGACTCGACGAGGCGCGAGCTGCCGCGGTGGAGGTCGAGCGGGTCGCCGCGACAGCGGTGGGCGACGCCCGTCGGGCAGCAGCGCCGGTACTGGCGGCGGCGATCGAGGAGCGCCTGGCTGATCTGGCGATGGCGTCGGCGCGCATCGAGGTGCACGTCGACGACGGTGACCCGGCCGGCGATGTGGTCGAGATGCGCCTCGCCGCCAACAAGGGAACGGAGCCGCTGTCGTTGGCCAAGGCGGCGTCGGGCGGCGAGCTGGCACGCACGATGCTCGGCATCCGATTGGTGCTGACCGCCGGCCCACCGGTGCTGGTGTTCGACGAGGTCGACGCCGGGATCGGCGGCGAGGCCGCGGTCGCCGTGGGGCGGGCGCTCGCGGCGCTCGCGCCGGACCACCAGGTGCTGGTGGTGACGCACCTTCCTCAGGTCGCAGCGCACGCCCACGCGCAGGTCGCGGTGGCCAAGCACGACGAGGCCGACACGACCGTCTCCGAGGCGCGCCTGCTCGACGCCGAGGAGCGGGTTCGGGAGTTGTCACGCATGTTGTCCGGCAACGCGCAGAGCGACGCGGCCCGCGAGCACGCGGCGGAGCTGCTCGCGAGCGCAGGACGGGCCGTCGAGTGAACCCACCCCGCACCGGTCGCGCCCGTCGTCGCCGTTCGCACCCCGCCTCGCTCGTCGAGGTCGAGGGGCCGGCGCGCGGCGGTCGGCGCACCAAGGAGCTGGTGGCGCGCATCCAGCCCGGCGACATCGCGGTCATCGACCACGAGGATCTCGATCCGGTCGCGGCAGAGTCCCTCCTGAACGCCGGGGTCCACGCGGTGGTCAACGCCGCGGCGTCGGTGTCGGGCCGGTACCCGAACCGCGGGCCGTTGATCCTCGCCGACGCGGGCGTCCCCATCGTCGACGGCTGCGGATCCGAGCTGCTCGACAAGATCGAGGACGGGCACAGCCTCAGCGTCGTCGGCGGCGAGGTGCGCTACGACGGTCAGGTGGTGGCGCACGGCGTGCCGCAGACCTCGGCCACCCTCGGCGCCGCGATCGAGGCGGCCCGCCAGACGATGGGCGCCGAGCTGACCCGCTTCGCCGAGAACACGCTCGGCTACCTCCAGGACGAGAGCCACCTGCTGCTCGACCAACTCGAGCTGCCCGAGCTGACGACGCAGATCTCGGGGCGCCAGGTGCTGATCGTCGTGCGGGGGAGCGACTTCCGCGACGACCTCGAGATGCTCCGGCGCAGCGGCTACATGCAGGAGATGCGCCCCGTGCTCGTCGGAGTCGACGGGGGAGCCGACGCGCTCGTCGAGATGGGGCTGCGGCCCGACATCATCGTCGGCGACTTCGACTCGGTGTCGGAGTCCACGCTGCGATGCGGAGCTGAGCTCGTCGTACACGCCTACCGCGACGGTCGTGCTCCTGGTGCTGAACGGCTCGACGACCTCGGCGTCGAGTACATGACGGTCCGCTCGGAGGGCACGAGCGAGGACATCGCCATGTTGGCGGCGTGGGAGCTGGGTGCCGAGCTCATCGTCGCCGTCGGCACGCACAGCTCGATGTCGGACTTCCTCGACAAGGGCCGGGCGGGGATGGCCTCGACGTTCCTCGTCCGGATGAAGGTCGGACCCATCCTCGTCGACGCCAAGGGCGTGTCGCGGCTGTACCGCCAGACGGTCCGCAAGCGTGACCTCTCGCTGCTGGTGTTGGCGGCGCTGTTCACGCTGATCGTGATCTTCATCGTCAGCGAACCGCTCCGGCTCATCGTCCGCGGCTACCTGCTCACCTTCTAGCGTGCCCCCGAGGCCCGACCGGCGGTCCCCACTGGTATCTCGATGATCAACCTCCGCTATCACATCGTCTCCATCACCGCGGTCTTCCTCGCGCTCGGCATCGGGGTCGCCCTCGGTTCGACGCTGATCGAGCGCGCCACCGTCGACACGCTGAACGACCGCCTCGACGAGCAGTCCGAGCGCCTCGACCGAACCGACGGCGAGAACGCCGAGTTGCGCCGTCAACTGGAGGAGATCGCAGCACGAGAGCAGGAGCTCACCGAGCAGGGAAGAGCGCTCTATGCCGGTCACCTGACCGACGTTCCGACGGTGGTGATCACGACCCAGGGCACCGACGAGGACCTGGTCGCCTTCACGCAGGGTTCCCTGCGCGCCGCCGACGCCGATGTCACCGGTGTGCTCCGCCTGACGTCGCGTTGGGAGAGCCTCAGCCAAGAGGAGGTCGCCGACCTGGCCAGCCTCGTCGGCCGCCCGCTCGTGCGCGGACCCGAGACCCGACACGCCACCCTCGAAGCGCTGGCGGACGAGCTGTTGGCCGCCGCACAGCCCGCGCCCGAGATCGAAGAGGTCCCGCCGATCGAGGAGATCCCGCCGGTCGACGGTGCAGTCCCACCTGTGGAGGAGACGACACCGGATACCGCGGTGCCAGCCACCACGGTGCCCGACAGCACGACCGAGACCACCGTCGCTGACCCTACGGCCCCCGAGGTCGAGACCGAGCCGCCTCCCACGCCGATCCTCGACGGGCTGATCGAGCGTGGCTTCATCGAGTTCCTCGGCGATGGGGCCAGCGTGCCGCTTCCCTCGTTCGGTGCGCGGTATGTGCTCGTCATCGACGAGTCGACCGAGGTGGGCATCGACGACGTGGTCCTCCCGTTCGTCGAGCTCATGGCCGACGACGACCCCTCTCCGCTGGTGGTCATCGAACCGCTCGCAACGCCCGACGACGATGCTGGACGGGTCGAGCCGCCGCTTGCTGGGCCGGTCATCACCGCGATCCGAGCCGACGAGGACCTGGTCGCTGCGTTGTCCAGCGCCGACTCGGCCCGCGACTTCGTCGGGCAGTCCGCGATGGTCCTGGCGGTCGCCGATCTCGTCCGTGACGATCCACGGGTCGGTCAGTACGGCATCGCGGTGGGGGCGACATCGCTGCTGCCCCCGTTCGAGGAGTGAGCACCGCGACCGCCGCCGTGCCGTCCGAGTCGCGAGGCGGCCCCCATCAGGGCCGCGGGGGTGTCGCGCGCTCCACCGCTGCGGTCTCGAGCCTCAACCTCGTCTCGCGCGGCACCGGGCTGCTGCGCGTGGTGGCCATGTCGGCGGCGCTCGGTGCGACCTCGCTCGGCGACACGTACCAGGCCGCCAACCTGGTCTCGAACATCCTGTTCGAGCTGCTGGCCGGCGGTCTCCTGTCGGCCGCCCTCGTGCCGGTCTTCGTCGACGCGATCGACCGTGGCGATCGCCGAGGTGCGGTGCGCCTCGGCGGCAACCTGCTCGGGCTCACGCTCGCCGCCCTCGTGGCCGTCGTCGCGGTCGCGCTGGCCGCGGCCCCGTGGCTGATGGACCTCCTCACGCTCAGCGTCGCCGACGAGTCCGTGCGCCAAGCCCAGACCGAGCTCGGGACCTACCTCCTGTGGTTCTTCCTGCCGCAGGTCCTGCTCTACGCCGTCGGTGCGGTGGCGACGGCGCTGCTCCACGCCGATCGGCGTTTCGTCGCGGCAGCGCTCGCTCCCGTGTTCAACAACGTGGTCGTGATCGGCTCGATGCTCGTGTTCTGGTCGATGCACGGCGACGCCCCGTCGCTCGACCTGTCGCCGGCCGAGGTGATCGTCCTCGGTGGGGGCGCCACGCTCGGCGTGCTCGCCATGACCCTGGTCCCCTGGCTGGCAGCGGGCCGCGGCGGCATGGTGCTGCGACCCCGCTGGGAGCCCCGCGACCCGCGCTTGCGCCCGCTCGCCGCGCAGGGCGCCTGGGCGGCGGGGCACCTCGGGCTCAACCAGCTCTTCGCCATGGCGACGGTGATCGTCGCCGGGCGCGTCACCGGCGGCGTGGTCGCCTACCAAATCGCATTCACCTTCTTCCTGCTGCCGTACGCGCTGCTGGCCAACCCGCTCACGACGACGCTGTTCCCCCGACTGGCGGCCGGAACGGCGGCTGGTCGCCTCGACGACGTCCGCCACGACCTGTCGTGGGGCCTGCGCGCCATGGCGTTCGTGCTGGTCCCCGCCGCGTTCTTGATGGCGGCGCTGGCCCGGCCGATCATCGAGGTGGTGCGGATCGGCAACCTCGACGTCGCGGGCGCGGACCTGGTGGCCGTGGCGCTCAGCGGGTACATGGCCGGTCTCGTGGGCTATGCCATCGGCTTCCTGTTGACCCGGGCGTCCTATGCCCTCGGCGACACGCGATCGCCGACGCTGGTGAGCCTGGTGGCGACGGCCGCGGGGGTGGTGGGGCTCGTCGTTGGCACTGGCATCGTCGACGGGACCGCCCGCATCGTCGTGCTCGGTCTCGTCCACGCCGCCGTCGTGACCGCGACGGCGGTGGCCCTCGCCCGCATCCTCAGGCCACGGCTCGGCGCCCTCGAGGCCACGCCTGCGCTCGTGCGTGACGTGGTCGGCGGCGCGCTCGCCGGTGGGGCGGCCTGGTGGGTCGGCGCGCTGGTCGGCACCGACACCCGCGGCACCGCACTGCTGGCGCTCGTCGCCGGCGGGCTGGTCGGCGTCGTCGTCTACACGGCGTTCCAGCTCTTGGTCGGCAGCGACGAGCTCCGATCGCTGCGGGCCACCGGGAAGGTGCTGAGCTGATGGTCGTCGTCGCGCTCATCCCCGCCTTCGACTCCGAGCGGCGCATCGCCGCGACCGTGACGGCGACGAGGTCCATCCCCCACGTCGATCGGGTCCTGGTCATCGACGACGGCTCGCGCGACGCCACCGCCGATGCGGCGCGCCGTGCAGGCGCCGAGGTCCTGGTCCTGCCGACCAACCGCGGCAAGGGCGGTGCCGTCGCGGCGGGTGTCGCCGCGTCGCCCGACGCCGACGTCTTCCTCCTGGTCGACGCCGACCTGCAGGACACCGCTGCCGAGACGGCGCGGCTGCTGCCGCCGGTGCTCGACGACGAGGCGGACCTGGCCATCGCCGTGTTGCCCCCCGCCGCCGGTCGTGGCGGGTTCGGACTGGTGCGCGACGTCGCTCGGTGGGGCATCCGTCGCAGCAGCGGGTTCGAGACGATCGCGCCGATCTCGGGACAGCGCGCGGTTCGCGCCGAGCTGCTCCGCGAGCTCACCAGCGCTGAGCGGTTCGGTCTCGAGGTCGCGATGACCGTCGACGCCGTGAACGCCGGCGCTCGGGTCGTCGAGGTCGAGGCATCGATCGAGCACCGCCACACCGGCCGGTCCCTCGCCGGGTTCGGCCACCGCGCACGTCAGGGCGCCGACATCCTGCGGACGTTGTGGCCGCGGCTGGTGGGCCTGCCCTGGCGCGTCGGGCTGATCTGCCTCTCGGCGGTGCTGGTCCTCGTCGCCCTGTTCGTCGGTGCTGGTGCTGCCGCCCCCGCCGGCACCGCGCCCACTGCCGGCGCGCAGAAGGTTGTGATCGTCGGCGTGCCCGGCCTCGGCCTCGACGACCTGGACAGCGGTCTGGTCCCGGCGATCGACGAACTGTGGCAGGGCGACGGCGCGTTGGCGGCGATGAGCGTGCGCACCTACTCCGGCCGCCCGCGCACGGTCGAGGCATGGGCGTCGATCGGCGCCGGTGCGCGGGTGCGTGCCAACCAGATCGCCGCGGCCGCGTACGACTCCGACACCCCCTATGAGAACACGACGGCTGGCGAGGTCACCGCCCGGCGCACCGGCTCGGAGGTGAGCGGTGACGTGGCGGTGGTCAACGCACCGTTGATCATCGCGAACGCCGGTGCCGACGTGCCGTCGTTGCCGGGAGCGCTCGGTGACGCGCTGTCCGACTCGGGCCGCCTGACCGGTGCCGTCGGCAACGCCGACACGATCCAGCCCGACGGCGATGTGACGATCTCACGGCCGACCGCGGTCGCGGTCATGCGCAGCGACGGGTTCGTCGACAGGGGCGAGGTCGAGCAGTCCCTGCTCGTCGCAGATCCCGATGCACCGTTCGGCGTCGTCAGCTCGGTCGAGGCGGTGGTCGCCACGACGATGGCCACGTTGGCGGAGGCCGATGTCGTCGCCGTCGATCCCGGCGACCTCGACCGCCTGAGGGACTCCGACTCGGTCATGACCCCCGACGAGCGCGACGACCTGCGGCGGTCGGCCCTGCGGAACCTGGACGATCTGGTCGGAGCGCTGTCCGCGGAGCTCGACGACGACACGCTGCTGATCGTGGCGGGCCTCACACCACCGACCCAGGACTGGGCCCTCACTCCGTTGATCGCGTCCGGGGCCGGGGTGCGCCACGGGTACCTCTTCTCGCCGTCGACCCAGCGCACCGGCCTCGTCACCCTCACCGACATCGCGCCGACGGTCCTGCACGCCCTCGAGGTCGACGTCCCGTCGGGGATGATCGGCGCCTCGCTGACCTACCAGGACGGTCCGGTCGACCTCGATGCGCTCGTCGAGATGAACGACAACGCCGGTGGGCGCGAAGCGATCTACTACCCGATCGCGCTCACCTTCGTGATCGTGCAGGCCATCGGCTACGCGATGGTGCTGCTCGTGCTGCGGCTGGCGCCCGACATGGCGCGCCACCTGCTCGGCCCGACTCGGGTCGTCGTCTTGACGTTCGCGGCGTGGCCGCTCGCTGGCTACCTCCTGCGGATCGTGCCGTCGGTGTACGACCTGGAGGGAGGGGCGCACGCCGTGCTGTGGCTGGTCGCGCTGCTCATCGCGCTCGTCGCCGTGCAGTTCCGGCGTCGCCCGCTCGCACCGCTGGCGGTCATCTGCGGCGCGACCGTCGTGTTGCTGCTGATCGACCTGACGCTCGGCGCCCCCCTGCAGATGTCGAGCTTCCTCGGCTACTCGCCGCACACCGCGGCTCGGTTCACCGGCTTCGGCAACACCACGTTCGCGGTGTTCGGTGCGTGCGCGGTGGTCGTGGCCGCCCTCCACGTCCACCACGCACCCCGGCGGCGAGAGGCGCTGGTGTCGGCTGCGGCGCTGTTCGTCGTCGTGCTCGTCGCCGACGCCGCGCCGCAGCTCGGAGCCGACGTCGGGGGCATCCTCACCTTCGTGCCGGTCTTCGGGCTCACCATGTGGGCCCTGGCCGGCAGGAGGGTGTCGTGGCGGATCGTCCTGGTGGCCGGGTTGGCCACCGTCGCGGTCCTCGCCCTGTTCATCGGCATCGACCTGCTGCGCGAGCCCGACGCGCGATCACACCTCGGGCGATTCGTCCTCGCCAGCGGCGAGGACCAGTCCAACTTCTGGACGACCATCAGCCGCAAGTGGGCGACGAACCTGCGCGTCCTCCAGCGCTCGATCTGGGCGTGGGTGGTGCCGATCATCGCCGTGTTCGCGCTGTACGTGCTCGTCGTCGCCCGCGGATGGCGGCGGCTGCTGCCGGTGGGCTCGGCCGTGAGAGCTGCGGTGATCGGCACGCTCGGCGTCGGCGTGCTCGGTTGGCTGGTGAACGACAGCGGCGTGGTCGTGGCCGCGCTGGCGTTCGTGTACCTGGGCCCGCTGCTGACGCTGCTCGCGCTCGATCCCGAGTTCCGCCCCGCGATCTTGCAGGGACCGAGGTCGGGATGACCGACCACGTCATCGCCTTCGTCGCCGGAGCGATCGCCACCGCGATCCTGTGGCAGCTCATGAAGGGGGTCTTCGACGCGCCGGTGCTGGCCAGGCGCAACGTCCGCGGCATCGATGTGCCCACCGCCGGCGGCATCGTGCCCGCCCTCGGCCTGCTGGTCGTCGGCGTCGTCGCCGCGCAGCTCTTCAACGCCGTCGACTGGCGTTGGGCGGGACAGCTCGCCTCGTCCTCCACCATCGTGTTGCTCCTCGTCCTGCCGTTCGCGTTCCTCGGGCTCATCGACGACCTGCTCGCCACCGGTGACGAACGAGGGTTCCGCGGACACGTCGGCGCGCTGCTGCGCGGCCGGCTCACCACCGGCGGCGTGAAGCTCGTCGGCGGCGGGCTCGTGGCGATGTTCCTGGTGTTCGACGTCGACGACCTCTTCGGATCGTCGATCGATGTGCTGGTCATCGCGCTCGCCGCCAACACCGCGAACCTCCTCGACCGTGCGCCGGGGCGCGCCACCAAGACCGCGATGTTGGTGCTCGCGGTCGTGCTCGGCGTCAACGGCCTGTCCGACCAGCTCACGTCGCTCACCCTCGTGGTCGGCGCCACCTTCGGGCTGCTGGTCATCGAGCTCGACGAGCGGGTGATGCTCGGCGACACCGGCGTCAACCCGCTCGGCGCGGCGTTCGGGTTCGCGGTCGTCGTCTCGGCCGGCATGTGGGTCACGATCGGTGTGCTCGTGGTGCTCGTGCTGTTGAACGTCGCCAGCGAGCGCGTGTCGTTCTCGTCGGTCATCGCCCGCAACCCGTTGCTGCGCTGGTACGACGAGCTCGGGAGAGAGCCGTTCTGAGCGCACGGCCGCGAGAAATCACAGCGTTGTGACCCGTTCGCCCGATCGGTCGGGTACGCTGCGATCCCGTCGTGATCCCGACGGAGGAGACCCTGGGTGACGAAGCACATCTTCGTGACGGGTGGTGTGGTGAGCTCGCTGGGCAAGGGCCTGACGGCCTCGTCGCTCGGCCGGTTGCTCAAGGCTCGTGGCCTGCGGGTCACCATGCAGAAGCTCGATCCCTACATCAACGTCGACCCCGGGACGATGAACCCGTTCGAGCACGGCGAGGTGTTCGTCACCGACGACGGCGGTGAGACCGACCTCGACCTCGGCCACTACGAGCGGTTCGTCGACGAGAACCTCACCAAGGCGTCCAACGCCACCACCGGTGGCATCTACTCCGCGGTGCTGGCCGCCGAACGCCGCGGCGACTACCTCGGCAAGACCGTGCAGGTCATCCCGCACATCACCGACGAGATCAAGCACCGCATCAGCCGGCTCGCCACCGACGACGTCGACGTCGTCATCACCGAGGTCGGGGGCACGGTGGGCGACATCGAGATCCTCCCGTTCCTCGAGGCGATCCGCCAGTTCCGCCTCGACGTCGGGCGCGACAACGTCTGCTACGTGCACGTCACGCTCGTGCCGTTCATCGGCCCGGCGGGGGAGCAGAAGACCAAGCCCACCCAGCACTCGGTCACCGAGTTGCGCAGCCGTGGCATCCAGCCCGACGCCATCGTCTGTCGTTCCGAGGAACCGCTCTCCGACGACCTCAAGCGCAAGATCTCCAACCTGTGCGACGTGCCCGTGGCGGCGGTGGTCAACGCGGCCGACGCCCAGAGCCTCTACGAGATCCCGCTCGTGCTGCACCACGAGGGCCTCGACGACTACGTGTGCAACGTGCTGCGCCTCGACGCCCCCGAACCCGACCTGGGGCCGTGGCGCGAGCTCGTCGCCCGGGTCGAGGCGTCGACCCGACCCCTGCGCATCGGCATCATCGGCAAGTACGTCAGCCTTCCCGACGCCTACCTCTCTGTCGTCGAGTCGCTGCGCCACGCCGGCTTCGCGCACGGCGCGACGATCGACGTCGACTGGATCCAGGCCGAGGAGGTCGAAGGGCTGCTCGCCGCCGATCGCCTGCGACAGCTCGACGGCGTGGTGATCCCCGGCGGCTTCGGTGAGCGCGGCACCGAGGGCAAGGTCGCGGCGGCGAACTACACCCGCGAGCACGAGATCCCGTGCCTCGGCATCTGCCTCGGCCTCCAGATGATGACGATCGAGTACGCGCGCAACGTGCTCGGGCTCACGGGCGCGAACTCGGCCGAGTTCGACCCTCAGACGCCCCACCCGGTCATCGACCTGATGGACACCCAGCGTGACGTCACCGACAAGGGCGGCACCATGCGCTTGGGTGCCTACGTGGCCGAGCTGGCCGAGGGCTCGCAGGTCGCCGAGCTGTACGGCAAGAACGTCGTCAGCGAGCGCCACCGGCACCGCTACGAGTTCAACCCCCGCTACCGCTCGAAGTTCGACGGCACCGACTTCGTCTGCTCGGGCACGTCGCCCGATGGTCGCCTGGTCGAGTTCATCGAGCTGAAGGGCCACCCGTTCTGGGTCGGCACCCAGGCCCACCCCGAGTTCAAGAGCCGTCCCGACCGTCCCGCCCCATTGTTCGACGGCCTCATCCGAGCTGCGGTGGCACGGGCCGACGGGCGCAACCCGCGCCTCATCGAGATCGCCCACGACATCCCGGTCGAGCGGGCCGCCGCCGGGTCGTGACCGACCCCGCGCCGCTCTTTCGCAAGGTCGACGAACAGCAGATCCACCAGGGCTACATCGTC
>CAZBTQ010000039.1:0-21306 GCA_964494405.1 uncultured Iamiaceae bacterium
GCATGACCATCGATTGGGTGATGCCGGTGAGCACGACGATCTCGGGTGGGATGGCGACGCCGGGGTTGACGAGGGTCTGGAAGGTGCCGAGGCAGTCGCCGCCTCGCAGGAGCACCGCGCCGATCTCGGTGATCGCGCACTCGTGCGCCGAGCCACCGGTGGTCTCGAGGTCGACGACGCAGAACGTCACGTCGTGGAGCGGTGTGCCGAGGTCGTCGAACGACCTCTGACCGGCGAGGGGAGGGCGGCGAGGCATCGCCCGGGTGTAGCCGAACAGGTGTTCGATCGTCAAGCGGCTGGGTCGATGGTTGACGCGCTGGTCCAGTGGTAGTCATGGGCCATGCCGGGGGCCGTCGCGCGCATCCACGTCGAACTGGATCCTGAGGGAGAGCTGGTTCGGCTCGCGCGACTGGTCGCGACCGGCGTGGCCACCAGCATCGGCATGGGCATCGACGAGGCCGAGGACTGCCGCGCTGCGGTCGACGAGATGTGCTCGTCGCTCATCGAACGGGCAGCGCCCGGCGCTGTCCTCACACTCGACATCGCCGCGACCGAGGTCCCAGGGGTCGGCCCATCGGTCGAGGTGCGAGGTCGGGTCGCCGTCGAGCCCTCGTCGGAGACCGACGAGGTTCGGCGAGAGATCAGCGAGATGATCCTCGACGCGGTCACCGACTCGCACGAGCTCCGGGTCGACGCCGAATCGGGCGAGGCCACGTTCGTCTTCGTGCGGTCCTCCCGGGCCCCTGCACCGTGAACGACGCGGAGCCACCGGGCCGCATCGTCCTCGCCGACGGCGCCACCTTGGCGGTCCGGCGAGACGATCTCGCGGTCATCGTCGCGGTGTCGGGTCTGGCCGACGCCAGGGTCACTGCCCAACTCGCGGCCGAGCTCGCGTGCCTCGACTGCGAGGATCGCGTCGTCCTCGACCTGAGCGACGCCGTCCTGGTGGGACCGGCGGCGCTGTGCGACCTGCTCGACGAGGTCGTCGCCGCCGGTGAGGACCCGGACCGGGTCTGCCTGGTGTGCGAGCGGCTCAGCACCCAGGTGCTGCTGCGGAGGTACGGGGCTACCGAGCAGGCCGCGGTGTTCGGCTCGGTCAACGATGCGCTCCAGGCCCTCCTCCTGCACGACGAGGGCTACGGCCCGGGGTGGACGCCGGTGCAGACCCACCTGCCCGGCTGAGGCCGTGCAGGCTCACCTGCGCCGGTCAGGCTGCGACCCGTCAAGGGCCCCTGGCGGCGTGGGTACCCTGACCGGATGTCCGCGTCCCGCTACCGCTGTGCCGCCTGCGGCAACCTGACCCGCTTCGACGTCACCACGTCCCGTCGCACCAAGGCGTTCCACCACTACACGGTCGGTGGGGCGCTCGAGGTCGAGGACGAGCAGGTGCTCGACGAGTCGATCGACGAGGTGACGTGCCGGTGGTGCGGCACGGGCGCCTCGGTCGAGGTCATCGATGCCGACGATGGGTCGACGGGCTGAGAGTGTCACAGGGCCTCCGCATGATGGCGAGGTGGATGCCACTTCGCCAGACCCCATCACGATCGACTGCCACGACTGCACGCAGCGCGACACGCCCACGTGCGACGACTGCGTGGTGACCTTCATCCTCTCCCGCCGTCCCGACGACGCCGTCGTCGTCGACGCCGACGAGCACCGCACGCTGCGCAGCCTGCATGCGGTGGGGCTGCTTCCTGCCCTGCGCCACGTTCCTCGCACGGGGTGAGCCGCGCGACCATGGTCCGGTGCGCATCGCACCCCCCACCACCGCACCTCGCGCCACAGCACTGACCGACGACGTCGTGTCGGCCGGCCGCGCCGCCGGGCTCGACGCGGTCGGGGTCGCCCCAGCCGAGCCGTTCGAGTCCACCCGCGTCGATCTCGAACGCCGGCGGGACGAGGGCCTCCACGGGGGCATGGCGTTCACGTACCGCAACCCGGCGCGGTCGACGGACCCGGGCAGGATCGTCGACGGCGCCCGCGCCATCGTGGTCGGCGCCCGCGGCTACCTGGCCGACGGGCACGACGACGAGCGGCACCCAGCGGCAGGACGCGTCGCCCGGTACGCGTGGTCAGACCACTACGACGCGCTGCGGCGCTCGCTCGGGGCGGTCGCCGAGCTGCTGGTCGAGGCCGGCTACCGGGCAACGGTCGTGGCCGACGACAACGCGCTGGTCGATCGTGAGGCCGCGCACCGAGCGGGCCTCGGGTGGTACGGCAAGAACGCCAACCTCCTGCTCCCCGGCCACGGCTCGTGGTTCGTGCTCGGCTCCGTCGTCACCGACGCACCGCTCCGGCCGAGCGCTGCGCCTGTCGCCGACGGCTGCGGATCGTGCACCCGATGCCTCGACGGTTGTCCCACCGGTGCGATCGTTGCGCCGGGCATCGTCGACGCCCGGCGCTGCCTCGCATGGCTCGTGCAGGCCCCCGGGTCGTTCCCCGTCGAGCACCGCGCCGCGCTGGGCGATCGCATCTACGGGTGCGACGACTGCCAAGAGGTCTGCCCACCGAACCGCCGCGCGGCCCGCATCGGCGACCCGGTCGCGGCGACCGACGACGAGGGTGAACCCTGGGTCGACCTGGTCGACCTGCTCGCAGCGGGCGACGACGAGCTGCTCGACCGCCACGGTCGTTGGTACATCGCCCGCCGCGATCCGGTGCACCTGCGACGCAACGCCCTCGTCGCGCTGGGCAACGTCGGCGACGCCGCAGACCCCAGGGTCGTCGACGCGGTCGCGACCGCCCTGGAGCACCCGCACCCGCTCGTGCGCGAGCACGCCGTCTGGGCGGCACGTCAGCTCTCGCTCGATGACCTGCTCGCCCAGGTCGCAGCGGTCGAGTCGGACCCACAGGTCCGCGCCGAGCTCGAACGCCCGTCCACCGTTGGCGGGGTCGTCGGCCTGTGAGGCACCTGCTCGTCACCAACGACTTCCCGCCGAAGCTCGGAGGCATCCAGAGCTACCTCTGGGAGCTGTGGCGGCGGCTCGAACCGGGCGACGTCACGGTGCTCACGACGCCGTACGCGGGCGATCGGGAGTGGGACGCAGCGCAGCCCTACCGCGTGGTTCGCAGCCGACAGAAGGTGCTGCTGCCGACCCCGGCGCTCGTGGCAGAGGTCGACGCGCTCGCCCGCGAGGTCGATGCCGACCTGGTGGTGCTCGACCCGGCGCTGCCCGTCGGTGCGGTCGGCCCGCGGCTCGATCGGCCCTACGGACTCGTCCTGCACGGTGCCGAGATCACCGTCTACGGCCGACTGCCGCTCAGCCACCAGCTCCTCGGCCACACCTTGCGCGGGGCGCAGCTGGTGATCGCGGCAGGTGGCTACCCGGCAGCAGAGGCAGAGCGGGCCGCGGGCACGTCCCTGCCCGTCACCCTGGTCCCGCCCGGTGTCGACGTCGAGCGGTTCGTCCCGCTCGACGCCGAGCGCCGGTCGACGGTGCGCGAGCGCTGGGGCCTGGCGGACACCGACGAGGTCGTCCTCTGCCTCAGCCGGCTCGTCCCGCGCAAGGGCTTCGACGTGGTGATCCACGCCGCCGCCGACCTTGCCCGAACCAGACCCCACCTCCGGGTCGTGGTGGGGGGTGGCCGAGGCCGCGACCGCGGCCGGCTCGAGCGCATCGCTGCCCGAACGGGCGCGCCCGTGCGGTTCCTCGGGAGGGTCGACGACGACGAGCTCCCCGACCTCTACGGGTGCGCCGACGTGTACGCCATGGTCTGTCGCGGCAACCGCTGGGGTGGCCTCGAACAGGAAGGTTTCGGCATCGTGTTCCTGGAGGCAGCGGCCGCCGGCGTGCCACAGATCGCCGGCCGCAGCGGCGGTTCTCACGAGGCGGTGGTCCACGGCGAGACGGGATTGGTGGTCGACCGACCCGGTGACCCCGTCGCCGTGCGTGCCGCGATCGAACAGCTCCTCGTTGACCCCGACCGCCGAAGGGACATGGGCCACCAGGGCCGCCGGCGGGCCGTCGAGGAGTTCACCTACGACCTGCTCGCGGCGCGCCTCGCAGCTGCGCTGGGCACGACAGTCGCGACGTGACCGCCCGCCGAGGTCCCGACCACGTCCCCGACCGCGATCGGCCGGTGGGCCGAGTCCGCAAGGTCCGCACCGACGACGACCCGAACGCCCGCGTGGAGTGGTCCGAGGTGCCTGGGCGCCGCCTCGTCGAGGCGAGCTGGGCCGGCACGGTCGTGCTCGCGGTCGCGGTCGTCGCGGGGATCGTCGACATCGACGCCGTGGCACCCGCGGTGGTGGCGGTGTCGGGAGCGCTGTTCGCCGGCGGGTGCGTCGCGTTCTTCGTGGCCTACGCCCGGGCCGTCGACCGGAGCCGCCACGAGCTCCTCGGGATCGGCGGCATCTACTTCATGGCCGGCAGCGCCCCACGGCGGGTGCGGCGCCCGATGATGCTGTCGCTCCTCGTCGAGGTGCTCCTCGTCGTCGTCGCGGTGGCGGTCAAGCCGTTCAGCTCACTGGTGTTCACCAGCCTCGCCCCCATGTGGGGCCTTGGTCTGGCGGGGATGTGGGCCGCCCGGTACGGCACGTTCCCTCCGCGTGGGTCCTCCGCGGGCTGACGGCAGCGCGCCCCGTGGGCCACAATGCTGCGGAGCTCCGGTCCGGGGCTCGTCGAGGAGGAGGCGCAGGTCGATGTCGGAGCAGGCCACCGAACGCACGGTCATCGATGCCCCCGCGGCGCGGTGCTACGAGGTCGCGGCCGATGTCGAGCGCTATCCGGAGTGGGCCAAGGACGTCAAGGACGCTGCGATCCTCACCCGCGACGAGTCGGGTCGGCCGCTCGACGTGGCGTTCCGCGTCGCGGCGATGGGTCGCAGCACCAGCTACACGCTGCGCTACGACTACTCGGATGCCCCACAGCGCCTGTCGTGGGTCCTGGTCGAGGGCGATCTCACGACGACGCTCGATGGTGCCTACCTGTTCCGTCCGGTCGAGGGTGACGAGGGCAGCACCGAGGTCGAGTACACCCTCGAGGTCGACGTGGTCATGCCGCTGCCGGGGTTCGTCAAGCGTCGTGCCGAGGCCAAGATCTTGCGTACGGCCCTCCCGGAGCTCAAGGCTCGGGTGGAATCGCTTCCGGCCTGATGCGCGAGAAGGTCCAGACGACCTATCTCGGCCCCCGATGACTGGCTCATCTGTGGGCTCGTTCGGCCGACGAGGTATCTGAGATGCGGATCCTACGACTGGACTTGGACGACGGTGAAGGCCTCGACCTCCACCCGTATGTGACGATGCTCGGAGGCTTCGCGCCCGGCGATCGACGCAGGGTCGTCGACCGCCTGCTGCGCCTGACCCGCGGCGACGCGTCCGGCGGACCGGGGCTCGTCGAGGTCGACGGCGTGCTGTCGGAGGTCGACCAGGCGGTGCTCGCCGCCTTGGCGCTCGATCCATCGCTCGAACCGGTCGTGCGAGTCGCACAGCTCCCCGGCGCGACGGTCGATCCATCCGGAACCGACCTCGATGATCGCACCGCAGCCGCACGAGGCGAGCTCGCCCGCGTCGAGTCCGAGCTGGCCGCAGCGCGCGACGCCGTCGCGAGGGCCACCCAGGCGCTCGACGATGCACGTCGGGGGCTCGACGACTACGCCATCACGGCACACGACGCAGCGCTCTCCGCCGTCGCGGCCGCCGAAGACGCCGCTCGGGCCCGACTGAGCGCCTCACCGGTCGTCGATCGACGGGCAGCGCTGATCGAGGAGCTCGACGCCGCACGACGCGACTCCGAGGCCCACGACCTCGAGCTCCAGACCGAACGGGTCGCACTGCTCGAGCTGCTCGAAGCACTCGAGGCCGAACAGCTGCGTGTCGACGAGCTCACCGCGCGTCGCGACGCTGGCCACAACGGACCTCGCGAGGCTGAGCCTGCGGTTCCGTCCGAGGCTGACGTCGCAACGGTCACCCGTGCGCTCGAGGTCGTGCGCGCCGGTCCGCCGCCACCCGCACGGATCCCGGCGCCCGAGGCCGTCGACCTCGCCGACCGCATCGCCGATCACGAGCGTCGCCACGACGAGCTCGAGGAGGCGCTGCGCGACGAGGGCATCGACGTGCGGTCCCTCCAGGACCAGCTCACCGTCGCCCAGCTCGAGGCACGGGAGGCTGCTGAGGCCGCTCGCCCGAAGTTGGTGTCGCCCGAGGACGACGCCGAGATCGAGCGACTGCACGACCTGGTCGTCGATCACGGCGAGAAGCGCAAGAGCCGCCGCAGCGGCAAGGGCACCGAGCGCGCCTACGAGGAGGCCGGTGAGGCGCTCGAGGCGCTGCTCGAGAGCGTCGGCTACCCGACCTATGCCGCCTACGTGATGGGGCGGATCTCCCCGAGCGTCGACCCGGATGCGAAGCGACGCCACGACGAGGCGCTCGCCAGGGTGGCCGAGGTCGAGACCGAGCTCGACGCTGCTGCCGACGTCCTCGAGCGGGACAGTCGGGTGTTGATGCTGCGCGCCGAGCGCGATCAGCTCTGGGCGGAAGCACGCGACACGCTCGGCACCTTGCCCGACGACGTCGAGGGCGCCCTGCGCGCCATGCGCATCGACGCGCCCGTCGAGTTCACGGCGGTCGACGACCTGCGGGCGGTGCTCGACGGCGTCGGGACGACGTGTCCGACCGACGACGAGACGACCGTGGTCGCCATCGCCGAGACCTATCTCGCCGACGCGGCGATCGCCAGGGCAGCGGCCGAGGCGCCCCCCGCCGACGACATCGATCCACTCGAGCGCGACATCCGCGACGCCACGCGACGCGTGGCCGAGCTGCACGAGAAGGCCACCGAAGGTGATGCCACCCTCGCCGAGTGGGAGGCTGAGTCCGAGCGCCTCGCCGCCGAGGTCGCCGCAGCACAGGCCCGACTCGACGCACACGACTCGTCGTCGGTGACCGCTGAGGACGCGGAGCACGCCGCTGTGTCCGCGGACCCTGCAGTGTCGGAGGCCCGCGGGCAGGCTGCGCTCACGAGCGCACGTCTCGCTCGCCACCGTGCGGCTGTGGAGCAGGTCGACGACCGCCACGCCGACCTCCGCTCGGCGCGGTCGGTGGAGCGCGAGGTCGAAGCCCGTCACGACGCGATGGCCGCTGGCTTCGAGTCCACAGGCGACGACGCCCGACCCCAGGATGACGGTCCTGATCCCGAGGTCGTGTGGGAGCTCGACGGCGACGACGTCGGACCCGTCGAGTCCTACCTGCTCGGGCGGGTCGCGTCGCTGCGAGAGGTCGGCGACGCAGGTCCGGTACCGCTGATCCTCGACGATGCGTTCCGCGGTCTGCCCGACCCAGCGACCCGCTCGCTGTGCAAGGCCTTGGCGCGGATCGGCCAGAGCGTGCAGGTGATCTACGTGGGCGACGCGCCAGCGGTGGCGGCGTGGGCTGCCAAGCAGGGCCTGGACCACGCCGCCGTGGTCCGGCCCGGACAACCTGCGCTCTGACGGACAGCGCCTCGGGCTGCTCGCCACCGACGTCGGGTCAGCGGAGCCGAGCCTCGATCTCGGTGACCCGTCGGTCCATGCCCATGTCGGTGGCGTCGCGCAGCCCCCGATCGAGCATGCGACGGGCCTCGGTTCGAGTCTCGGTCGTGCCGACCTCGTTGAGCACATCGGCGAGGCGGATCGCGGCGTGGGGCAGGTGGCAGCGGACGTTGTTCTCCACCAGGGCCTGCCAGGCGGCCACTGCCGACCCCGCGGCCGCCTCGTGCTCGCCGACCATGACCTCGCACTCTGCAACCCCGGCGTAGCGGCCCAACGCCAGGTCGGGGTCATGTGTGGTCTGCCAGTCGAGCGCCTCGACGAACGGCTGGTAGGCGACGCCCAGGTCTTCCTCGCAGCGGCCGTAGAGCACCACCGCCCCCTCGGCGAACGCCCGCCGGGCGACCTCGCCCGCCGTGCGGGTCTTGCCCGCCCCCGGCTCGCCCACCACCAGCGCCACCCCGCTCTCGCCGGCGTACGCGGCCTCCCAGGAGGCACCCAGGGCGTCGAGCAGCGGGCGCCGACCCACGTAGTCGACCCCCGATGCCGGGGCGAGCAGGCCGGGGAACGGCACCGGCCCGGTGTCGTCGGGCGCGACCATCGAGAGACTGACCATGCAGGCCGCCACCGGTTCGTCCAGGCCCTTGAAGGTGAGCTCGCCGACCGGTTCGAATCCGAACCCGCCCCGGCCCCGCGTCAGGGCCCGCACCAGGTCCGACACCAGGACCTGTCCGCCCTGTGCCGCGTCGCACAGCCGTGACGCCTCGATCACCGCCGAGCCGTGCACGTCGTCGCCGTCCGATGCGACGTCACCCACCGAGATCCCGACGCGGATCTCGAAGGCCTCGCCACGGTGGCGGCGGTTGTGATCATCGACGTTGCGCTGGGCCCTGACGCCCGCAGCCACCGCGTCCGCCGCGGCGTCGAACACCGCCAGGACCCCGTCCCCCAACCCCTTGACGACCGTTCCCCCCGAGGCCTGCACCGCGTCGGCAAGCAGCTCGTCGTGACGTCGTTGGAACGCGTCGGCCGCCTCCTCGCCCAATCGCTGGCGCAGCGCGGTCCCCGCCACCACATCGGTGAAGAGCACGCTGCGGGTGCCGACGGAGCGTTCGGCGACAGGGGCGATCGAGGCGGCCGGAGGTGCCGGACCGTTCGAGGCGGTCGCGTCGAACCGCTCGGTGAGGACCACCGCCAGGTCGTCGCGGATCAGGTCGGCGAGCTCGGCGGGGTCGCGGTACGGCCGGTAGCAGCCGGTGGCCTCCGCTTCGATGCGCGTCAGCAGAGCCGCCAGCCGGTCCTCGCGATCCGTGGCGGGTTCCTTGACGTACAACAGCCGAGGCATGCCCGCAGACAGGTCGAACTCGTCCTCCAGCCCCGAGATCGCCAGGTCCGGGGCGACCCACCCGTATCGCTGCCAGTACAGGCCCACGAAGATGTCGCTCTGCTCCAGGTAGGCGCGGTACACGTCCTGGGGAGGGTGTGGCCGGGCACCGAGCTCGAACATCACGGGCGTGAGGCGCAGCGCCTCGACCGCTTCGCGCACCACCGCCCGCTCTGGCGCCAGCTCGCCGAGCGTGGAGCTCACGAACACCCGCAACCGCTGGTCGGGCGTGCGGATCGTCACCACGTGCGTCGCCGTCCGTGGGGTCGCGCCGCGGCCTGGGTGGTCGCCCCCGCACTGCCCTGCCCTCGAGAGGTCATCGCATCCCCCCGCCGGGCCGCCGACATCGAGCGTGCCCGGTCTCGGTCACAGTAGCGGGCAGGTCGCCGGGAGGCCGGATGCTCTCGCCACCGGTGTCGTCGTCGTGCCTACGATGCGGGCGTCGACGACAGGGAGGACCCCTCGAGGTGATCACCGATCGGTTCGTGCGCGAGATGGCGGAGTTCGACAGCGACGGCGCGGCGGTGACGAGTTGCTACCTCGATGTCGACGGGCGCGCGAAGGTGCGTGGTCTCGACGTCGCGAAGGAGCTCGAGCGCGTGGTGCGTCGGGTCGAGTCGTTCGTGGCCGACGAACCCTCGGTGGCCGACGACATCGCTCGCATGACGGCGCACGTCAGCGACGGCATCGATCGCAAGGGTGTGCGCGGCCTCGCGATGTTCTCGTGCGCGCCGCAGGAGTACTGGCAGGTCATCACGCTGCCCGTCCCGGTGCACAGCCGCATCACCGTCGGCCACGCACCGGCGGTCGGCCAGCTCGAGTCGGTGGTCGAGGAGCTCCGACCGACGGGCGTCCTGCTCGTCGACCGTCAACGCACCCGGCTGTTCGTCTACGAGATGGGCGAGCTGGTCGACCTCTCCGAGGCGCTCGACGAGCTCCCGCGCGACTACGACGATCGGGGCCAGTGGGAGCGCGGCGACACGAGCGGCCACGTCGCTGAGCTGGTGCAGCAGCACCTCCGACAGGCCGCCAAGGCCGCCTTCGACCTGTTCGGTCCCCGCGAGGTGGGTCGGGTGGCGATCGGCGGGGCGCCCGAATCGGTCTCGGAGGTCGAGGGCATGTTGCACACCTACCTGCGAGATCGCCTCATCGGGCGTCTCCCCGTCGGTGCGGGTGCTTCGGTCGAGGAGGTGCGCGTGGCGGTGATGGACCTTCAGGCACGCGCCGAGCGTGCCCGTGAGGCCGCCATGGTCGCTCGGCTACGGGACGCGGTCGGTGCGGGGTCGCGCGGCGTGAGCGGCCTCGCCGACACGCTGGCAGCGCTGTCCGCTCGTCGGGTCGAACAACTCGTCGTCTCCGAGGACTTCCACGAGTCCGGGTGGCGCTGCACCTCGTGTGGCGCCTTGGCGCCGATCGGGCCGCGGTGCGCGGCGTGCGGCGAGGCCATGGAGCGCGTCGACGATGTCGTCGAGGAAGCGTTGCAGGAGGCGCTCTCCCAGGGCTGTCGCATCGAGGTGTGCGTCGACAACGCCGACCTCGACGTCATGGGGCGCATCGGCGCGCTCCTCAGGTACTGATGCCCGCACCGCCAGGCGTTGCCATCGGTCTCGACGTCGGCGGCACCAAGGTGCTCGGCCTCGCCGTCGATCCCGCGACGGGCGAGGTCTTCGACGAGCGCAGGGTCCCGACGCCCTACGGCTCGGAGGCGCTCGTGGACACGCTGGTCGAGGTGGCGGCCGCGCTGTGCGGTTCGACCGACGGCGCGGTCGCCGTCGGGGTCGGCATCGCCGGACTCATCGACATCGAGGGGTTCGTGCGGTACTCCCCGAACCTGCCCGGCATCGTCGACCTCGATCTGCGCGGCCGCCTCGCCGAGCGACTCGGGGCACCGGTCGTGGTCGACAACGACGCGACGACCGCGACGATCGCCGAACACCAGCTGGGCGCCGGCAAGGACGCGACCGACATGGTGTACGTCGCGCTCGGCACCGGCATCGGCGGAGGGCTGGTACTCGACGGAGAGGTGCGGCGGGGCGCCCACGGGTTCGGCGGCGAGGTCGGCCACATGGTCGTCGAGCGCGGCGGCCGTGTCTGCGCGTGCGGGCGGCGTGGTTGCTGGGAGACCGTGGCGAGCGGCAGCGCGCTCGGCGTCCTCGCGAGGGAGCGGGCCGGGGCGGGCGTCGCCCCGGCGATCCTGGCGGCGGCAGGCGGTGTCGTCGACGCCGTCACCGGCGAGCACGCCGTGGCGGCAGCGGTCGAAGGCGACGACGCCGCTCGGGCCGTGATCGCGACCTACGCCGACTCGGTCGGCTTGGGGGTGGCGGCACTCGCCACGGTGCTCGACCCGGCGGTGGTCGTCATCGGGGGAGGGGTGGTCGACGCGGGTGACATCGTGATGGCACCGATCAGACAGGCCGTCACGGCGCACGTGATGGGCGGCGCTCATCGGCCCGAGATCCCTGTCCTGCCTGCCGCGTTCGGGGGTCGTGCGGCGGCGATCGGAGCGGCCGCGCTGGCCGCTCGTGGTCGCTGAGATGCCCGCCACGGAGCATCGAACGTCGAGGGAGCATCGTCTGGCGAGGACTAGCCTCCGGCCATGGAGTTCCGTCGCATCACCGGCCTGCCGCCGTACGTCTTCGCGATCATCAACGAGCTGAAGATCGACGCACGTCGTGCCGGGCGCGACGTGGTCGACCTCGGGTTCGGGAACCCCGACCTGCCCTCGCCCGCGATCGCGGTCGACAAGCTGGCAGAGGCGGTGCACAACGCCCGCAACCACCGGTACTCCCAGAGCCGGGGGCTCCCCAAGCTCCGCCAGGCCGTCGCCGACCTGTACCTGCGTCGCTTCGGCGTCGAGCTCGACCCCGAGACCGAGGTCATCAACACGATCGGGGCGAAGGAAGGCTTCTCGCACCTCATGTGGGTGCTGCTCCAGGCAGGCGACACCGCGCTCGTGCCCACCCCCTCGTATCCGATCCACATCTGGGGTCCGTTGTTCGCGGGCGCCAACATCACCGAGGTGCCGCTCGGCACCGGCGACGACTTCTTCGCGGCGATGGAGGAGGCGTGGGAGTACGCCTGGCCCAAGCCGCGCGTCGCGGTGCTGTCGTTCCCGCACAACCCGACGACCACCTGTGTCGACCTCGAGTTCTTCGCCAAGACCGTCGAGTTCGCCCGCGAGCGCGACGTGCTGCTCGTCCACGACAACGCCTACGCCGACCTGGGGTTCGACGGCTACGAGCCCCCCTCGATCCTGCAGGTCCCCGGCGCGAAGGACGTGGCGGTCGAGCTGTACTCGATGACCAAGTCCTTCTCGATGGCGGGTTGGCGCGTGGCGTTCATGGTGGGCAACCCCGAGGTCGTCGCTGCCCTCGCCAAGCTGAAGTCCTACCTCGACTACGGCACCTTCCAGCCCATCCAGATCGCGGCGACGGTCACGATGAACGAGGCGCCCAACTACCCGATCGAGATGCAGTCGATCTACCAGGGCCGCCGCGACGCGCTGATCGACGGCCTCGCCCGCATCGGGTGGGACGTGCCGCGACCCCAGGGCACGATGTTCGCCTGGGCTCCGATCCCCGAGCCCTACCGGGAGATGGGGTCGATCGAGTTCGCCTCGCACCTCGTCACCGAGGCCGACGTCGCCGTGTCGCCTGGTGTCGGCTTCGGCAACGGCGGCGAGGGCTTCGTGCGCTTCGCCCTCATCGAGAACGAGCAGCGCATCGGCCAGGCCGTCCGCAACCTCAGGCGAGCGCTCACCAAGCTCTGAACGGCAACTGACACGTCCCTCGCCGGAAACCGCACGTTCACAGTCCGTGCGTAGGTTGGCCGCCATGGAGACCTTCGTCGTGCGTTTGTGGCTACCCGACCGGGCCGGTGCGCTCGGTGCGGTCACCAGCCGGATCGGTGCGGTGCAGGGCAGCGTGGTGGGCATCGAGATCCTCGAGCGCGGTGCAGGCCGTGCGATCGACGAGCTCGTCGTCGAGCTGCCTGGTGCCCACCTCGTCGACCTGATGATCAACGAGGTGTCACAGGTCGACGGCGTCGACGTCGAGCTGGTCCAGCCGATCGCGGGGGCGGTGCACGATCCACGGCTCGATGCGCTCGAGACCGCGGCGATCCTGGTCGGCGCGGGGACGACCGACGAGCTGCTCGAAGCGCTCACCGTGCACGCACGCCGCACCATCGGCGCGGTGTGGTCGGCGGTCGTCGACCTGGAGGAGGGCGAGATCTGGTCGTCGGACGGGGAGTGCCCGCCGGCGCCCTGGCTGTCGGCGTTCGTCGAGGGCACCCGGATGGTCGACGACGGCGGCGGACCCACCGATGTCGCCTGGGCGCCGCTCCCCGCGTCAGGTGTCGCCCTGCTGCTCGGTCGCAGTGGCACCGCGTTCCGGGCGCTCGAGCGGAGGCACGTCGCCGCTCTGGCGAGGATCGCCGACACCCGGTTTCGCGACCTGACGAGACGGCGTTCCCGTGCGTGGCACCCCACCGGTACGTCAGTCCGCTCCCTGAACTGACCGGAGGAGCTGGTGGGCTCAGACCGCCGGTGCCTCGCTCGACCAGTCCCTCGACCGTTCCACTGCACGGCGCCACATGAGGTGCCGCTCGTCGACAGCGGCGCGGTCGTCGGTCGGCTCCACGGTGGTATCGGCGCGCCACAGCTCCTGGAGCGTCTCCAAGCTCCACACCTGCTCGGCGAGACCGGCCAGGTAGGCGGCACCGAGCGCGGTGGACTCGACGTGCACCGATCGGGTCACCGGCACACCGATCTGGTCGGCCTGGATCCTCAGCAGCAGGTCCATGACCGCGGCGCCGCCGTCCACGCGCAGCGACGTCACGGGCAGCCGGGCCGCGTCGGTCATCGCGTCGACGACGTCGCGGGTCTGGAACGCCATCGACTCGACGACGGCTCGGGCGATCTGGGGTCGCCCGGTGCCCCGGGTGACCCCGAGCAGGGTGCCGCGCGCGTACGGGTCCCACCACGGGCTCCCCAGCCCGGTGAAGGCCGGCACGAGCACGACCCCGTCGGTGTCGTCGCACTCGAGCGCGAGCGGTTCGAGCTGGGCGGCGTCGTCGATGATCCCCAGCCCATCGCGCAGCCACTGCACGGCCGCGCCGGTCACGAAGACCGCGCCCTCGAGCGCGTAGTGGGTGATCGTCGTCCCGTCGGGGAGGTCGAGTCGCCAGGCGACGGTGGTCAACAGGCCCTCGACGGGTTCCGGGAGCGTGTCGCCGACGTTCATCAACACGAACGATCCGGTGCCGTAGGTGTTCTTGGTCATGCCGGGCTCGGTGCACGCTTGTCCGAACAGCGCCGCCTGCTGGTCGCCGGCGATGCCACTGATGGGGATACCGGCACCGAGCGCGGTGGTGTCGGCGGTGGTGGCGATCCGACCGCTGCTCGACACCACCTCGGGCAGGGCCCCGAGGGGACATCCGAAGATCTCGGCGAGCTGGGCCGACCAGCGCATCTCCTCGATGTCGAACAGCAGGGTCCGGCTGGCGTTGGTCACGTCGGTGACGTGCGCCTGACCGTCGGTGAGCTGCCAGACCAGCCACGAGTCGATCGTGCCGACGGCGAGGTCGTCGTCGACCGTCACGCCGCCCTCGTCGATCATCCAGGCGATCTTGGTGGCCGAGAAGTAGGGGTCGAGGACCAGGCCGGTGCGGCGACGCACGACGTCGAGGTGACCCGCCTCGCGAAGGGCGTCGCATCGCGCCGCCGTGCGACGGTCCTGCCAGACGATGGCTCGGTGTCGCGGTCGGCCGGTGCGGCGGTCCCACGCGACGACGGTCTCGCGCTGGTCGGTGATGCCGATCGCCACGACGGGTTCGTCGATCTCGGCGACGACGTCGGCGAGGGTCGCGCTCACCGCGGCCCAGATCTCGTCGGCGTCGTGCTCGACCCAACCGGGCTGTGGGAAGTGCTGAGCGAACTCGCGGTAGGCGCTGGCGACGACCGCGCCAGACCCGTCGACGGCCACGGATCGGACACCGGTCGTGCCCGCGTCGATGCTCATCACGATCGGCATGGCAGGACACACTATGAGGCCGGGCATCGGCGAGGCCGTGGCCCGCGCGGCTCGCTCGATGGGCAGATCGCTAGGTTGAGGTGGGTATCCAGTCGAGGAGGACGTGTGCGGATCGGAGTGCTGACCGGAGGCGGGGACTGCCCGGGGCTCAACGCCGTCATCAGGGCGGTGGTGCGCAAGGCCGAGCGTCACTACGGCGACACGGTCACCGGGTTCCACGACGGCTACCGCGGGCTGATGGAGAACGACTGGACCGAGCTCGACGTCGAGCGGTGTCGCGGCATCCTGCCGCGGGGCGGCACGATCCTCGGCACCAGCCGCATCCAGCCCTACGCCGTCCACGACGGTGTCGAGAAGGTGCGGCTGACGATGGCCGAGCTGGGCGTCGACGCGCTCATCTCGATCGGCGGGGAGGGCACCCTCGGCTGCGCTCGTGACCTCCACGACGACAGCGTGCCGATCGTCGGCGTGCCGAAGACGATCGACAACGACATCGGCGCGACGGAGATGACCTTCGGCTTCGACACAGCGGTGCAGATCGCCACCGATGCGATCGATCGCCTGCACACCACCGCCGAATCCCACGACCGGGTGATGGTCGTCGAGGTCATGGGTCGCCACGCCGGGCACATCGCCATCCGTGCTGGCCTCGCGGGCGGTGCGAGCTTGACGTTGGTCCCCGAGCACCCGTTCGACATCGCCGACGTGTGCGAGAGCATCCTCCGCCGGCATCGGCGGGCCAAGAAGTACGCGACGATCGTCGTGGTCGCCGAAGGCGCCCGGCCCAAGCCGGGCACGCTCGACACCGGGCCCACCGAGGTCGACCAGTTCGGCCACGAGCGCCTGGGAGGCATCGGGCAGACCGTCGCCGCCGAGATCGAGCGTCGTACCGGCTACGAGACGAGGGTGACGATCCTCGGACACGTCCAGCGAGGCGGGACCCCCACGTCGTTCGACCGGGTGTTGGCGTCTCGCTACGGCGTCGCAGCCATCGACGCGGTCCACGACGGGGACTTCGGCACGATGGTCGCGCTGCACGCCGACGAGATCATCCGCGTGCCCCTCTCGGAGGCCACCGGCCGCTTGAAGACCGTCAGCCCCGAGCTCTACGACGCGGCATCCCAGTTCTTCAGCTGAAGGGGGCGTCTCGTCACGCGCACGGCGCGGGGAGGAACTGGCGGTAGTCGCAACGCGTGACGGGACCATCGGTGTTGACGCCGTCGCCGGTCGGCACCTGACGAGGTTGGGGGGGCTCGCCGTCGATCGCGAACCTCACCTCGCGCACGTCGACGTCGTCGAGCTCGGTCGCGGTCACCACGATCTGGCCCACCGCCTGAGGCAGCTGGTCACCGCCCACCTGGGCGAACAGGGTGTCGTCGGCCAGCACCACGGTGAGGATGCCGCTGGATGAGAGCTCGGTGGTCGACACCACGAAGCCGTCGGGGACCGCGGTGCGCAGGTCCGACTGCTCGTCGGTCGGCGCCAGCATGTTCAGGATCGCAGCGATGTCGGCGTCGAGGGGCACCTTGACCACCGATGGGGTGAGGAGATCGTCGTCGTCGAAGAAGAACAGCTCACGATCTCTGGTGACGACCGCGCTGGTGGTCGAGGTGGTCGTGGGGTTCATGACGTTGTCGATCTCGGGGCCCGTCAGCACCTGCGCGCTGTCGTCGGTGGGCAGCGTGCAGCCGGCGAGGAGCAGTGCGGCCACCACCAGCAGTCCGATCGTGTGCGGCGTGCGCCTCATGGTGCTCCGTCCTCGTATGGGCCGACGTCGGCGAGGTCGTCGAGGTGGTCCTCGGGGAGCTCGCCGATCGGGATGTCGACGACGAAGCGCGCACCGGGTTCGCCGTCGAGGCGGTCCTGCACCGAGACGGCGCCGTCGTGGAGCGCGACGTGCTCGGCGACGAGCGCCAACCCGAGGCCCGAGCCGGAGTCGGCACCCCGGGTGCCGGCGGTGGACACGCCGCGGGAGAACCGGTCGAAGATCCGTTCACGGTCCTCGGGATCGACGCCAGGTCCTCGGTCCTCGACCGAGATCTCGACGCGGTCGCCGTCGAGGCGGGTGATCCGGACAGCTGACGCCGAGCCACCGTACTTCGCTGCGTTGTCGATCAGGTTCGCGATGACCTGGGCCATGCGGCGCTTGTCGATCGTGACGATCAGGTCGTCGGAGTCGGCCCCGGTGATGACCGGGACGGGGATCGGAGTGGCCTCGGCGACGGCGCGGGCGAGGAACTCCGGCAACAGGACCGGTTCGAGCTGGAGGTGGGCCGCCCCTGCGTCGAACCGGGAGATCTCGAGCAGGTCCGAGACGAGCTGCTGGAAGCGGTCCACGTCGTCGACGAGCAGGTCGAGCGCGGCCTGGCTGCGCTCGGGGAGCTCGTCGCGCCGCGTCTCGAGCACCTCGACCGACGCGGCCAGGGTCATGAGGGGCGATCGCAGCTCGTGGCTCACGTCGGAGGCGAACCTGGCGTCGCGCTCGATGCGCGCCTGGAGCGTCGCGGCCATGTCGTTGAACGACGCGACGAGGATCGTCAGGTCGGGGTCGTTGGCCGCTTCGAGTCGGGTGTCGAGGCGTCCGCTGGCGATGGCATGGGCGGCGGTCCCGACGTCGGCGAGCGGCAGGAGCGTACGACGGCTGGCCCACCACCCGAGCAGCCCGCCCGCGATCGTCACGAGGATCGTCGCGCCGGTCAGGTACGCGGCCAGCAGGTCGAGCGACTGCTCCAGCTCGGCCATCGAGGTGATCTCGAAGTACGCGGCGTCGACCGACGGCAACGGGATGCCCATCGCGAGCAGCGGCGTGTCGTCGACCCGGTACTGCATCGAGGCTGCCTGGCCCTCGGTGACGGTGACGCGCAGGGACATCGGGATGTCCTCGTAGGAGAACCGCTGGTTCGACTGGGTGGTCTGGGGCTCGGAGCTGCTGGACACGTCCTCGCGCACGACCGTGGTGGCGGCGGCGGTCGGTAGCTGCACCAGGAAGGCGTTCATCGCCTCGTCCTCGGGGGGCGAGCCGCTGCTGAGCGCCGTGCGGACCTGTGGGGCGTTGCGGGTGAGCGAGTCGACCTGGTCCGACGACCGCAGGTTCAGTTGGGACTCCCGTGTGAACGCCCAGGTCGAGGCGGAGAGCGCCACGGAGATGAGCAGCGACCCGAGCGCGAACGCGAGGGTGATCCGGGCCCGGAGGCCGAGCCGGTGCGGACGGTGCTGCATCAGGGTTGCAGCTTGTACCCCAGGCCGCGCACGGTGACGACGTGGCGCGGGTTCGCGGGGTCGGCCTCCACCTTGGTGCGCAGGCGTCGGATGTGGACGTCGACCAGGCGACCGTCGCCGAAGTAGCCGTAGCCCCAGACCCGCTCGAGGAGCACCTCGCGGCTGAACACGCGTCCCGGGCTCGATGCCAGCTCGACCAGCAGCCGAAACTCGGTCTTGGTGAGGTGCACCTCCTCGCCGTTGCGCGTCACCACGCCCTCGTCGGGGATCACCTCGAGGTCGCCGAGCTGGATGTGGGCGCTGGTGGGATCGGTGGCGCGGATGCGGCGCAGGAGCGCACGGATCCGCGCCGAGAGCTCCTTCGGAGCGAACGGCTTCGTGAGGTAGTCGTCGGCACCGGCTTCGAGCCCGGCGACCACGTCGTGGGTGTCGGCTCGAGCGGTGACCATCACGATCGGGACGTCGGAGGTGCGTCGGATCGACCGGCACACCTCGAAGCCGTCGATGCCGGGCAGCATGATGTCGATCAACACGACGTCGGTGGGGTTGCGGGCGAACAGCTCGAGTGCGTCTTCGCCGTTGTCGGCCTCGTCGACGATCCAGCCCTCGTCTTCGAGCGCGAGCTTCACCGCGGTGCGGATGCGTTCGTCGTCCTCGACGGTCAGGATGCGAGTTCCCACGGTGGAATGGTGCCTCATCCGGCGCCGCGACGGGGGGAGTCCCCCGCGCGGGCGCCGGATCGCAGGAGCAGCTCGACGAGCGGCCCGAACAGGTGTGGCGGTGCGGCGACGAGGAAGTCGGTGCTGGGATCGTCGGTGTCGAGCCCCCCGACGCGGGCGCCGGCCTCTCGGGCGATGACGGTGCCCGCCGCCATGTCCCAGGGCTGAAGTCCGGTCTCGTAGTACGCATCGACGCGTCCGCACGCGGTCGAGCAGAGGTCGACCGCCGCGCCACCCATGCGCCGCACGTCGCGCACCTGCGCGATCAGCGCGGCCAGGACGTCGGCCTGGTCGCGACGCTGCTCCGGTCGATACGAGAACCCCGTCGCCACGAGGGTGTAGGCCAGCTCGGTCGTCGTCGCGCAGCGGATCGGCGCGGCGTTGCGGCGGGCTCCGCCACCGCGCCTGGCCGAGAAGATGTCGTCGTGCAGGGGGTCGACCACCACGCCGACGACGGGTTCGCCGTCGACCACCGCGGCGATCGACACCGAGAACCCCGGATGGCCGTAGACGTAGTTGGTCGTGCCGTCGAGCGGGTCGATCACCCAGGTGACGCCGGTCGTGCCGGCGATGTCGGTGCCCTCCTCGCCGAGCACGCCGTCGTCGGGTCGCGCATCGAGGAGTCCCTCGACCACGAGGCGCTCGGACTGGCGGTCGACCTCGGTGACGAGGTCGGTCGTGGTGCTCTTCGTGTCGATCGTGAGGCGCTCGTGGGAGAGCCCGTCGAGCAACGCCTCACCGGCAGCGAGGGCGACGCGCTCGGCCAGCGCGAGCATCTGGTCGAGGGGCTCGGTCCTCACCGGGCGCGGTCGGGGTCGTCGACGCGACGTCGTTCCTCGATCGTGCGCCACTCCGACATCGCCCGCAGCGCGAGCACCGCGACGATGGCGACACCGACCGCTGCGATCAACGCTCCGACGATGCCCCCGATGGCGGCGGAGGTGCCGCCGTCGCCGTCGGACTGCAGGTCGGTGATCCCATAGCCGATCAGCCCGCCGCACAGACCGGCGGCACCGATGGCGACGAAGGCCAGCACGCGGGCCAGCCGGGAGGGCAGCGCAGCACCCGAGGCGGGCGGGACAGGTTCGACCGACGGACCAACAGCCTCGGGACGGCGTCGCATGCTCGACATCCTACGGACGTGCGCGGGCGGCCGGTTCACTGCGCTGTTGTCGTCGGCCCGTAGAGTCCGTCCCCGTGCGCACCCTCATCATCATCCCCACGTACCTGGAGGCCGAGAACATCACCGTGGTGCTCGCGCAGGTGCGCGACGCGGTTCCCGACGCAGAGGTGCTCGTCGTCGACGACGGGAGCCCTGACGGGACCGCCGACCTCGCCGAGGGGTTCGGTGCCGAGCACGGCGCTGTCTCGGTCCTGCGGCGACCCGGCAAGGCGGGACTTGGTTCGGCCTACCGCGACGGCTTCGCATGGGGGCTCGAGCGTGGTGTCGAGGTGCTGGTCGAGATGGACGCCGACCTGAGCCACAACCCCGGCACCCTGCCGCGGCTGTTGGAGCCGATCGAGAGCGGCGAGGCGGACCTGTCGATCGGCTCTCGCTACGTGCGCGGCGGGGCCGTGCCGAACTGGCCGACGCATCGGCTGCTGCTGTCGAAGTGGGGCAACCGCTACGCCCGCCTGGCGCTCGGCCTGCCGGTGAACGACGCCACCGCGGGGTTCCGTGCCTACAGGGCGGACTCGCTGCGGACGATCGACCTCGGCGAGGTGGCGGCGGAGGGCTATGCCTTCCAGATCGAGATGGCGTACGCGATGTGGCGACGAGGCCACACCGTCGTCGAGATCCCCATCGCGTTCACCGACCGGGTGCGCGGCACGTCGAAGATGTCGGGACGCATCGTGGTCGAAGCGATGTTCCTCGTGACCTGGTGGGGGATCCGCGACCGCGTGCTGCGACGCGGCAGGTGATGTCCGACATGCGAGACTGGGCGCATGCGTGAGTGGCTCGTGGGAGGCGGCATCATCCTCGGCCCCGAGGGGCTCCTGTTGGTGCAGAACCGCCGTCGCAACGGACGCCACGACTGGAGCACGCCAGGCGGTGTCATCGACGAGGGTGAGAGCCTGATCGAGGGCCTCACCCGCGAAGTCGTCGAGGAGACCGGCTTGTCGGTCACCGAGTGGATGGGTCCGGTGTACCGCCTCGAGACCGACGCCCCCGACCTCGGCTGGCACATGCGGTTCGAGGCGCACGTCGCGGTCGCCTACGAGGGCGAGCTGCGCATCGACGATCCCGACGGCATCGTCGTGGACGCGGCCTGGGTCGACCCCACCGCCTGCCACGAGCACCTCCAGTCGAACAGCCCCTGGGTGCGCGAGCCGCTGCTCGAGTGGCTGGTCGAGCGATGGGACGACGGCCGATCGTTCGGGTACCGCGTCGAGGGCGAGGCAGGCGCGACGACCGTCACGCGCCTCTGAAGTCGATGGACGCCGTGGCACCCACCCGCACGGTGCTGCACGTCGACATGGACGCGTT
>CAZBTQ010000040.1:0-20469 GCA_964494405.1 uncultured Iamiaceae bacterium
GTCCACGTCGGGGTCCGCCGACGCCGATCTCACCGCAGCTGACGTGGCGTGGGACCTCGAGACGCTCGTGCACGGCGACGGCAGGCGGGGCGTCGACCACCTGCTCGACGACGCCGACGCCCTGGCCGACACGCTCGCCCGAAGCCGCGGGCAGGTCGACCTGTTCGACGCCGCCGAGCTCGACCGGTTCATGCGCCAGCTCGCCGACCTCCACGAGCTGCTCGGCCTCGCCGGCTCGTACGCCAGCCTCCGCTTCGCGGTCGACACCGCCGACAGCGAGGTCGGCGCCCTGATGCAGCGGGTCCAGGAGCGCTCCACCGCCATCGGCACCAAGCTCTTGTTCTTCGAGCTCGAGTGGTCGGCCCTCGACGACGACCACGCCGAGCGCCTCCTCGCCGAGCACCACCTCCACTGGTGCGCCCACCACCTGCGCTCGGTGCGCCGCTACCGCGACCACCTGCTGACCGAGCCCGAGGAGCGCATCCTCACCGAGAAGGCCCAGACCGGCCGGTCGGCGTGGTCCCGCCTGTTCTCCGAGCTGTCGTCGGCCATCACCGTCGAGGTGCCGGACGCCGACGCGCCCGCGGGCGCGCGCACCGAGAAGCTCGAGGGCGCGCTGTCCCTGCTGGCGGACCCCGACCGCGACGTCCGTCGCTCGGCCGCCGAGGCCGTCACCGCGGGCCTCGCCCCTGGACTGCGCACCCGGGCGTTCGTGTTCAACACGCTGCTGCTCGACAAGGCCGTCGACGACCGCCTCCGTGCGTACCCCTCCTGGCTCACCAGCCGGAACCTCAGCAACGAGGCCACCGACGAGTCGGTCGCCGCGCTCGTCGACGCGGTCAAGGCCCGCTACGACATCCCCCAGCGCTGGTACCGGCTCAAGGCGCAGATCCTCGGGCTCGATCGCATCGCCGACTACGACCGCATGGCGTCGGTCGCGGAGTCCGAGGCGCGCATCGGCTGGTCGGCGGCACGCGAGCTGGTCATCGACTCTTACGACTCGTTCTCGCCCGACATGGCCGAGATCGCCCACCGCTTCTTCGACGAGCACTGGATCGACGCGCCGGTTCGCCCCGCCAAGCGTCCCGGTGCGTTCTGCGCCTACACGGTCCCCTCGCACCACCCGTACCTGATGCTCAACTGGACGGGCCGCCGCCGCGACGTGCTCACCCTCGCCCACGAGCTGGGCCACGGGCTGCACGCGTACCTCGCCCGCGACCAGGGCGTGTTCCACCAGGGCACGCCGCTCACGCTGGCCGAGACGGCGTCGGTGTTCGGCGAGACCGTCACCTTCGGCCGCCTCCTCGACGCCACCGACGACCCCGGCGAGCGGTTGGCGCTGCTGGCCGAGAGCATCGAGGGCGCCATCGCCACGGTCTTCCGCCAGACCGCCATGAACCAGTTCGAGGCGGCGGTCCACACCGCACGGCGCGACACCGGCGAGCTGTCGGTCGAGCGCTTCGGCGACCTGTGGGCCGAGACCCAGGCCGAGATGCTCGGCGAGAGCGTCGAGATCACCGACGGCTACCGCACCTGGTGGTCCTACATCCCGCACTTCATCGGCACCCCCGGCTACGTGTACGCCTACGCCTACGGCCAGCTCCTCGCGCTGTCGGTGTACGCCCGCTACCAGGAGCAGGGGGGCGACTTCGTCCCCCGCTACATGCACCTGCTGGCATCGGGCGGGTCGATGCCACCCGAGGACCTCGGCCGCATCGTCGGCTGCGACCTCGCCGACCCGGGGTTCTGGGCGGCGGGCATCGACATCGTCGACGGACAGCTCGACGCGGCAGAGGCTGCCGCGCACGCGGCCGGGCGGCTGGGCTGACGTGGAGGGATCCGAGACCCCAGCCGAGGCCGTCGCACGCGCCCGCGACGCGTTCGCCTCCGGCGTCACGCGGCCGCTGGTGTGGCGGCGCGAGCAGCTCGTCAACCTGCGACGGCTGCTCACCGAACAGGCTGACCGGCTCGTCACCGCCCTCGGCACCGACCTCGGCAAGTCCCCCATCGAGTCGCACACCACCGAACTGGGTTTCTGCACCTCCGAGATCGACCACATCCTCGCCAACATCGACGACTGGGTGCAGCCCGAGCGCGTCAAGGTGCCGGTCACCCAGAAGCCGGGCCGCGCCGAGGTCGTCCCCGAACCGCGCGGTGTGAGCCTCATCATCTCGCCGTGGAACTACCCGGTGCACCTGCTGGTCGCCCCGCTCGCGGCGGCGCTCGCCGCAGGGTGCGCCGTGGTCCTCAAGCCGTCCGAGGTGTCCGAGGCCACCGCCACCGAGCTGGCGCTGCTGATCCCCCAGTACCTCGACCCCGAGGCCGTGCAGGTCGTGACCGGCGGACCCGACGTGGCCAGCGCGCTGCTCGACGAGCGGTTCGACCACATCTTCTTCACCGGGTCCACGTCCATCGGGCGCACGGTGATGGAGGCCGCCGCCCCGCACCTCACGCCCGTCACCCTCGAGCTCGGCGGCAAGAGCCCCGCCATCGTCCACCGCAGCGCCAACATCGCGGTGACCGCCCGCCGCATCGCCTTCGGCCGGTTCATGAACGCCGGCCAGACGTGCGTGGCGCCCGACCACGTCCTGGTCGAGCGTGCGGTCGAGGACGAGCTCATCGACGCGCTGGTCGACACGGTGCGCACCTTCTTCGGCGACGAACCGAAGGACAGCGGTGACTACGGCCGCATCGTGAACCGGCGCCACCTCGAACGGCTCCAGCGCTACCTCGACGGCGGCGGCTACGACGAGGTGGTCCTCGGCGGCGAGGTCGACGTCGAGCAGCGCTACCTCGCGCCCACGATCCTGCGCGGGGTGTCGCTCGACGCTCCGGTGATGGCCGAGGAGATCTTCGGGCCGATCCTGCCGGTCATCGCCGTCGACTCGGTGGAGGACGCCGTGCGCATCGTCGGCGAGCGGCCCCACCCCCTCGCCCTGTACGTCTTCGCCGACGACGACGACGTGATCGACGAGGTGCTCGCCGCCACGACGTCGGGCGGGGTGTGCGTCAACCACACGCTGATGCAGCTCGGCGTGCCGGGCCTGCCCTTCGGCGGCGTCGGCGACAGCGGCATGGGCGCCTACCACGGGCGTGCAGGCTTCGACGCCTTCACCCACCGCCGCAGCGTCCTGCGCAAGCCGGCGCGGCCCGACCCTGGCATCGTGTACCCGCCGTACGGCAAGCTCGCGTCGCGCCTGATCCGGCGCGCGACCTGACACAGGAGATTCGGCGTGCACCTCCCTGACGGAATCCTCGCTGGCCACACCGAGGCAATCGCCGCGGTCGCCGCAACCGGCGGGCTCGCCGTCGCAGCCGTCGCAGCGCGCAACGAGCTGCGCAAGGTCCCGGTCGCCCGGGCCGCCTCGGTCGGCGCGCTGGTGTTCGCAGGCCAGATGGTCAACGTGCCGGTCGCGTCGGGGACCAGCGGCCACCTCATCGGCGCGGCGCTCGCGGTCGCCCTGCTCGGTCCGGGCCTCGGCGTGACGACCACCGCCGCGGTCCTCGTGGTGCAGGCGCTGCTGTTCGCCGACGGTGGCACGACATCGCTCGGCGCCAACGTCCTCAACATGGCGATCATCCCCGGCCTGGTCGCCGCGGCCGTCCTCGGCACGCTCCGTCGCCCGAGCCAGGCGCTCGACGCCGATCCGGCCGACGTGGCACGACCCGGCGCCCGCCTCGCGCTGGCGGCAGGGCTCTCGACGCTCGCCGCGGCGACAGCGTTCAGCCTCGAGTACGCCGTCGGCTCCCTCGGTGGTGACTCCACGGCGCTGGTCGCCGGTCAGATGCTGGCCGTGCACGTCCCGATCGCCGTCGCCGAGATCGCCATCACGCTCGGTGCGGTCGCCGCGGTGCACCTGCTCGACCGACGTCCCGGCCTCGTGCTCGGCGGCTCGTTGCTCGTCGCCGCGGCCGTGGCCCCGTGGGCGAGCTCGGCCCCCGACGGGCTCGAGCGCGTCGCCATCGACCGGGGCTTCGCGTCCCTGTCGGCCGAGCACGCGCTCGTCGGGTCGCCGCTGGCCGACTACGCCACCGCCGGCATCGCACATCCCACCGCCACCGTGGCCGTCGCCGGCATCGTCGGCGCGCTGGTGGTCTGGAGCGCGCTGACCTTCGCCGGCCGACTGGCCACGGTGGGGATCGCCCATCGCTGAGGAACCCGCCCCGCACCGGGTCGTCGAGATCACGGCCACCGACGAGGACGCCGACCTCGTCTCGGGCCTGCTGTGGGCCGCCGGGGTCAGCGCCATCGCGGAGCACGACGCCGGCGACGGCCACACCCTGCTGCGCACCGACCTACCACCGGGAGGCGCCGACGCGGTGCGCGCCACCGTCGGGCACCTCGTCGAGGTGCACGAGCGCACCATCGACGACGACGGGCTCGACGCGTGGCGGGACCACGCCGAGGTGGTCGTCGCCGGGGAGCGCCTCGTGGTGCGCCCGCCCTGGGTGCCGATCGACCCGGACGCCCTGCCGGCCGACCCCGTCATCGTGTCGATCGACCCGGCCCGGTCGTGGGGCCATGGCGCCCACCCGACGACCCGCTTGTGCCTGGCCGAGGTCGAACGTGCCTGCCGCGAGCGGGTGGGCATGTCGGTCGTCGACCTCGGGTGCGGCAGCGGTGTGCTCGGCATCGCCGCGGCACGCCTCGGCGCCGCCCACGTGCACGCCTACGACGTCGACCCCGTGGCCGTCGCCGCGACGCTCGACAACGCCAGCAGCAACCAGGTCGACGACCGGGTCGACGCCCACCTGGTGCGCGACCCCGCGGAGCCCTTGGCCGACCTCGTCGGCCACCACGACCTGATCGTCGCCAACATCGGCGCGGTCGCCCTCACCAGCCTGGCCCCCACGATCCTCGACCACGTCGGCAACGACGGCGAGATCGTGCTCAGCGGCCTCCTCGACCCCGTCGACCCCGCTGTGCTCGCCGCCTTCGACCCGTGGCGAGCCGTCCGCTCGACGACGCTCGACGGATGGGTCGCGATCGTCCTGCGATCCCCCCACGTGGCCCCGCCAGGTATCTCCGCGCGCATGCCCTAGACGAGTGAGCGGTAGAGCGCCTCGGTCTGGGCGGCAACCTCGCGCCAGCTGAACCGCTCGACGGCGCGTGCCCGTCCCGCCTCGCCCATCCGCGCCGCGCGGGCGGGGTCCGACAGCACGTCGTCGATGGCCGCGGCGAGATCGGCGGCGAACTGCTCTGGCTCGAGAGGCACGCCGGACGGGTCGTCGGGATCGGTCTCGATCGACACCAGCCGGCCGGTCTCGCCGTCGACCACGATCTCGGGGATGCCACCCACGGCGCTGGCCACCACCGGCGTGCCGCACGCCATCGCCTCGACGTTGATCAGCCCGAACGGCTCGTACACCGACGGGCACACGAACACTGCCGCGTGCGACATCAGCGCCGCGACCGACTCGCGGGGCACCATCTCGTCGATCCACACCACCCGGCCCGTCCGGGCGTCGAGCGCATCGACCGCGGCGCTCACCTCGGCGGCGATCTCGGCGGTGTCGGGCTGGCCGGCCAGCAGCACGAGCTGCGGCTCGGACTCGAGCCGACCGAAGGCGTCGAGCAGGTGAGCGATGCCCTTCTGGCGGGTGATGCGCCCCACGAACAGCACGAACGGCCGCTGCGGGTCGACGCCCAGCGCCTCGACCGCACCCGGGTCGGCCACTGGCCGGTACTCGTCGGGATCGATGCCGTTGTGGATCACGTGCACCCGGCCGGGATCGATGTCGGGGTAGCAGCGCAGCACGTCGGCCCTCATCCCGTCGGACACCGCGACGACCGCGTCGGCGCCCTCGATGGCGGTGCGCTCGCACCACGACGACAGGCGATAGCCGCCGCCGAGCTGCTCTCGCTTCCACGGGCGCAGCGGCTCCAGGCTGTGCGCGGTCGTCACGTGCGGCAGATCGTGGACCACCGCGGCGAGGTGGCCACCCATCGCGGCGTACCAGGTGTGGGAGTGCACGAGGTCGGCGCCGACGACCCGGTCGGCCATCGCCACGTCGACCGACAGGGTCCCGAGCGCCGCACCAGGCCCCGTCGAGACGTCGATGGCGTCCCACGGCTGGTAGGTGCGCGCGACGAGCGGAGACTCCCGCGGCGCGCCGAACGCGTGGACCTCGACCGAGAGGTCGGGCCGGCGGTCGAGCTCGCGCGCCAGGTACTCGACGTGGACCCCGGCGCCGCCGTAGACCTCGGGCGGGAACTCCCTCGTGAGGAGGGCGATGCGCACCGATCAGACCCCCGGCACGGCCTGGTGCTTGCCGATGACGACGATGCCGCCCTCGGACACCGTGAACCGCTCGGCGTCGGCGACCGGGTCGACACCGATCTGGGCGCCGGGCGGGACCACGACGCCCTTGTCGATGATCGCACGCCGCACGACGGCACCCTCGCCGATCCGCACGTCGTGCATGATCACCGAGTCCTCGACGAGCGCGCGCTGCTCGACGCGCACGTTGGGCGAGATCACCGACCGCCGCACCGTCCCGCCCGACACGATCGCCCCCGCGCACACCATCGAGTCGATCGCCTGGCCGGTGCGGCCCTCGTCGCCGAGCACGAACTTGGCCGGCGGCAGCGAGCCGAGCGACGTGAGGATCGGCCACTCGCGGTTGTAGAGGTTGAAGACGGGTTCGATGTCAACCAGGTCCATGTGCGACGCGTGGAACGCGTCGATCGTGCCGACGTCACGCCAGTACCCCTTGTCGCGGTCGGTGGCACCGGGAACGACGTTCTCGGTGAAGTCGTAGCGGTGCGCCACGCCCGCCTCGACGAGCATCGGGATGATGCTGCCGCCGACGTCGTGCGCCGAGTTGGAGTCGAGGGCGTCGGTGTTGAGCACATCTCGCAAGGTGTCGGTGCGGAACACGTAGTTGCCCATCGAGCCGAGGACCGACCCCGGATCGTCGGCGAGGCCCTCGACCGTCGTCGGCTTCTCGTGGAACTCCCGCATCAACGTGCCCTCGGACCGGCCGACGACGCCGAACTGGTGGGCGTCGGCGATCGGCACGCGCAGCGCCGCCACGGTGACGCCCGCACCCGTCTCGACGTGCTGCTCGAGCATCTGGCGCGGGTCCATCCGGTAGATGTGGTCGGCCCCGAACACCAGGATGTGCTCGGGCATCTCGTCGTTGATGATGTTGAGGTTCTGGAAGATGGCGTCGGCCGACCCCGAGAACCAGTGCGGCCCGCGACGCATCTGGGCGGGCACCGTCGTCACGTAGTTGCCGAGCAGGGTCGACAGCGGCCACGTACGGGAGATGTGCACGTCGAGGCTGTGGCTCTTGTACTGGGTGAGCACCACGATCTTGCGGTAGTTGGCGTTCACCAGGTTCGACAGCGCGAAGTCGATCAGCCGGTAGTGGCCACCGAACGGCACGGCGGGTTTCGCACGATCGGCCGTGAGCGGGGCCAGCCGCTTCCCCTCACCACCGGCGAGCACCATGCACAGGATGTGGGAGGAGTCGACCACCGCCGCTCACCCTAGTGATCTCCCGTGCTGTCCACGGGCACGTCCTCCGCCACCTGCCCGTGGGTCAGCAGCGGTCGCTGATGGAGGCCTGGACCGAAGTGGCAGCCCGCTGGACGGCCACTGGAAAGTTCTCGAAGTCCTGGCTCGACTCGTCCGAGGGATCGAACGGCATCACGGAATCCAACCGACCATGGGCCATCGCCTCGGGCTGGTCGATCCCCCGTTCGCCGACTGGATCCGCTGCCGGTTCCCGGTCTGAATCGGGCTCCCTGCACCAGCGGTAGCATCCGGCTCGTGCAGACCTGGCCCGGACGGCCGGCGCCCCTCGGCGCCACCTACGACGGAGCGGGCACCAACTTCTCGGTCTTCAGCGAGGTGGCCGAGGCGGTGGAGCTCTGCCTCGTCGACGACGGCGGCCACGAGACCCGCGTCGAGCTGACGGACACGACCGCGTTCGCCCACCACGGCTACGTGCGAGGCGTCCACCCGGGCCAGCGCTACGGCTTTCGGGTCCACGGTCCGTGGGAACCCGCCGCCGGGCGTCGCTGCAACTCCAACAAGCTGCTGATCGATCCGTATGCCACCGCCATCGACGGCGAGGTCAGGTGGGACGACGCGGTGTTCGGGCACCGCCTCGGCGCCACCGACGACGTGATGGACGAGCGCGACTCGGCCCGGTTCGTCCCCCTCTCGGTCGTCACCGACCCGTGGTTCGACTGGGGCGACGACCGTCCGCCGGCGGTGCCGATGGACGAGACGGTCGTCTACGAGCTCCACGTCAAGGGGTTCACCCAGCGACACCCCGACATCGATCCGGAGTTGCGGGGCACCTACCTCGCGCTCGCCGAGCCGGCCTCCATCGACCACCTGCAGTCGCTCGGCGTCACCACGGTCGAGCTGATGCCGGTGCACCAGTTCGTCCACGACGACCGGCTGTTCGCCCGCGGCCTGCGCAACTACTGGGGCTACAACTCGATCGGCTTCCTCGCGCCGCACAACGAGTACGCCACGAGCGGCCCGCGCGGCCAGCAGGTGCGCGAGTTCAAGGAGATGGTCCGGGCGCTGCACGCGGCGGGCATCGAGGTCATCCTCGACGTCGTCTACAACCACACCGCCGAGAGCGACCGCTACGGGCCCACGCTGTCGATGCGCGGCCTCGACAACGCTGCGTACTACCGACTCGACCCCGACGACCGCTCGCAGTACGTCGACTACACGGGCACGGGCAACACGCTCAACATGCGCCACCCCCACGTGCTGCAGCTCATCATGGACAGCCTCCGGTACTGGGTCACCGAGATGCACGTCGACGGCTTCCGGTTCGACCTCGCCGCCACCCTCGCCCGCGAGCTGCACGACGTCGACCGGCTCTCGGCGTTCTTCGACATCATCCAGCAGGACCCGATCATCAGCCGGGTGAAGCTCATCGCCGAGCCGTGGGACCTCGGCGAAGGCGGCTACCAGGTCGGCAACTTCCCGCCGCTGTGGTCGGAGTGGAACGGCCGCTACCGCGACACCGTGCGCGACTACTGGCGGGGACACGAGGCGACGCTCGCCGAGTTCGCCTCCCGCTTCACCGGCAGCGGCGACCTCTACCAGGCGCACGGCCGCCGCCCCCACGCGTCGATCAACTTCGTCACCGCGCACGACGGCTTCACCCTCACCGACCTCGTCTCCTACGAGATCAAGCACAACCAGGCGAACGGCGAGGAGGGCCGCGACGGCACCGACGACAACCGGTCGTGGAACGGCGGCGTCGAGGGGCCCACCGACGACCCCGACGTCGTCGCCCTTCGCGACCGCCAGCGGCGCAACTTCATGGTCACGCTGCTGTTGTCCCAGGGCGTGCCGATGCTGCTCGCCGGCGACGAGATGGGCCGCACCCAGCGCGGCAACAACAACGCGTACTGCCTCGACGACGAGACGTCCTGGGTCGACTGGCAGACCAAGGACGACGAGATGCTCGCGTACACGCGGGCGCTCATCGCGCTGCGTGCCCGACACCCGGTCTTCCGCCGGGGCCGTCACTTCGCTGGCGGTCAGGTCGTGGGGGACGAGGCACCGGACGTCGCCTGGTTCACGCCCGCGGGCGCGCCCATGACCGACGAGGACTGGCACCAGGGTTTCGCCCGATCGCTCACCGTCTTCCTCAACGGCGAGGGCATCACCGACCGCGGCCCGCGCGGCGAGCGCATCGTCGACGACAGCTTCTTCGTGATGTTCAACGCCGACCGCTCGCCCGCACGGTTCACGCTGCCGACGGGACCCTGGGCGCCGGCGTGGGAGGTCCTGTTCGACACGACCGACCCGGTGCCGCCCGACGAGCACGACTACAGCGGCCTCACGTTCACACCCGGCGGGCACCTCCACCTGGGCGGGCGGTCGGTGGCGGTGTTGCGCGAAGGTCGACCCCTGTGAACGTCGCACTGACCCCGCTCGACCTGTTGGCCCGGGCGCGGCGCATCTTCCCCGACCGCGTCGGGGTGATCGACGGCGAGCAGCGCTGGACCTACGCGCAGTTCGGCGAGCGGGCCGACCGGCTGGCGCACGCGCTGCGCGACGACCTCGGCGTCCGCCCCGGCGACCGCGTGGCCTGGCTCTGCGGCAACACCCACGAGCTCCTCGAGGCGTACTTCGGCGTGCTGCTCGCCGGCGGCATCCTGCTGCCGCTCAACATCCGGCTCGCGCCCGCCGAGTCTCGATTCGTGCTCGACGACGCCGGCGCCACGGTGCTGTTCCGCCACCCCGACCAGCCCGATGTCGGACACGCCGTCCGCACGATCGTGCTCGGCGACGACCACGAGGCGATGCTCGCCGCGCAGCCCGACGAACCGTTCCCGCTGCCCGACGTCGACGAGGACGCCGCGGCTGAGCTCTTCTACACGAGCGGGTCGACCGGCCGGCCCAAGGGCGTCGTCCTCACCCACCGTGCGCTGTACCTGCACGCGATCCACTCGGCGCTCACCAACGGCATCAGCGGCGACGACGTCGTGCTGCACACGATCCCGCTGTTCCACGTCAACGGCTGGGGGACGCCGCACTACCTCACCGGCCTCGGCGGGGTGCACGTCATGCTGCCGCGCTTCGACGCGGGCGAGGTGTTGCGGCTGATCGAGACCGAGGGCGTCACCCGACTGTTCGGGGTGCCGGCGATGGTCCGCTCGATCCTCGACCACCCTGACGTCGCCACGCGCGACCTGTCCTCGGTCCGCCAGGTCTCCATCGGTGGGGCGCCTGCCTCGCCCCAGCTGCTCGCCGAGGTCGAAGACGCCTTCGACTGCACGTGCATCTGCGGCTACGGCATGACCGAGGCGAGCCCCACCCTCACCCGCTCCATCGAAAAGCCGGGCGAGCCGCCGTCGGCCGAGCGCCGCGCCACCACCGGCCTGCCGATCCTCGGGGTCGACGCCCGGGTGGTCGACGACGACGACCGCGAGGTCCCGTGGGACGGGGCCACGGTCGGCGAGATCGTCGCCAGGTCGAACCACGTCATGGACCACTACTGGAACGACCCGGACGCCACCGCCGAGACGCTGCGCGGTGGCTGGCTGCACACGGGCGACCTGGCGGTCGTCTCCCCCGACGGCTACCTGCGCATCGTCGACCGCAAGAAGGACATGGTCGTCTCCGGCGGCGAGAACGTGTCGACCGTCGAGGTCGAGCACGCCATCGCCGAGCACCCCGCCGTGCTCGAGGTCGCGGTCGTCGGGGTCCCCGACCCGCGCTGGGGAGAGGTCCCCAAGGCCTGGGTGTCGCTGCGCCCAGGCGCGTCGCTCACTCCCGACGAGGTCACGGCGTTCGTGCGCGAACGCCTCGCCGGCTTCAAGACCCCGAAGCACGTCGCCATCGTCGACGAGCTGCCCCACGGCGGCACCGGCAAGATCTCCAAGGTGGAGCTGCGGTCGCGTGGCTGAGCCGTCCGGACCCGTCGCAGGACGCGCTCCCCTCGTGGCGCGGATGCAGGAGTTCGGCGAGACGATCTTCGCCGAGATGTCGGCGCTCGCCGCGCGCACCGGCGCGGTGAACCTCGGCCAGGGCTTCCCCGACACCGACGGACCGTCGGAGGTGGCCGAGGCCGCCATCGCCGCGATCCGCGCCGGCGAGAACCAGTACCCGCCAGGCCTCGGCATCGCCCCGCTCCGATCGGCGATCGCCGACCACCAACGGCGCTTCTACGGGATCGACCTCGACCCCGACACCGAGGTCCTCGTCACCGCAGGCGCGACCGAGGCGATCGCCGCGTCGATGCTCGCCCTGTGCGAGCCGGGCGACGAGGTCGTCACGTTCGAGCCGTACTACGACTCCTACGCCGCCTCGATCGCGCTCTCCGGCGCGACCCGCCGCGTGGTCACGCTGCGACCGCCCGACTACGGCTTCGATCCCGATGCGCTCGACGCCGCGGTCACCGACCGCACGCGGCTCATCCTGCTCAACTCGCCGCACAACCCCACGGGCAAGGTGTTCGGCGACGACGAGCTGGCCCACATCGCCCACCTCGCCACCTCGCGCGACCTGATCGTCGTCACCGACGAGGTGTACGAGCACATCGTCTTCGACGGCCGTCACACCCCCATCTCGACGCTGCCCGGCATGGCCGAGCGCACGCTCACCATCTCCTCGGCGGGCAAGACGTTCTCGTTCACCGGCTGGAAGATCGGCTGGGTGTCGGGCCCCCGCGAGCTGGTCGCCGCGGTGCGGACCGTCAAGCAGTTCCTCACCTACGTCAACGGTGCGCCGTTCCAGCCCGCGGTGGCCCACGCGCTCGCGTTGGGCGACGAGGTCTACGCCGAGCTGGCCCACGACCTGCGCGCCAAGCGCGACCTGCTGTGCGACGGGCTGCGCGAGGTGGGGTTCGACGTGTTCGTCCCCGCCGGCACCTACTTCGCCACCGTCGACATCCGCTCGATCGGCGAGGACGACGGCCGCGCCTTCTGCCTGAGCCTGCCCGAGCGCTGCGGTGTCGCCGCCGTGCCGAACGTGGTGTTCTACGACCACGCCGACGAAGGTCGCCACCTGGTGCGGTTCGCGTTCTGCAAGCGCCCCGAGGTGCTCACCGAAGCCGTCGACCGGCTGCGGCTGCTCACCTCCTGAACGAGCCGCGCCCACCCCCATCGATCTCTGCGCGCTCGCGTGCCCATGGCCAGGCGTTCGCTCACAGAACTGATCAGGCGAAGCGGTAGCGGAGGTTCTCGGCGACGGCCCGGTAGCCGATGCGGCGGTAGACGGAGTTGGAGATCGGGTTGCCGAGGTCGGTGAACAACATCGCGTCCGCGCCGTCGGCGCGGATCCACGCCGACAGCTCGGCCACCGCGGCACCCGCGTAGCCACGTCGCCGCCACTCCGGAGGGGTGAACACGGCGTAGACCCGCGACATACCCCCGACCGGTTCGGTGCGCCCGGCCAGGGCCCGCGGGCCGTCGTCGTCCCACAGCGCGTACGCGCCGGCGTCGATCCTGGCCTCGTGGACACCTGGCGCGGCCACGCTCGCCTCGCCGGTGTCGCGGTGGAACCCGTCGATCATCTCGAGCACGACGTCGAGATCGTCCATCGTCGCCTGTCGGAGGTGGCCGGCCACGTCGGCCGGAGGGAGCAGCTCGCCCAGGCGGTAGATCCGCATGCCCATGTCCGGCACCGCTGCCGTGCCCCGGATCTCGGTCCACTGCCCAGCGAAGCGGGCCGCGGTCGCGGCCTCTCCCGTCACGCCGGCCACCGCGACGCCGTCGGCAGTGAGAGCGGCCGCGAGCGCGTCGACGGCCGCCGCCGGCATCGGCGTGACGGTGACGAAGAACCCGATCGGCGACAGGAACGCCACCCCGACGACGTCGCCGCCTTCGCGGACGAGCCAGTAGCGGCCGGGCTCGGGGCTGACGACCCGCGCCCGCAGGAGCGTGAGGATCAGGTTGTGCTCGACGGGACGCCCCGCCAAGTGGTCGTGAGCGGCGTCGAGCGCCGCAGCGGGATCGTCGTGCAGCTCCACCACGTGTGCCATCGAGAGATGGTGGCCGAGGCCACGGCGGTCCGCGCACGAATTGGTCGTCGGCGCGGTTTGGGCATCAGGGCCGCGGGTATGAGGGGGCGGTCCGCCGTCCAGGAGGCGCCCATGTCCACCCAGTCACGCAACCCGGCAGATGCAGACGTCGCGATGCAGGAGATCGCGGTGAACACATACCGGACCGAGGGTGCGCTGGTGCTCGTGGCACCGATGCCCGGGGTGATGCCCGACGACATCGAGATCACCGTGGACCGCACCACCATCGACCTGCGGGCCGAGCTGCGCACCGATGCCCCCAAGGACTACGTCATCCACGAGTGGGACTACGGGGCCTACGAGCGCACGATCGACATCGGCGAAGGCTACGGCGTTCCCGTCACCGCCAGCCTCGGCAAGGGTCAGCTCGTCGTCAGCCTCACGGCCGGCGGTGAGGTGCCGTCCTCTCCCCTCGTCGTCCACCCCCACGGACACGACGGCAGCTGACGGCACAGTTCGAGCGTGGCGGGGTCGATCACCCCGCCGGTCGGCCCCGCCACGTTCTACAGCGCATGCCCGGCAGGGCCCGCGGCTCTCGTCCCTCGCGCTCGTGCCGCCCTCGGCGACGGACCGCTCGGGCCGCCGCGTCAGGGGCGCGGCGCGTGCTCGGCGAGCGCCGCTTCGAGCTCTGCCCTCGCCCCCTCGGGCAGGTCGGTCGACACGACCTTGCCCTCGTAGCGCCCGAGCTCGTGCAACGCCGTCGCCTTGTCGTTGACGCTGCCGAGCAGCAACAGGGCCGAGTGCTCGGGCTGGAGCCACTTGGCCATGTCCTTGATCCAGCCGTCGTCGAGGCCGCGGTCGGTGAGCTTGCCGTAGAGCGCACCAGCGGCGGCGCCTCCGGCGATGACGAGCGGGGCAGCCGGTCCGGCGAACAGCGCGCCGAAGATCCCGAGCCAACCGCCGATGATCGCCCCGCGGCCGGGTGTGATCTCGACCGTCTGGTGCACCCGCCCCCGACCGTGGGCGTCCTTGGTGATCACCACCGCGTCGGTCACGCCGATGGCGCCCTCGCGCACGAGGTTCGTCACGTTGACGAGGACCTCGTTGGCCCGCCCCACCGTGTCGAACACGATCGCCACGAGGTACTGGCCGTCGGCGGGGTGCGTGTCGTCGTCTGCGGACATGACCCCGTTCTACCCGTCCCAGCCGTCCGAGGCATGGCGCGGCGCCCGGCGGCGCTGCGCGCTCGTCGCGGGAGTCCCCCCTGGCGAGAGCAAGAAAAAGTACAGTCACGCAGGGTTCGTCCACCGGGGGCGACCCGAGGAGGGTGGCTGACGATGGAGACACAGCAGAAGAGCGCGTGGGCAATCGGCTGGGCGACGTTCGCCGCGGCGATGCTCCTGCTCATCGGGATGTTCCAGGTGCTCGCCGGCATCGCGGCAGTGGCCAACGACGACCTCTACGTCGTGTCGACGAAGTGGGTGTTCGAGTTCGACATCACCGCCTGGGGCTGGGTGCACATCCTGCTCGGCATCGTCCTGTTCCTGTCGGGCCTCGGGATCTTCGTCGGCAACGTGCTCGCCCGCACCGTCGGCGTGTTCGTCGCCATGTTCAGCGCCGTCACCAACTTCGCGTTCATCCCGTACTACCCGGTGTGGTCGATCATCATGATCGCCGTCAACATCGCCGTGATCTGGGCCCTCACCGCCCACGGCCGGGACATCGTCGAGGACGAGCGGTCCTGACCTCGACACCCCGAGCGTTGGGCGCGTGAGAGCCCGGTTCCCGGGACTTCACGCGCCCGACCCGGGGCGTCGCTCCAGCTAGATCGCCACCTCGCTCTTGGTGCGCCCCTTGCTCGACCAGTAGTCCGACGTGCTGCCGCGCTGGAGGCGGAGGTGCTCGGGCTTGTCCTCGTCGGCGATGAGGTCGGTCTCGAGCCACAGGCGCTTCAGGTGGCGGACGACGCCGTTCGGACGGTCGTCCTCGTAGGGCTCGCGGGCGTGCAGCACGTGGTAGTTGTTCACGAACTGCATGTCCCCTGCCTGCATCAGCATCGACACGTGGAACGCCGGGTCGTTGCACATCGCGTCGAGCCGGTCCATCGCGGCCAGGCCCACGTCGCTCACCCGCGGGGCGTCGGCGTGGCGCCGTGACGACGAGATGTAGGGCCGGATGTAGCGCACGAAGAGGCGGTCCCCCATGCGGTTGAAGATCGGCATCGTGTACCACTGGCGCCGACCGGGCTGGTGCTCGCCGCGCAGGTCGTAGGGGAACGGCTCGTAGAGCGCGGCAGCCAGGTCGGGCTCGTCGCTGACGAGGTGGTTGTGGCACGTCACGGCGTTGGCGACGACGCTCTCACCACCGCTGCGACCCGGGTCGAGACACAGCAGCCCCACCAGGTCGGAGCCATCGGAGTGGAAGGGCAGCCCGACCCCGCCGAGCTCGTTGCCCCGGCTGGTGGGGTCGGCGCCCGTCTTGCCCTGGTCGGTGACGTCGCCGAGCAGGTGTCCTTTGGCGTTCTGCGGCCACGGCGAGCCCAGGTGCGCGCCGATGCCCCAGTAGATCGCCGTCGCGCGGTCCTTGCCGTAGTGCTCGACATCGACGCCGCGGATGAGGACGACCCCACGGCCGTTCATCAGGTCGTCGGCCACCTCGCGGAGCGCAGGGCCGAGGGTCGGCAGCGGGAAGTCCTCGGCGGCGATGTCGAGCACGTCATCGGTGCGGGCCTCGGCCTCGACGAGGGCAGCGTCGAGCTCGGCCAGGTGCTCGTCGGTGAGCTCGAACAGGTAGTCGTCGCCGCGCGGGCTCCCAGCGATCGAGCCGGGCGCGCCCCCACCGGTCCACTCGCAGTCGACTTCGAGCGGGACGAGGGCGGCGAGGTCGACCGATGGGGCTGGGTCGACCGAAGGGGCTGGGTCGGTGGCGGTCATCGGGTTCCTCCGGTGGTGGGGGCGGGCTGGGGACCGCGGATGAGACGGCCGGGCAGCGGGCCGACCGCCTCGCCGTGCTCGTAGGTCACCTGGCCGGCGACGACCGTGGCGACGTAGCCGTCGGCGTTCTGCAGCAGCCGCCGACCGCCCGCGGGGAGGTCGGAGACCATCCGCGGCGGGCGGTTGGTGAGGTGGTCGAGATCGATCAGGTTGAGGTCGGCCCGGTAGCCGGGCGCGACGACACCCCGGTCGTGGAGGCCCACCAGCCGTGCGGTGTCCTGGGTGTGCTGGCGCACCAGGTACGGGATGGGCAGGGTGCCGCTGGCCCGGTCACGGCCCCACCAGGTGAGCAGCGTCGTCGGGAAGCTGGCGTCGCAGATGGTGCCGAGGTGGGCGCCGCCGTCGGCCAGGCCCGGCACGGTGTTGGGGTGGGCGAGCATCTCGGCGACGGCGTCGAGGTTGCCGTCGGCGTAGTTGAGCAGCGGCAGGTAGAGGAAGGCGCGGCCGTCGTCGGAGATGAGGTGGTCGTAGACCATGTCGAGCACGTCGACCCCGGCGGCCTCGGCCCGACGGGCGAAGCTGGTGGACGGGTGCGGCTCGTAGTCGGGCGGATCGCCGAGCACGTACATGCGCTCGAAGCTGGCGATCATCCGCCCGCCGAGCTTGTTCGACGCCTGGATGTCGCGGGCCGCTGCGAGCAGGCGCTCACGAAAGCTCGGGTCGCGCATGGCGGCGACCTGGTCGGCGAGGTCGCGGTCGGCGATCTCGCGGAACACGGGGTTGGTCATGAACGGCTGCAACGTGCACTGGAGCCCGAGGAGGAGCCCGACCGCCCTGGGCGCCACCTGGCCCGTGATCGGGATGCCCTCGGCGTTGGCCTGTCCGATGAGGTCGAGCTGGCGTCGCCACGACGAGCCCCGCGCCTGGACGAGCGAGAACGACAGGGGTCGACCCGACTCGAGCACCATCGCGCGCAGGAGGTCGAACTCGTCGTCGACGTCGTCGAAGTCCGACACCACCTGGAGGACGCCCTGGCCCGTGGCGCCGATGGCGCGTGCGATGCCGACGAGCTCGTCTCGCTCGGCGGTGAGGGTTGGGGTCGGCTCCCCGGTGCTCGTGCGGTGGTTGAGCGTGCGCGAGGTGGAGAAGCCGAGCGCACCGGCGCGGATGCCCTCGGCGGCCTGGCGGGCCATCTCGGCGATGTCGTCGGGGGTGGCGGTCTCTCGGGCGGCGCCGCGCTCGCCCATCACGTTGAGCCGCAGCGCGCCGTGCGGCACCTGCAACGCCACGTCGATGTCGAACGCCCGCCCGGCGAGCACGTCCATGAACTCGGGGAACGTCTCCCACTCCCAGGTGAGCCCCTCCTCCAGCACCACGCCGGGGATGTCCTCGACGCCCTCCATCAGCTGGATCAACCGCTGGTGGTCGGCGGGGCGGACGGGGGCGAAGCCGACGCCGCAGTTGCCCGCGACGACGGTGGTGACCCCGTGCCACGACGACGGGATCATTCGGTCGCCCCACGTGGCCTGGCCGTCGTAGTGGGCGTGGACGTCGACGAAGCCGGGCGTGAGCGTCAGCCCGTCGGCGTCGATGGTGCGGGTCGACGAGCCGTCGACGTCGCCGACGTGGGTGATGACACCGTCGGACACCGCCACGTCGGCAGGGCGCGGGTCGGCGCCGGTGCCGTCGACCAGGGTGGCTCCTCGGATGACGAGGTCGTGGGTGCTCATGGGCGTGACGCCCTTTCTGTGTGCCCGTCGCCTGCGCGATCGCGCAGGGCGGGGATCAGCTCGGTGACGAGGAGGTGCTCGGATCGCCTGGAGTGCTCGCGGTCGGACCCGAAGCTGGCCCCGGTGAGGACGAACCGTTCGAGCCCGAGGTCGCCGAGCTCGACGAGTCGTTCGACGCAGGTCTCCGGTGACCCCACGACGGCGAAGCGATCGACGAACTCTGGGCGGAGCGCATCGTTGTGGGTGGCCGTGGCGCGCAGGTGCTGGTTGGAGTCGTAGCGCCGCCCGACCTCGGCGACGATCTCCTTGTCCTGGTCGTTGAGGCCCTCGCCGGTGGAGCCGGGCATCGACGAGAAGTGGGCGAACGCCGAGACACCGCCGCCGATGAGCTCTCGGGCGACGGCGACATCGGGGTGGCAGCCGACGTTGACGAACGCCCCGAAGGAGATGTCGGCGGGGTCGCGTCCTGCGTCCTTCGCTGCGCTGGTGGCGAGGTCGATGGCCCACCGCAGACGGTCGGGGTCGGCGCCCACCGCGAAGGTGATGCGCTCGCACAAGCGCCCGGCGAGGGCGATCACCTTGGGCCCAGACGCGGCGAGGTCGACCGGCACCTTGGGCTGGGCGGCACCCCAGAGCCACTTGATCTCGCTCGGCCGGCCGTCGATGTCGACGACGCCGCCGGACAGGTACGTCTGGAGCGTCTCGAGCCGTTCGGCGAAGTCGGCCACCTTCATCGGCTGGAGCCCGAGGTGGAACAAGGCGGTGTCGCCCCGGCCGAGCCCGAGGACGAATCGCCCGCCGCTCACCTCGTGCACCGTCGCGGCGACGGTGGCCATCGCCGCGGGGTGGCGGGTGTGGAGGTTCGCGACACCGGTCGCGATGCGGAGGTGGTCGGTGGCCTGGAGGGCGAGGGCAGCCATCACGAACGGGTCGGCGACGAGGTTCTGGGAGTCGGTGAAGGTGATGCCGTCCCAGCCCGCGGCCTCGGCCTTGCGCGCCTGCGCGACGGCGGTCGCGGCCGCCGGGACACGCGTGGCCCACAGCTCCATGGTCGGTCCTCCCCAGGGTCCCCCGGTGACCCCCGTCACGCGCCAAGATAGGCCCTTCCCCGATCGAGCTCAAACGGTGTTCGAAATGGCCGACCCCGCAGCACAGACCGGCAAGCCCCCCACCCGGTGGGGCGACCGCGAGCAGCGCCGCATCGACATCCTCGACGCCGCACGCGCGCTCATCGAAGGGGAGGGCTACGTCTCGTTGAACATGCGGGCGTTGGCGGCCGATGCGGGCATCAGCCCGGCGACGCTCTACTCCTACTTCGCCACCAAGGAGGAGCTGTTCGCCACGCTCTACGCACAGGCGATCCGCAGCTACACGGCTGACTTCGAGGGGATCGTGGCCGACGACCCCGGCATCCACCGACTGCTCGAGCGGCTCGTCGACCGGTACGTCGAGCTCTACCGCTGCTACGGCCGCCACTACGGCACCTGGTCGCTGATCCGCCGCGACCCCGACGCCCAGCTCACCATCGCCCGCGAGGTCCTCATCGAGCTGCGCGACGCGACCGTCGCCCACAACCGGGTGCAGATGCCGGCCATCGTCGCCGCCGCCGAGCGCGACGCGCGCCGCCTCCGCGACCCCGAGGTGGCACCGAGCGTGCTGTGGGCGTTCCTGTCCGGCATCGCCGACCACGTCACCACCGAGCGCGGGAACCTCGACCCCTACTCGCACGAACACTTCATTGCGGGTGCCGTCGATGCGCTCGTCGCCGCGCTCACCGAGCCGACCTGAGGCCTGCGCGCGTCACGCCCCGGCTCGGCGCTCGGCCACTAGGAATGCATCCGGTGCCGTCGTACGGTCACGACGTGGACGGATCGATCGGCGACTTCTCCCTCGTCGAGCTCTTCGAGGCGCTCGATGGCCAGCGGGTCGAACGGGGCCTGAGCTGGGCGGACGTCGCTCGGGAGGTGAGCGCTCGGTTCCCCGGCACGAGTCGGGCCGTCGCGCCGTCGACCATCACCGGCGTGCGGACCCGGGCCACCGTCGAGGGCGACGGGGTCCTTCAGATGCTCCTGTGGCTCGAGCGCTCGCCGGAGTCGTTCATGGCCGGCCACCCGCTCGCCGGAGACCCCGCGGCACGCCTGGTCGATCCGGGCGACGGCCACGTCCTGCGCTGGGACGCCGTCGCGTTGCACGCCGCCCTCGACGAGGCGCGTGCCGACCGGGGGCTCGGATGGGCCGAGGTCGCGGCCGAGGTGGGTTGCAGCCCGTCCAACCTCACCAGCCTCGGCAAGGGCGGCCGGGTCACCCTGCCGTTCGTGATGCGGCCGGTCACCTGGCTCGCCCGCCCCGCCGCC
>CAZBTQ010000041.1:0-1852 GCA_964494405.1 uncultured Iamiaceae bacterium
GCGGTCGGCGGGTCGACCACCGCCACCGCCCGGTCGAGCCCGCCCCGTTCGGCTGGGCCCGCGTCGACCCCGGCGCCCGCGAGCGCGCCGAGCACGTCGCCGACGAGCGAGCGGGGGGCGATGACCGCGACCGAGGTCCACTCGTCGGCCAGGAGTCGAGCGCGTGCCACCACCTCGTCGAGCAGGCGCGTGCCGGCCGCGGTGCGGGTGAGCCACGGCGGGTCGCCAGCGGTGCGGATCGACCGGGTAGGGGCCACGTTGGGGGCCGCGAGGGGGAGCAGCCGCGAGGCCGTGTCGAGGATCGGCCCCGGCACCCGGTAGCCGACCTCCAGCTCGTGCAGCTGGGTGGACGGAGGTGAGCCGAGCGCGGCGACGACGTCGTCCCAGTGCTCCTGGCCCGCTGGCGCGGTGGACTGGGCGAGGTCGCCGAGCACGGTGAGCGAGCCGGCAGGTGAGCGACGGGCGAGCATCCGCAACGCCATCTCGGACAGGTCCTGGGCCTCGTCGGCCACGATGTGCCCGTAGGTGGCGCGCACCCCGCCGATCAGCGCCTCGGCCTCGTCGAGCAGCGGGATGTCGGCTGCGGTCCACGGCTCGTCGTCGACCTTGCTGGCGGGACGGCGTGCGAGCAGTGACTGCTCGTCAGGCGTCAGGATCCCGTCGGCGGCCGCTGCTCGGGCGCGGGCGTTGCCGAGGACCCGTCGCACGAGGCTCGGGCCGCTCGTGGTGGGCCACGCCTTGGCGACGAGCGACCGGAACGTGTCGTCGGAGCGGGCGTCGCCCTGGAAGTCGGATCCTGCGGGGGCCTCGCCGCGGAACTGGGGGAGCAGCAGCGCCTCGACCCGGCGGGCCAGCACGCTGCGGAACACCTCTCGGCCGGCGTTGAAGTCGAGCGACCGGGACCGCGCGGCGTCGAGCGCCGCCGTGACGTCCTCGGGGCTCAGGCGCACCCGTCCCCATCGCAGCGTCAGCTCCGTCGTCTCGGTGGCCGGCCGGATGAGGTCGTCGAGCGCGCGGCGCAGCACCACGGCCATGCGCCGGTCGCCCTTGAGCCGCTCGACCTCCGGGCCTTCGGTGGCGCGGACGCGGTAGCGCGCGCCGAGCAGGCCCTCGATCGTGGTCTGGACGACCGCGGTCTCGCCGAGGGAGGGGAGCACCTCGGAGATGTAGCGCAGGAACACGCGGTTCGGGCCGACGACGAGCACCCGCGACTCCTCGAGGACGAGGCGGTGCTCGTAGAGGAGGAACGCGGCGCGGTGCAGGCCGACCGCGGTCTTGCCGCTGCCCGGCCCGCCCTGGACGATCGTGAGCTGGTCGAGCGGCGCACGGATGATCTCGTCCTGTTCGGCCTGGATCGTGGCGACGATGTCGCGCATCTCGCCGGTGCGGGACCGTTCGAGCTCGGCGAGCAGCGGGTCGGGGATGCCGCCACCGCCGATCGAGTCGGGGTCGGTGAAGTCCTCGTCGTGCAGGGCGACGATGGTGCGGTCCTCGATGCTGAAGCGTCGACGCCGGTGCAGGCCGAGCGGGTCGCGCCAGGTGGCGCGGTAGAACGGCGCCGACACCGGGGCCCGCCAGTCGACGACGACTGGATCGCCGTGGGCGTCCTCGACGTGGCGGCGCCCCACGTGGAACGTCTCGTCGTCGTCGGTGTCGAGCCGGCCGAAGCACAGCGGTGCCCGACCGTCGAAGGACGCGGCCCGCTTGCGCAGGTGGTAGCGAGCGGCTTCGGAGTCGGTCTCGGTCGCACCACCCTCGGCGATGGCGATCATCGCCTCGGTGTGGGTGCGCATGGCGTCGAGGCAGGCGTGCGCATGGTCGAGGTGGCGTTGCTCCTCGGCCAGGGCGGAAT
>CAZBTQ010000041.1:1952-20241 GCA_964494405.1 uncultured Iamiaceae bacterium
TCGAGGCAGGCGTGCGCATGGTCGAGGTGGCGTTGCTCCTCGGCCAGGGCGGAATGGTCGAGGTGGCGTTGCTCCTCGGCCAGGGCGGAATCGTCGAGGTGGCGTTGCTCCTCGGCCAGGGCGGAATCGTCGAGGTGGCGTTGCTCCTCGGCCAGGGCGACGTCGATGGTTGTGTCGAGAGGGTCGGACGGGTGAGGGGGGTCCTCCATGTGATCTCTCCCTGCGCGGCGTGCGCGCGGCGACACCCCGGGCGAAGCCGGGGTGGGGGTGGACGGGTTGCGTGTGGGCATCTGACGCTACCGGCGGTCGGGCGCGGTTGGTCCCGGTTTTCGGGCAGAACCGCGCCCACACCGGGGGTCGGTGGTGCGGTGGCAGGGTCTGATGGCACATCGAACAGGTGTTCGGTACGGTGGGACGTCCTATGGGATGGCGCAATCCACCGGTGCCGTGGTCCGAGCTCGAAGGTCGGTTGTCGGGGTCGGTGCGCGGGCCGTTCCCGTTCCCCGGCGACGGTGGCGACAGCCCCGCCTGGTCCCGCAAGCGCGGCCCCTACGCGGCGGCACCGCTCGAACGTCCAGCGGCCACCGTCGCCTACGCCGAGCTGCACTGCCACTCGAACTTCAGCTTCCTCGACGGCGCGTCGCACCCCGAGGAGCTGGCCGAGGAGGCGGTGCGCCTCGGGCTCGAAGCGCTGGCGGTCACCGACCACGACGGCTTCTACGGCGTCGTCCGCTTCGCCGAAGCCGCACGCGCCCACGGGCTGCCCACGGTGTTCGGCACCGAGCTCACCCTCACCCCGACCGGCGCACCGCCGTTGCGGCCGCCGATGGGCGACGCCGACCCGCCCGGGGACCACCTCGTCGTGCTCGCCCGCGACCCCGCCGGCTACGCACGCCTGGCCGACGCCATCAGCGAGGCACAGATGGCAGGCGAGAAGGGCGCGCCGCGCATCGGGCTCGACCGGCTGGCCGAGGTCGCCGGCCCGGCCGGGCACTGGGCCGTGCTCACCGGCTGTCGCAAGGGGGCGGTGAACCGGGCGCTGGTGTCCGACGGCCCGGCTGTGGCCCGCCGCGTCCTCGACGGCCTGGTCGAGCGGTTCGGTGCCGAGCACGTCCACGTCGAGCTGTGGGACCACGGCGACCCCCTCGACTCGGCCCGCAACGACGCGCTGGCCCGCCTGGCGTTGGAGGCGGGGGTCGAGCCGGTCGCCACCAACAACGTCCACTACGCCACGCCGGCGCGTCGTCGCCTCGCCACGGCGCTCGCCGCGGTGCGGGCCAGGCGTTCGCTCGACGACGTCGACGGGTGGCTGCCCGCCGCGTCCGGTGCCCACCTGCGCTCGGGAGCCGAGCAGGCCCGCCGCTTCGCCCGCTACCCGGGCGTGGTCGAGCGTGCCGCCGAGCTGGGTCGGGCGTGCGCGTTCGACCTGTCGCTCGTCGCGCCGAACCTGCCGCCGTTCCCGTGCCCCGACGGCCTCGACGAGATGGGGTTCCTGCGGATCCTCGCCGAACGGGGCGCCACCGCCCGCTACGGCCCCCGCCACGACGAGCGGGTGCCAGGCGCGTGGGCCCAGGTCGACCACGAGCTCGATGTCATCGAGGCGCTCGGGTTCCCCGGCTACTTCCTCATCGTGTGGGACCTCGTCGAGTTCTGCCGCCGGTCCGACATCCTCTGCCAGGGGCGCGGGTCGGCAGCCAACTCAGCGGTCTGCTTCGCGATCGGCGTCACCAAGGCCGACGCGGTGAAGCTCGGCCTGCTGTTCGAGCGGTTCCTGTCGCCCGAGCGCGACGGGCCGCCCGACATCGACATCGACATCGAGAGCGACCGCCGCGAGGAGGTCATCCAGTACGTCTACGAGCGCCACGGCCGCCGCTACGCCGCCCAGGTCTGCAACGTCATCACCTACCGGGCCCGCTCCGCAGTGCGCGACATGGCCAAGGCGCTCGGCCACGCCCAGGGCCAGCAGGACGCCTGGAGCAAGCAGGTCGACCGGTGGGGGCCGGTGGCCGACTCGGTGGGTCCGGGCAACGAGGTGGGCGGCATTCCTGCATCCGTGGCCGAGCTGGCCATGGCCGTCGAGAACTTCCCGCGCCACCTCGGCATCCACTCCGGCGGCATGGTGCTGTGCGATCGGCCAGTGGTCGAGGTCTGCCCGGTCGAGTGGGGGCGCATGGAGGGTCGCACGGTCCTTCAGTGGGACAAGGACGACTGCGCCGCGGTCGGGTTGGTGAAGTTCGACCTGCTCGGGCTGGGCATGCTCACCGCCCTGCACCTCACCCTCGACCTGGTGCGCGACCACCAGGGCATCGACATCGACCTCGCCGAGCTGCCCCAGGACCCAGAGGTCTACGACATGCTGTGCCGGGCCGACTCCATCGGCGTGTTCCAGGTCGAGAGCCGGGCCCAGATGGCCACGTTGCCCCGCCTGCGGCCCCGCACCTTCTACGACCTGGTCGTCGAGGTGGCGCTCATCCGCCCCGGCCCCATCCAGGGCGGGTCGGTGCACCCCTACATCCGACGGCGCAACGGCCAGGAGGACGTCACGTACCTGCACCCCCTGCTCGAGCCGTCGCTGGCCAAGACCCTCGGCGTGCCGCTGTTCCAGGAGCAGCTCATGCAGATGGCCATCGACGTGGCCGGGTTCACGCCAGGCGAGGCCGACCAGCTGCGCCAGGCCATGGGCGCCAAGCGCAGCCGCGAGCGCATGGAACAGCTCCGCCAGCGGCTCTACGACGGCATGGCCGAACGGGGCATCACCGGCGACGTCGCCGACCAGATCTTCGACAAGCTCTCGGCCTTCGCCGCGTTCGGCTTCCCCGAGAGCCACTCGGTGTCGTTCGCCTACCTCGTCTACTCCAGCTCCTGGCTGAAGCGGTACCACCCGGCCGCGTTCTGTGCCGCGCTGCTCGGCGCGCAACCGATGGGCTTCTACTCGCCGCACACCCTGGTGCAGGACGCCCGCCGCCACGGGGTCGTCGTGCGCACCCCCGACATCAACACGTCTGGAGCGCTCGCCACGCTCGACGGGCCGGGGGGTGTGGTGCAGGAGGCGGGGGCGCCGCCCTCGATGTGGGGGTGCGGGGGTCCCGAGGTGCGGCTGGGCCTGGGGTCGGTGCGCGGCATCGGCACCGAGGTGGCCGAGGGCATCGTCGCCGAGCGCGACGCACACGGCCCGTTCCGGTCACCCGAAGATGTCGTGCGCCGCACCGGCATCGCCGCCAACGCGCTCGAGGCGCTGGCCACCGCCGGGGCGTTCGGGTGCTTCGGCCTCGACCGGCGCGAGGCGCTGTGGACCGCGGGTGCGGTGGCGTCGGCCCGCGACGATCGGCTCGAGGGGGTGCTCACCGGCGTCGACGCCCCGCGTCTGCCGGGCATGGCCGACCACGAGGAGGCGATGGCTGACATGTGGGCCACAGGTGTGTCGCCCGATGGCCACCCCACGCGGTTCGTGCGGGCCAGCCTCGACGCCATGGGCGTGGTGACCGCCGAGCGCCTCGCCACCCATCCCGACGGCACCCGCGTCGTGGTCGGCGGCGTGGTGACGCACCGCCAGCGTCCCGCCACCGCGTCCGGCACCACGTTCATCAACCTCGAAGACGAAACGGGGTTGGTCAACGTCATCGTGTCGCTCGGCTGCTGGAACCGCTACCGCCAGGTGGCGCGCTCGGCCCCTGCCCTGCTCATCCGGGGTCGGCTCGAACGCGGAGACGGTGGAGTGGTCAACGTCATCGCCGAGCGCATCGAGCCACTGCCCGTGCGCGTCACCACTCGCTCCCGCGACTTCCGCTGACACCGCGCCCTTGGGCGCGTGGTCGGCTCGGCACGACGCACAAAGGCCGAACTTCGGCGCTGAGCGCTCGCCCACCACCCGCTGAGCGCCAAAGTTGTGGGCAACCGCCAGCAGCGCGGCGGTCAGCGCAGGGACTGGGCCATCTGGCCGAGCATCTTCGCGATGGCGAGGTGGGCCTCGGACTCGCCGTCGGCCGACGCGCGGTCGTTGACCTGCTCGCCGAGCATCCGCAGCGTGGTCGCCACCGACTCGCACTCGCTGCGGGTGACCATGTCGCGGTCGTGGCGGAGCTGGGGCAGCAGCTGCTCGATCTGGAGCTCCATCGCCGCAGCAGCCTCGTCGGCCTCCAGCCGGTGCTCCAGCACGGCCTTCGCGGTCTCGACCGGGAACTTCACTCGTTCGGATGGGTGCACGACGTCCGCCTACTCCTGCACGCGCTCGATGTGCGCGCCGAGCGACCGGAGCTTGTCGTCGATGCGCTCGTAGCCCCGGTCGATCTGGTTGATGTTGCCGATCGTCGATCTGCCGTCTGCCCGAAGTGCGGCCATCAGCAGTGCCATGCCGGCACGGATGTCAGGTGACTGGAGGCGCGCGCCCGACAGCGGCGACGGCCCGGTGACCACGGCCCGGTGGGGGTCGGCGACGATGATGCGGGCCCCCATCTCGATCAGGCGGTCGGTGAAGTACAGCCGGCTCTCGAACATCCACTGGTGCAACAGCACGGTGCCCGACGCCTGGGTGGCCACGACCAGCGCGATCGACATGAGGTCGGCGGGAAACCCTGGCCATGGCGCTTCGTGGATGCGGGGGATCTTGCCCCCGTGGTCCTCGCGCACGCGCAGGTCCTGATCGTGCGGCACGACGATGTGGTCGCCGTCGTCGAGCACTCGCACGCCGAGCACGTCGAACTTCGACACGATCATGCGCAGGTCGTCGTGGCGGACAGGCCCGATGCGCAGGTCGCCCTCGGTGATCGCGCCGAGGCCGATGAACGAACCGACCTCCATGAAGTCGGGCGACACCTCGGCGTCGGTGCCGGTCAGCGAGTCGCGCCCGACGACGCGCAGCAGGTTCGAGCCGATGCCGTCGATGTCGGCGCCCATGGCGACCAGCATCCGGCACAGGTCCTGCACGTGCGGCTCCGACGCGGCGTTGCGGATGACCGTCTCGCCCTTGGCGAGGGTGGCCGCCATGACCGCGTTCTCGGTGGCCATGACCGACGCCTCGTCGAGCAGGATGTCGGCCCCTTCGAGGCGGTCGCCGACCGTGCGGAACTCGTGGGTGTGGCCGACCTCGACCATGTCGGCGCCGAGCGCGCCGAGCGCGTGCCAGTGCGGATCGTTGCGGCGACGGCCGATCGTGTCGCCGCCCGGCGGCGGGATGATCGCTTCGCCGAAGCGGGTGAGCAACGGTCCGGCGAGCAACAGCGAGGCGCGGATCTTGGCCGACAGGCCTGGCTCGAGCGGCCGAGGTGTCACCCCGGTCGGATCGACACGGACGCGGCCATCGGCCAGACGCTCCGTCTCGCCGCCGAGCGCGTCGATGAGCCGCAGCATCGTGCGCACGTCGCCGATGTCTGGCACGTTCGAGAGCGTGCTCGGACCATCGCCGAGCAGCGAGGCTGCCAGCATCGGCAGCGCCGCGTTCTTGTTGCCCGCAGGCCGGACCGTCCCCGACAGGGGCTGGCCACCGAGGATCTCGAAGCGTTCCATCCGGGCCGGAGCCTATCGGTGGCCGGCCATCGGCTCAGTCGGGCGGGGGCGGCGGGGGAGTGATGCTTCGCGGCCCGTCGTCACCGTCGCCGCTGACGCCGATCTCGCCCGCGCGGAAGAGCTCGCCGATCGAGGCCAACGGGCCGGCATGGGCCGACATGTCGGCCGGGAGGAAGATCTTGGTGGCCTGGCCGTTGGCCACCCGACCGAGCGCCTCCAGGTACTTGATGGCGATCAGGTCGTTCGTGGGGTTGCCGTCGTGGATGGCCTGGTACACGGACCGGATCGCGTCGGCCTCGCCCGCCGCCACGGTGAGCTGGCGGAACTTCTCGGCCTCGGCGACCGCCTTGATGGCGTCGGCCTCACCTTGGGCTTCGAGCAGCTGCCGCTCCTTCAGACCCTCGGCGGTGAGGATCGTCGCGGCCTTCTCGCCCTCGGCTCGGGTGATCGCCGCGGTGCGCTCGCCCTCGGCGGTGGTGACCACCGCGCGTCGGGTGCGCTCGGCCCGCATCTGCTCGTGCATGGCCGACATGACGTCGGGTGGCGGATCGATGCGCTGGATCTCGACCCGGACGACGCGGACGCCCCACTTGTCGGTGGCATCGTCGAGGATCTGGCGGAGGTTGGTGTTGACGCTGTCGCGCGACGTGAGCGCTTCGTCGAGGGACATGTCGCCGATGACGTTGCGGAGGTTGGTCTGGGCGAGCTTGGTGACCGCGAGCAGGAAGTTCGCCACGTTGTAGGTGAGGCGCTGCGGGTCGGTGGGCTCGTAGTAGACGACCGCGTCGACGGTGACCGACACGTTGTCGGAGGTGATGACCTCCTGGGGCGGCACGTCCACGACCTGCTCGCGCATGTCGACGGTGCGGATGGTCTGGATCACCGGGATGATGATGCGGAGACCCGGATCGCAGGTCTCCTTGAAGCGACCGAGCTGCTCGACGAGGCCGCGCTGGTACGGCCGGATGATGCGGACGCCGGATGCCACCCAGACGAACAAGCAGAAGGCGAGGACGGCCAGGATGATGACGGGTACCACGATGTGGTCCTTTCGGTTGGTCGGTCGCGGGGAGGTGCTGGACGGATCAGTCGTCAGGCGCTGAGGTGTCGGACTCGACCGACGGGGGAGGCCCGAGGTCGACGGGGACCACGACGGCTCGCGTGCCGCGGACCTCGACCACCCGCACGAGGGCCCCGGCCTCGATGGCGCGGTCGTCGATGCTCTGGACGCGCCACGGCTCGCGGCCGATCATCGCCGTCCCGAGGTCGTGGCCGCCGGCGGGGATGGCGTCGACGATGCGGGCCTGTTCGCCGATCAGGCGGCGGGCGCCGATGCCGTCGGCGGTATCGGCCGCATCGAGGCGCTTCGCGAGCGGCCGCAGGGCGAGGAACGAGGCGAACGATGCGCCGACGAACAGCGCCCACTGCAACACGAGCGGGCCGTCGACAGCGGCGACCAGGGCGGCGAGCACCGCGCCAACCGCGAACGGCAGGAGGAAGAGCGAACCCGCGACGAAGATCTCGCCGACTCCGAACAGGACGGCCGCGGCGAGCCAGATCCACAGCCAGACATCAGGGTCGTCCATCGTGCTCCGCGTCGTCGCCGGTCTCGGGCCACCGGGGCTGGTCACAGACGTCGTTCCCGCCGCCGATGTATCGGCCGTCACTCTACCCGCCGCCACTGCGCGTGGGCGTCGAATGTGCACGTCGTCGGCGCTACCGTTCCGACCCATGGCTCGCCCCGTCATCCTCACGGTCCACGCCCACCCAGACGACGAGGCCTCCAAGGGGGCCCCGACGATCGCCAAGTACAAGGCGGCCGGCGCGCACACGGTGCTCGTGTGCTGCACCGGTGGCGAGGAGGGCAGCATCCTCAACCCGGCGATGGACAACGACGAGGTACGCGCCGACATCGCCGGCATCCGCCACCGGGAGCTCGACCTGGCCGCGTCGGTCATCGGGTACGAGCTCGTCGAACGCCTCGGCTACCGCGACTCCGGCATGCCCGAGTCGCCGTCGAACGAGCACCCCGACTGCTTCTGGCAGGCCGACCTCGACGAGGCCATCGGCCGGCTCGTCACGGTGATCCGCCGTGAGCGTCCGCAGGTGATCATCACCTACTCCGACGACCAGCGCGGCTACGAGCACCCCGACCACCTGCGGGTGCACGACATCACGCTGCCGGCGTTCGACCGTGCCGCCGACCCCGAGTGGTACCCCGAGGCGGGCGAGCCCTGGCAACCGCTGAAGCTCTACTACTCGACGTGGTCGCGGGCCCGCATGGTGGCCACCCACGAGAAGTTCGTCGAGCTCGGGATGGAGTCGCCGTACGCCGAGCGGTGGGAGGCGATGCAGAAGCGGCCCAGCCAGGACGACCGCATCACGTCGCAGATCCCGATCGACGGGTTCCAGGACGCCCGCACCGAGGGGCTGCTCGCCCACGCCACCCAGATCGACCCGACGTCGCCGTTCTGGTTCGGGCTCCCGCGGGAGATCGCCAACACGATCCACCCGTTCGACGACTACATCCTCGCCCGCTCGCTGGTGGAGACCGAGCTGCCCGAAGACGACCTGTTCGCCGGCATCGACGACCTCATCTGGGTGGCCCCGCTGTGAGCGAGCCGCTCACGGGTGACTGGTTCGACGCGGCCACGGCAGCGCTCGCTGCGAGCGACGGCGGCCCGGTGGGCACCCCCGAGGCATCGGCGGTGGTGGAGATCGTGGTGAGCGGCGCCGATCCCGACCCGCTCGTCACGCGTTGGGTGATCGACGAGGGCCGCCTCGTCGCGGTGAGCGCAGGGGCCGACGGCGGGGCCGACGTGAGCGCTCCTCAATCGGCCGACGACCTGCGCGCGGTGCTGGCCGGTGACCTCGATCCAGCCGTCGCGTTCATGCGCGGCGACCTCAAGCCCGAGGGCTCGGCCGCGGCGTGGTACGCCTTCGTCTCCGCGATGAACCGCCCCGAGACCCGAACCGCGCTCCGCGCCTGACCCGCGTTCCCGCCTGATCGAGGGCCGCGCGTCGCGCTGTAGTGTTCGCCCACCGGTCGGTACGGCGTTCAGACCAAGGCCGACCGGAGCCGCCAGACCCCCCGACTGCGCGTGCCGCGGAGGACCGATGCTGCTCACCCCACACGAGCAAGAACGGTTGATGGTCATGGGTGCCGCGGACGTGGCGCGACGGCGCCAGGAGCGTGGGCTCCTGCTCAACCACCCTGAAGCGGTCGCGGTGCTCACCGCCTGGGTGCTCGAGGCGGCGCGCGACGGCATGTCGGTCGCCGAGGCCATGTCGGCAGGGTGCGAGGTGCTCGACACGTCCGACGTCATGGAAGGGGTGGAGGTGCTGATCGACGAGCTCCAGATCGAAGCGACCTTTCCCGACGGGACCAAGCTCGTGACCCTGCACGAACCCATCCGACCGGCGGCGCTGCCTCCGGGCGCGGCCGACGACGGTGCCGCCCGGCTCGTCCCCGGAGAGCTCCTCCTCGCCGAGGGCGACGTCGTGCTGTTGGAGGACCGGGAGCTGGTGTCGATGCGCGTGCTCAACACGGGCGACCGCCCCGTCCAGGTGGGGTCGCACTTCCACTTCGCCGAGGCCAACGAGGCGCTGGAGTTCGACCGCGACGCCGCGGTGGGGCGCCGATTGGCGGTGCCCGCTGGGACGAGCGTCCGCTTCGAGCCGGGCATCCCGATGGATGTCGAGCTCGTCGCCTACGCGGGCGAGCGCATCACCGCTGGGTTCCGGGGCCTGTACCCGCCAGGTCCGAAGGGGGACCAGTGAGCGGTCCGGTCCTGTCACGGGCGCGCTACGCGGCCCTCTACGGCCCCACCGCGGGCGACCGCATCCGCCTGGCCGACACCGACCTGCTCGTCGAGATCGAGGCCGACCTGTCCGGCGGGCCGGGGCTCGCCGGCGACGAGGCCGTCTTCGGGGGCGGCAAGGTCATCCGGGAGTCGATGGGCCAGTCGTTGCGCACCTCGGCGCAGGGCGCCCCAGATCTGGTGATCACCGGAGCGGTGGTGCTCGACCACTGGGGGATCGTCAAGGCCGACGTCGGCATCAAGGACGGTCGGATCGTGGCCCTCGGCAAGGCTGGCAACCCCGACACGATGGACGGGGTGCACCCCGACCTGGTGATCGGGCCGTCGACCGAGATCTTGGCCGGCAACGGCAGGATCCTCACGGCGGGTGCCATCGACTGCCACGTCCACCTCATCTGCCCGCAGGTGCTCGACACCGCCCTCGCCACCGGCATCACCACCGTCATCGGCGGCGGCACGGGGCCGGCCGAGGGCACCAAGGCCACGACGGTCACCGCGGCGCCCTTCTACCTGTCGTCGATGCTCACCTCGATGGACGGTTGGCCCATCAACCTGGTGCTGCTCGGCAAGGGCAACACGGTCTCGGCCGATGCCATGTGGGAGCAGCTGCGGGCAGGGGCCAGCGGCTTCAAGCTCCACGAGGACTGGGGCTCCACGCCAGCCGCCATCGACGCGTGCCTGCGTGTCAGCGAGGAGGCCGGCGTCCAGGCGTCGCTGCACACCGACACGCTCAACGAGGCCGGCTTCGTCGAGACGACCCTCGCCGCGATCGGCGGTCGGTCGATCCACTCGTACCACACCGAAGGTGCCGGAGGCGGCCACGCGCCCGACATCATCACGGTCGCCGGCGTGCCCAACGTGCTGCCGAGCTCGACCAACCCGACACGTCCCCACACCGTGAACACGGCGGACGAGCACCTCGACATGCTCATCGTCTGCCACCACCTCAACCCGTCGGTCCCCGAGGATCTGGCCTTCGCCGAGAGTCGGATCCGTCCGTCGACGATCGCCGCCGAGGACGTGCTGCACGACATCGGTGCCATCTCGATGATCGGCTCGGACTCCCAGGCCATGGGTCGGATCGGCGAGGTGGTCATCCGCACCTGGCAGACGGCCCACGCGATGAAGCGCCGCCGTGGGTCGCTGCCCGGCGACGGTCGGGCCGACAACGAGCGGGCGAAGCGCTACGTCGCCAAGTACACGATCTGCCCGGCGGTCGCGCACGGGCTCGGCCGCGAGATCGGTTCGGTCGAGCCGGGCAAGCTCGCCGATCTGGTGCTCTACGACCCCCGCTTCTTCGGCGTGCGCCCGCACATGGTCATCAAGGGTGGCGTGATCGCGTGGGCAGCGATGGGCGATGCCAACGCGTCCATCCCCACGCCGCAGCCGGTCCTCCCGCGCCCGATGTTCGGGGCGTTCGGCCGCACCGCGGGCCACACGTCGATCGCGTTCGTGTCGCAGGCCGCGGTCGACGACGGATTGGCCGACAAGCTCGAGCTGTCGCACCGCGTCGTCGCCGTCGACGACTGCCGGTCTGTGACCAAGGCCGACATGGTCAACAACGACGCGTTGCCGCAGATCACCGTCGACCCCGACACCTTCATGGTCACCGTCGACGGCGACACCATCGAGCAGGATCCGGCGCGCGAGCTCCCCATGGCCCAGCGCTACTTCCTGTTCTGAGGCGAGCGCGCCCATGTCGATCGCCTCCCTCCTCCTCCTCGCAGACGGTCGCTTCCCCGACGGCTCACACGCGCACAGCCACGGGCTGGAGGCGGCCGTCGCCGGCGGCCGCGTGCGCGACTGCGCGTCGCTCGCCGACTACGTCGTCTGCAAGCTGTGGACGTCGGGCCGCACCGACGCAGCGACCGCCCGCCTGGCCGCCGCGGGCGTGGACGCGGATGCGCTCGACGCGGCCTGGTGCGTCCGCACGCCGAGCGCGGTGGCCCGGGCGACGTCACGATCGCTCGGTCGGTCGCTGGCGCGCACCGCCGCGCGGCTGGTGCCGGATCGACCGCTCGTGCTCGCCGACGGGGGGCCTCCCGTGCAACCGGTCGCGTTCGGACTGCTCGCGGATGCGGTCGGCTGTGACCCCGACGAGGCCGCGCTCGCCAGCGCACACGGCACCGCCGCGACGCTCAGCGCGGCGGGCCTGCGCCTGCTGTCGCTCGATCCGTTCGCGGTCGCGGCCGTCCTCAACGATCTGCGTCCCGACGTCGATCGAGTCGCCGGCTCCACCGCCGGATTCGTCGGCGTCGACGACATCCCACACGCATCCACCCCGTTCGCCGAGGTCGACGTCGAGGGGCAATCCGCCCTGCCGACCCGCCTCTTCCGAAGCTGACTGGTCCGACCACCACGAGGGAGCCTCACGTGCACGACATCGCTGAAGGCGGCGGATACGCCCACGACCACCACACCCACGACACCCCTCGCGATCGCGGTGACAGCGCGTTCCGCGTCGGCATCGGCGGGCCGGTGGGCACCGGAAAGACCGCGCTCGTCGCGGCGCTCTGCGCGCTGCTGTCCGACGACCTGCGCATCGGTGTCGTCACCAACGACATCTACACCACCGAGGACGCGGACACCTTGAAGCGTCAGGGCGTGCTGGACGCCGGTCGGATCGTCGCGGTGGAGACGGGCTGTTGCCCCCACACCGCCATCCGCGAGGACATCACCGCGAACCTCGATGCCATCGAGGACCTGGAGGAGCGCGAAGGTCCGCTCGACCTGGTGCTCCTGGAGAGCGGCGGCGACAACCTCACGCTCACCTTCTCGAAGGGTCTCGTCGACGTGCAGATCTTCGTGCTCGACGTCGCCGGCGGCGACAAGGTGCCGCGGAAGGGCGGGCCCGGTGTGACCCGCGCCGACCTGCTCGTCATCAACAAGATCGACATCGCCCACCTGGTGAACGCCGATCTCGGCGTCATGGAGCGGGACTCGGCGGCGCAGCGCGGGCAGCTCCCGACGGTGTTCGTGTCCCTCACGTCGTCCGAGGGAGCGGCACCGGTCGCCGAGTGGATCCAGGCGCAGATGTCGGGCGCGGTCGCAGCTGCGGGATGACGAGACGACCCGGCGACGTGGCATGAAGCGGGGCGACTCCGCTCCCGCTGAGGCAGGCGCGTCCCCTCCCGCCAGCGGTTGGACCGAGACCCAGGTGTCGGTCCGCCTCCGACGTGGAGCAGGTGGCACGGTTCGAGTCGACGGCGTCATGTGCACCGCACCGCTGTGGCTCCGCTGGGACGGAGCGACCTTGTGGCTGGTCGGCTCGGGCGCATCGCCGGTGGGCGAGGACCACATCCGCGTGCGGGTCGACGTCGGGCCTGGGGTCACGGTCGCCGTGCGCTCGGTGGCGGCGACCGTCGTCTACGCCGCTCGCGGCGCAGGGACCCGGTGGGACACCGAGATCCACGTGGCCGACGGCGCACACCTCGACTGGCGTCCCGAGCCCGTGATCCTCACGGGCTCTGCACGACACGTGGCGCACACCACCGTGCACGCGGCGGCGGGCGCTGATGTCACGCTGGACGAGCTGCTCGTGCTCGGCCGTGCCGGCGAGGCCACCGGTGCACTCCGGTCCACCCTCGACGTAAGGGTCGGCGGCGCCCCTGCGCTGCTCACCTCGATCGACACGTCGACGCCGGGATGGGCTGGTCCCGCCGGTGTGGACGGGGCAGGTGTCGTCGCTCACCGCCTGCGCCTCGGAGATGTCGCCCCGCCCGACGTCGCGAGCTCGCCGCGTGGAGCGGCTCTGCTCCAGCCATCGCCCGGCTGCCGCCTGGCCGTCGCGACCGCCGCGGACGTCGTCGCTGCTCGGCATGCGATCCAAGCCCTCCTTTCCGGCTGAGGTCGAGCGAGACGACTCGAATCGCCTCCCAGGATCGATTCATGCGGCGGAAACAATCGGGCAACTCCTGTGACATCAGCCGCTTCTAGGTTCCCGCTTCATTCGGGCGACACCCACAGGGTGCGGACACTCACGTCACCGAAGTGGAGAGGAGCGGGAATTGATGAGGCTCGGCAGGATCTCGAGATGGGGCATTGCGGTGTTGGCCGCGTTCGCACTGGTCGCCAGCGCGTGCGGCGACGATTCATCCAGCGGTTCAGAGAGCGGTGCTGAGGCGGCCGCAGGTGACGGAGACATCTGCGTCGACGGCGACACCGTGAAGCTCGGCTTCTTGAACTCCACTTCAGGCCCGATGGCGATCAGCGAGCAGACGGTGCGTGACTCGCTCCACCTGGCCGCGGCAGAGATCAACGCTGACGGTGGCATCCTCGGCAAGGAGATCGAGGTCGTCGAAGAGGACGGCCAGAGCGAGCCGTCGGTCTTCGCCGAGAAGATCACCAAGCTGCTGACCGAGGATGAGGTCGCGGCGGTCTTCGGTGGCTGGACGTCGGCCTCCCGGAAGGCGATGCTCCCCGTGGTCGAGGGCAACAACGGCCTGCTCTTCTACCCGGTGCAGTACGAGGGCCTCGAAGCGTCGGAGAACATCTACTACACGGGCGCGACGACCAACCAGCAGATCATCCCCGCCATGGACTTCCTGGCCGACCAAGGCGTCGAGACGCTGTTCCTCGCCGGCTCCGACTACGTCTTCCCACGTACGGCGAACAAGATCATCAAGCAGTACGCGGAGGAGCTCGGGATCGAGATCGTCGGCGAGGAGTACGTGCCGCTCGACAGCGACGACTGGACGACCCAGGTCGCCAAGATCGCGGCGGCCAAGCCCGACTTCGTGTTCAACACGATCAACGGCTCGTCGAACGTGGGCTTCATCAAGGCGTACTACGAGGCGGGCCTCGGCCCGGACAACTCGCCGATCATCTCGGTGTCGATCGCCGAGGAAGAGGCCCCCGCCATGGGCGAGGACGTCACCGGGCAGTTCGCGGCGTGGAACTACTTCCAGAGCGTCGACACCCCGGTGAACGCCACGTTCATCGAGGCCTTCCAGGCCGAGTACGGCACCGACCGACCCACGTCGGACCCGATGGAAGCCGCCTACACCTCGCTCTACCTCTACAAGGGCATGGTCGAGGAAGCCGGTTCGTTCTGCGTCGACGCCGTGAACGCGGCATCCGACGGTGTGACCTTCGAGGCGCCTGAGGGCACGGTGACGGTCAACGGCGACAACCACCACATCGCCAAGACCGCTCTGATCGGCCAGATCAACGCCGACAACCAGTTCGACATCGTCTGGAGCTCGGACGCTCCGATCGAGCCGGATCCGTTCCTCGAGGGCTACGACTGGTGGGACCCGAGTGCGGAGTGACCCAGGCCGAGCACGGCTCGGCTGATCCGTCACCCATCGTCGAGCGGGTGCCATGCACGAGCACGGCACCCGCTCGACGGGCAAGTCCTCCTGAACCTGCCCGTCGACCCTGAGAGCGAGGCATGGACGCACTCACCACCCCACTCCTCACCGGCACTGCTGCTGGCGCCATCTTGTTGATGGCAGCGCTCGGCCTGACCCTCACGTTCGGTCAGATGGGCGTCATCAACATGGCGAACGGCGAGTTCCTCATGGCGGGCGCCTACACGGCCTACGTCACCCAGCAGGTCATCGGCAGCACGGGCATCTCGATCGTGATCGCGATCCCGGTCGCCTTCCTCGTCGCCGGCCTCCTCGGGCTCCTGCTCGAGGTCTCGATCATCCAATGGATGTACCGACGGCCACTCGACACGCTCCTGGCGACCGTCGGCGTGGCTCTGGTCCTGCAACAGCTCGCCAAGGACCTGTTCGGCGCCCAGGGCGACCCGGTGAGCGCCCCCAGCTGGTTGGGTGGGAGCATCACCGTGTTCGGCTATGCCTGGCCGCACCGCCAGCTCTTCACGATCGTGCTCGCGCTGGCGGCGCTCGCCGCGCTGAACGGTGTGCTCCAGTACAGCTCGTTCGGACGTCGGATCCGGGCGACGGTGCAGAACCGAGATCTGGCCGAGACCATGGGCGTCTCGACCCGCGCCGTGGACCGCATGACGTTCTTCTTGGGCTCGGGCCTGGCGGGCGTCGGCGGCGTCGCCATCGCGCTGATCTCGGGCACGAACCCGACGCTCGGCACGACCTACATCATCCCGGCGTTCCTCGTCGTGGTCGCCGGCGGCGTCGGCCAGCTCAAGGGCACGGTGATCGCGGCGTGGGCGGTCGGCGTCGCCACCGCCTACCTCACCGATTGGACCAGCGGGAGCATGGCGCAGGTCATCACGTTCGCACTCGTCGTGGTCTTCCTCCAGGTCCGCCCGCAGGGCCTCTTCACCGTCCGCACCAGGGCGCTCGCATGACGATGACCGCCGAGGACCAGGCAGCGGTCTCCGAGGCGACCGCGACCGCGGGTCCGTCCGTCGCCGCACGGTCGAGGTCCTTCTTGGCACCGCTGTTCGGCACGTACGGACAGCTGCTCGCGATCGGCATCCTCGCGCTGGTCCTGTTGGTGTGGGCGCCGAGCGCGCTCTCGGACTTCCGCCTCGGCACGTTGGGCAAGTACTGCTGCTGGGCGATGGCAGCGGTCGGCATCGGCCTCGCCTGGGGCCGCGGCGGGATGCTCGTGCTGGGACAGGGCGTGTTCTTCGGGCTCGGCGGCTACGTCATGGCCATGCACATGAAGCTCGAAGCCGCAGGCCCGGGAAATGTCCCCGACTTCATGACCCTGTATGGCGACGGGACGATGCCTGGGTGGTGGGAGCCGTTCCGCAGCGGAACGTTCACGCTGATCATGATCGTCGCACTGCCGGCGATCGTCTCGTTCATCCTCGGGTTCGCCATCTTGAAGCGAGGAGTGAAGGGGGCCTACTTCGCCATCCTCACCCAGGCCATGGCGGTCGCGTTCTCGACCCTGTTGATCGCGACCATCAAGCAGACCGGTGGGTTCAACGGTCTGAACACCTTCAGCACGTTCTTCGGCCACAACCTCTATGACCCGGACGTGAAGAAGAACCTGTACTTGATCGCGGCGGGCCTGCTGATCGCCTGCATGCTGGTCGTCTGGCAGCTCTACCGGAGCCGGTACGGCGAGCTGCTGCTCGCCACCCGCGACGCGGAGGAACGGGTGCGCTTCCTCGGCTACGACCCTGCCAACGTCAAGCTGGTCGCGTTCGTCGTGGCGGCGGTCATGGCCAGCATCGGTGGCGCCATGTTCGCACCGCTCGTCGGGATCATCTCGCCCTCGGACGTCAACGCGTCAGCGTCGATCATGCTGATCGCGGGCGTCGCGCTCGGTGGTCGCGGTTCGTTGCTCGGTCCCGTCCTGGGCACCATCGCCGTCGGCTACGGGCAGTCGACGCTCTCGTCGCAGTTCCCGACGACCTGGGTCTACTTCCAAGGGGCGCTGTTCATCCTCGTCATCCTCTTCCTGCCCGGTGGCCTGGCGTCGTTGGGGTCGAAGCTGCGGGGGCTCCGTCCGAACCGAGCGTCTGGTGCGGCCCCGGCGGCCCGCCCGACCGCCATCGACGGAGAGGCGATCGCGTGACGGCGTCGTTCCTCGGCGAGGACTACCTGGAGATCCGAGACCTGACCGTCGACTTCGACGGCTTCAAGGCGATCGACGGCATCGACCTGACGTTCGCGCAAGGGCGGCTGCACTTCCTCATCGGTCCTAACGGCGCAGGCAAGACCACCGCGGTCGATGCGCTGACGGGGTTGGTGAAGGGCTCGGGGCGCGCGATGTTCCGCGACCGCAACCTGCTCGGCATGAAGGCGCACGAGATCGTGCGGATGGGTATCGGTCGGACGTTCCAGACCGCGACCGTGTTCGAGCAGCTCACCGTGGTCCAGAACCTGGACATCGCGGCCGGTGTGCACCGCACGACCCGAGGTCGGTTGCTGGCTCGACGCAAGGTGCCCGACAGCGTCGAGCGCGCGCTGGAGACGATCGGGCTGACCGCGCTCGCAGGTCGACCAGCCGGGACCCTCGCCCACGGGCAGAAGCAGTGGCTCGAGGTCGGCATGCTGCTGGTGCAGGACGCCAAGGTCATGTTCCTCGACGAGACGGTTGCCGGCATGAGCGCAGAGGAGCGGCAGGAGACCGGAGCGCTGTTGCAGCGCATCGTCGGCGACCGCACCATCGTCGTCATCGAGCATGACATGGAGTTCATGCGCACCTTCGCCGACCTGGTGACGGTGATGCACGCCGGCAAGGTGCTCGCCGAGGGGACCGTCGCCGAGATCCAAGCGGACCCGAAGGTCCAAGAGGTCTACCTGGGGACCGTGACGGAGGTGGCCCTCAATGCCTGAGTCCATCCTCGAGCTCGTCGGCGTCACCGCCGGCTACGGGCGCACGATGGTGCTGTTCGACGTCGACGTGTCGATCCCGGCCGGCGGCGCAGCCATCATGGGCCACAACGGCGCAGGGAAGACCACGCTGTTGCGTGTCGCAGTCGGGTTGATCCACGCGAGGTCGGGCAAGGTCCTCCTCGATGGCGAGGACGTCACCAAGATGGCGCCCAACCAGCGGGTCAAGCGGGGCCTCGGCTACGTCCCCCAAGGCCAGCTCTGCTTCCCGCAGATGACGACGCTGGAGAACCTCCAGCTCGTCACCAAGGTCAGGTCCGAGATCGACGAGGTGCTCGACACCTTCCCCGCGCTCACCAGCCTGTTGAGTCGACCTGCGGGCCTGCTGTCGGGCGGTCAACGCCAGCAGCTCTCCATCGCCAGGACCCTGCTCACGAAGCCGCGGGTGTTGATCCTCGATGAGCCGACCGAGGGCATCCAGCCCAACGTCGTCGCCGAGATCGAACAGGTCATCACCGAGCTCACCCGGCGCGGCGACCTCACGGTGCTGCTGGTCGAGCAGCACGTCGGGTTCGCGCTGCGCTCCACCGCGAGCTATCACGTCCTGGAGTCGGGCCGCATCACCGGCAGCGGCGAGGGTGGCGAGGCCGCGTTCGAGGAGGTCCGCAGCGCGATGGCGGTCTGAGCGGCGCTGTCGCGCGCGCCCGCGGGCGCGTCGGGGGTGGTTGGGCGCGGTTCGCGTGG
>CAZBTQ010000042.1:0-19961 GCA_964494405.1 uncultured Iamiaceae bacterium
TCACCCTGTGGGGCCTCGACCTCATCCTGAACAAGTGGCTCGGGGACGACGAACGCGGTGCCAGCGCGGCGTGAGGCCTGGGCAGGCCCTCGAATACCCGACATAGGGTTGTCGGGTGGATGGCACATGCTGGCGGCGTGAGCCCCGATGAACCGCACCGACCGGCTGTACGCGCTGGTCGAGGAGCTGCGCGCCGCGGCACCACGTCCGGTCAGCGCCACCAGCCTCGCCGCACGGTTCGAGGTGAGCGTCCGCACGATCGAGCGCGACATCGGCGCCCTCCAGGAGTCGGGCGTGCCCATCTGGGCCGAGCGCGGACGAACCGGTGGTTACGCCATCGACACCCGCACGACGCTGCCGCCCCTGAACCTCGACCCCGACGAGGCGCTCGCGATCATGATCGCCCTGGCCGCGATGCCGGCGGTGCCGTTCACCGCAGCCGGTCGACGGGCACGCCAGAAGCTGCTCGCGGTGATGCGACCCAGCGACGCGGACGCCGCCCGCGAGATCGCGGCACGGTTCCGGTTGAGCTCGAGCGAGCCAGCCGCCGAGGTCGATCCGGAGGTGCTCGCCGCGGTCGAAGGGGCCGTGCGCCACCGCCGCGTCGTGCGACTCGACTACACCGACGGCCACGGCATCGCCACGAACGACCGTCCTGTCGAGGTGCACGGCCTCCACCTCACGACCGACGACGCCTACCTCATCGGGTGGTGCCGGCTGCGCGACGACGGTCGCGTCTTCCGGCTCGACCGCATCCGCGCTGTCCGCCTCACCGACGAGACCGCCCCCATCCGCGACCTCGACGACGTGCTCGACGTCCCCTTCCCCACCATCACGCCCGACTGACCTGGAGCCTCCATGGACACCGACGCCGCACGCGCCTTCATCGGCGCACACGCCCGCATCCTCGACCAACGCCGAGCCGCGGCCATGTTCGATGCCGGGCCGTCCCAACCCGTCGTCGACGCGGTCCTCGCCTACCGCAACGACGACGGCGGCTTCGGCCACGGCCTCGAGCCCGACACCCGCGACCCCAACAGCCAGCCGCTCTACGCCCAGGTCGCGCTCGAATCCGTCCAGTCAGCGGGAGCTCGCCTGCCAGCTGACGTCACGGTCGCGCTCTGCGATCACCTCGCCAACGTGGCGGCGGCCACGGGCACGCCCGCGCTGCCGATCATGCTGCCGTCGTTCGCCGACCATCCCCGAGCGAGCCATTGGCTCGGCATCGACAGCTTTCCGCCCGACCTCAACCCCACAGCGGCGATCGCCGGCCACCTCCACGCCGCCGGTGTCGCGCACCCGTGGCTCGACGACGCCACCAGCTGGTGCGTCGACCAGATCGAGGGCGGCGACCTCGACGATGCCGCTGTCCACGCGCTCTCGTGCGTGGCGACGCTGCTGACCCACCTGCCCGACCGGGCCGAGGCCGACCGGCTGGCCGACCGCCTGTTCGCACGACTCCCGTCGACGCCGATGTTCCAGGCCACTCCGGACCCGAACGAGTACGGCCTGACGCCCCTCCACTTCGCGCCGGCCCCCGACAGCCCGTGGCGTGCCCGGTTCAGCGACGACCAGATCGAAGGCCACCTCGACGCGCTCGCCGCGGACCAGCAGCCCGACGGCGGGTGGCCGATCCGCTGGGAACCGCCGAGCGAGCCGTCGGTGTGGGAGTGGCGCGGCATGGTCACCGTCGAGGCGCTCGCCACCCTCGCCGCCTACGGCCGGTGACCTCACACATCACCGCTGGGTGGCTCACGGCGCAACGGCTCACGTCGCAGCGGCTCGCCGGGCCGCCGGCCACCACCGTCGCCGACGTGGCCCAGCACCTGCTGGCCATCCAGGCCCAAGACGGTCGCGGGATGCGGCTCGCGATCCGAAGTCGCACCATCGGCCTGTCGGCGGGCGACGTCGACCGCGCCCTCACCGACGACCGGTCGGTCGTCGTCGCTTGGCTCAACAGAGGAACCCTGCACCTCGTGCCGTCAGCCGACTACTGGTGGCTGCACCAGCTCACGGCGGATCGCATGGTCGCCGGCAACCGACGGCGGTTGGCGGAGGAGGGCGTGTCGCCGACCGATGCCGACCGCGGCGTCGACCTCGTCGTCGGCGCGCTCGAACGCGAGGGTCCACTCGGTCGGGACGATCTGCGCGACCGCCTCGACGCAGAGGGGATCCCGACCGCGGGCCAAGCCCTGGTGCACGTGCTCGTCGCGGCATCGATCCGCCACCCGGTCGTGCGCGGCCCGGTGGTGGACGGTCGGCACGCGTTCGTGCTCGCCTCGAAGTGGCTCGAGCGCCCCGCCAGCATCGAGCGCGACGAGGCGCTGGCGCGTCTTGCAGCGCGCTACCTGCGCGGACATGCGCCCGCCGACGAGCGGGACCTGGCCAAGTGGTCGGGCCTCACCCTGACCGACGCCCGGCGAGCGCTCGCGCAGGTGGAAGCGCCCGTACTGGCACCAACCCCGCAGGCTCTTCCGCCGCCCCGCCTGCTCGGACCGTTCGACCCGGTGCTGCACGGCTGGGCATCTCGACGCTGGGTGGTGGGCGACGACCAGGCGGGCATCGTCACGATCAACGGCCTCTTCCGTGCGACCGCCCTCGTCGACGGCCGGGTCGTCGCGACCTGGAAGCTCTCGGACGGCAAGCTCACGATCGAGCCCCGCGAACCGCTCGACGACGCGACGCTCGCCGCGCTCCACGCCGACGGCGACGACGTGCAGCGCTTCCTGGATCAGAGCTGAGTCGCGACGACCGCGGCGATCTCGCGAGCGGTGCGGTCGGCCTGTTCCTGCCACGTGAGCCCGGCATCGGCGTCTGCGGTGTCGGACACCACCTTCACCATCCGGCACTCGACACCGGCCCGCTCGCACGCCCGAGCGATCGCGTACCCCTCCATGTCGACGAGGTCAGCACGCGCCGCGAGCGCCAGCCGCAGAGTGGGGTCGGCGACGAAGACGTCGCCGGTCGCCAGCGTGATCGGCGACGTCGGGTCGAGCACGACCTCGCCGGAGAGGTCCTCGCCGATCAACCGGCCGAGCGCGGCGTGGTCGACGTCGTGTTCGACCACCCGACCGATGACGTGCGCGCCCTCGAGCCCGTCGCGCAGCGCGCCCGCGGTGCCGACGTTGAGGACGAACGAGGGTCGGCGTTCGGCGATGGCCGCCGACACCGACACCGCCGCCGCGACCTTGCCGATGCCCGTGAGCACCACGTCGACACCGTGCAGGTGCACCGCCTCCTGGCGGACGGCCACGACCACCAGCGGTCCACTCACGAGTAGGTGACCAGCGCGACCCGCTCGCGGCCGCCGAGCTGGGCAGCGCCGTCGAGGAACGCCAGCTCGATCACGAACGCGAGCCCTTCGACCGCCCCGCCGAGCGACTCGACCAGGCGCACCGTCGCCGCAGCGGTCCCGCCGGTGGCGATCACGTCGTCGACGACGAGCACCTTCTCTCCGGCGTCGATGGCGTCGACGTGGATCTCGAGCGCGTCGGTGCCGTACTCCAGCTCGTAGGACTCCGACTCGGTGCCCCATGGCAGCTTTCCCGGCTTGCGTGCCGGCACGAAGCCGGCGCCCAGCCGGTGCGCGACCGGCGCCGCCACGACGAACCCGCGCGCTTCGATGCCCACGACCTTGGTGATGCCACGCCCGACGAACGGCTCGGCCAAGCGGTCGATGGTGGTGGCGAACGCGACAGGATCGCCGAGCAGCGGCGTGATGTCCTTGAAGGCGATGCCCGGCGACGGGAAGTCCGGGACGTCGCGGATGAACGCCTCGAGATCCACCTGATGGTCAGACGAGGCCGAACAGCTCCGCGCCGTTGCGCCAGAAGAAGCGCTCGCGGGCGTCGTCGTCGAACCCCTCCATCGCGGCGCCGAAGTTCTCGAACGGGTGGCGGCCGCCTTCAGGGTGCGGGTAGTCGGTGGAGAACAGGAAGAGCTCGGTGCCGCACTGCTCGACGAGCCACGCGGTGTCCTCGAACGGGAACGGCGTGAACCGCACCTGGCGCCGGATGTACTCCGACGGCGCGAGCGGCAGCTCCTGGATGAGCGGCTCGTGCTTGCCGAGCGTCTTGGCCGCGTTGTCGAGCGTGCGCAGCAGGTTGGGCACCCAGGTGGCGCCGAGCTCGATGGCGCCGCCACGCAGCTCGGGGTGGCGTTCGAACACACCGTCGAGGACCAGGCACGACAGGAACCGCTCGGGCGAGTGGTGCAGCACCGGCAGGTCCTTGGCCCGTAGGTTCTCGCCACCGCCGAGCCAGTCGGTGGGGCGCGGCCGGCCGTTGTCGTGGAACTCCTTCGGCAGCGTCGCGCCGCCGCCGACGTGCAGGACGAACGGGATGCCGAGCTCGGCGAGGCGGGCCCACACCGGCTCGTAGTCGACGTGGGCCGGCGAACGGCCGGGCGCCTCCGACGGCATCCACACCGCCTTGACGCCGGCCTCGGCCGCGAGGTCGAGCTCGGCCAGGGCCCGGTCGGCGTCGTGCAGGGGCAGGTAGCCGACGGGCAGCAACCGCGGGTCGGGCTCGCAGAATGCCGACATCGCGCGGTTGATGGCCCGGGTGCCTCCGTAGAGGACGTCGAGGTCCTTGCTGGCCGCGAAGTGGCCGAGCGAGAACGTCGGGAACACGAGCTGGGCGGTGATCCCGAGCGTGTCGAGCACCCGTGACCGCACCTCGGTGTCGAGGGCACCAGGAGCGAGCCAACCCTTCGGCCCCTCGAGGATGTTCGCCCCGATCTCCTGGTCCTTGTGCTGCTCCCAGACGCGCGGGAGCTTGTCCATCAGCTCGGCCGCGCCCTTGCCCGCCTTGGCGAGCCCGAGCGGGTAGAGCTGGTCGCGCACGCCCGGATCGGCGAACGAGGGCAGCCAGTCCTCGACCTCCATGACGTGGCTGTCGGCATCGAAGATCGTCGCGCTCATGCGACGAATGTAACGGATGTCACACCCTGACGAGCAGCGAGGCCGTGTAGCCGCCGTCGACGGAGCCGGACATCGTGGCGAGCTGGTCGGTCCAGCCGTCGCGGAAGACGCCGTCGGTGTCGAGGGACAGGCGCGACAGGTTCCCGGCGCTGTTGCCGTAGCGACTGTCGGCGTAGACGGCGTTGCAGTCGCCCTCGGGCAGCGCCAGCTGCGAGGTTCGTCGTGCGGCCGCACCAGAGGTTGCGACGTCGAGCGAGTCGAACACCTCGAAGTGGGCGTGGGGCCAGCGACCGGCGTAGCACCCGGGGAAGACGGTGGTGAACGACACCCTGCCGTTGTCGTCGGCGACCTGCACGCCGCGGAGGTAGTTCTGGTCGCGCTCCTCGTAGATGGAGTACCGACCATCGGCGGTGCAGTGCCACAGGTAGAGCGCCGCACCGGGGATGGCCGCTCCGTTGGTGGCATCGACGATCGTCAGCGCGGTCTCCAGGGGGACGCCGTCGGCCGTGCCCGTCAGGCCGGCGACGCTCGTCGTGATGTCGGACCGCACGATGGCGCCGTCGGTGAGGATGTTCGGGCCGTTCGAGCCGTCGGCCGGGTACGGACCCTGGGTCTCCTGGGGGATCGCGGCACCGGCGCTCGCGGCGAGCGACGTCGACGACGACCCACCCGACGCCGAGCCTGACGACGAGCTGGACGATGAGCCGCTGGACGGATCGCCGTTGGCGCCGCACGCGGCGAGTGCACCCGCCAGTCCGAGACCGCCGAACAGGGCCAGGGCGTGTCGACGACCCACCAGGTGGGGCACGTCGCGGGCGAAGCCGCCGTGGTCGTCGTGGTCGTGGTCGTCGTCGTGTTGATGCTCGCTCATGGACCAGACCGTACGGAGCCGACCACAGAGGTGTTCGGGAGGCGCCTGAGAGTTCGGTGAGAAGATGCCGTCATGGCCAACACCGTCGAGCGCGAGCGCAAGTGGCTCGTCGACCACCTCCCCGACCTCCCCGACGACGGCGTCCACATGGCGCAGGGTTACGTCGCCATCGATGGCATGGTCTCGCTGCGGGTCCGCGATGCCGGGTCCAAGGGGCGGACCATGACGCTGAAGGGCGGCACCGGTGCGGTGCGCACCGAGCTCGAGTGGGCGATCGCGGCCGACGAGTTCGACGCGGCGTGGGCGCTCACCGGCGACCGTGGGGTCGAGAAGACCCGTTACCGCATCGACCTCGGCGACCACACCGCCGAGCTCGACGTGTTCGAGGGCCGCCTGGCGGGGCTGGTCCTCGTCGAGGTGGAGTTCGACGACGAGGCGTCGCTCGACGCATTCGAGGCACCAGGGTGGTTCGGCCGGGAGGTCACCGACGACGGCCGCTACACGAACGCTGCGCTCGCCACCGATGGCCTCCCCGACCGACCCGCCTAGCGATTGCCCCGGTGGCCGGACTTCTGGCCGCTCGTGGGCACGAAGCTCTGGCCCTTCGCCTTCGGCTCCCAGCCCTGGTGGAGCTGTTGGGTCTGCTCCTGGACCACGTCGGCGCCCTTGCGGCGCGCCTGGCGCGATCCCTTCGGCTCGTTCACCGTCCCCTTGGGGGTGACGCGGCCGGGTCGTGATGGCTTCTTGGTCATGAGCGTCCCTTCGTCTGCATCGGTCGGTCGACGTGGAGGAGGGCTCATCACTTCATGGCCGACGACCCTACCGATTGGCTCGCGCCCCCGCCCACCCATTTGACTGACACTGGATCCAAGGAGGGCCATGACCGATCAGATCGAGGACATCTCCGTCGCCGGCCGCTACCACGGGCCGCCGACGATGGGGCACGGCGGCTACGTCGCAGGGCTCTTCGCCGCTCGCACCGACGGGCCGGTCCAGGTGACCCTGCGCCGGCCGACGCCGCTCGACGCGCCGCTCCAGATGTTCCACCTCGACGAAGGTCGCCTGGAGCTGCGCGACCTCGAGGGGGAGCTCATCGCCCAGTCCGAGCCGACCTCGTTCGACCTCGACGTCCCGTTCGCGCCGAGCCTGGACGACGCCCGCGCCGCCGAGGCCGGTTCGCCGAGCCACCAGGAGGGGCGGGGCATCCACGGACAGTGCTTCGGCTGTGGCAACCGCGCCGTCGGCGAGGGCCTCCGCGTGTTCGCCGGGCCGCTCGCCGTCGAAGGTCGGGCCCTGGTCGCGGGCACGTGGCGCCCCACCGACGAGATGCGCGCCGCGGACGGCACCGTCGGCACCGAGTGGGTGCTCGCCGCCCTCGACTGCCCGGGGGCCTTCGCGTTCATCGTCGGCGAGACCCGGGCCGGGCTGTTGGGTCGCATCCAGTACGAGCAGCTCCTGCCGGTGCCCGCCGACGCCGAGCACGTGGTGATCGGGTGGCAGGTCGGCGAGGACGGCCGCAAGAAGTTCGCCGGCACCGCCGCCGTCGACGCCGACGGGACGGTGCTCGCCCGGGCCCTCGCGACCTGGTTCTAGGCAGCCGAGGCGGGTCGCGACCTAGCTGGACGCTCGCAGGATCGAGAACCAACCGGCGCCAGCGGTCCAGGTGAAGGGGTTCACGTCGGCGGCCACCGCGGCGAGGACCTCTTCCGCAGCCCGGCGCGCACCCGCCTCCACGGTCGACGGGTACTCGAACGCGAGGCGGTTCTCCTCGAAGTCGTCGTCGCCCACCAGGCGCGGCTCACCGGCCTTGGAGATGACGCGAAAGTCCAACCCGACGATCTCGATCCCACCGTCGGACCAGCGCGCCGGCATGGCGATGTCGACCGCCACGGCGTCGGCACGGTCGAACCAGCACGCCACCCACCACTGGTCGTCGGGGATGCACCACACCTCGTCGTCGTCGGGCATGCCGAGCCACGTGCCGTGCTCGTCGACGCCCAGCACCAGGCCGTCGAGCGTCTGGTGGCTCCGGTCGGGCCACTTCATCCGCTCGATCCTGATCCTCGCCGGGCCGGTGACTGGTCCACCCACCTCCGCATCATGGCCCATCGAGGCGCCGGTAGGCTCCCGCAACACCACGACGACCCCGGGGGAGGGGCATTGAGCATCCTGGGCAACCGCGTCCTGCGCACCGAGGACCCGAAGTTCTTGACCGCCGGCGGCGACTACGTGGCCGACATCGAGCTGCCACCCGGCGCCACCTCGCTCGTCTACGTGCGGTCCACGATGGCGCACGCGCGGATCGAGTCGATCGACGTCGCCGAGGCGAAGGCGGCGCCCGGCGTGGTCGACGTCGTCACCGCCGCGGACCTCGACATCGATCCGATGCCGCCGTCGATGGGGATGCTCAACCAGGCGATGCCCCAGCCGTACCTGGCCCGCGACGTCGTCCGCTACGTCGGCGAGCCCATCGTCGCCGTCGTGGCCGAGACCTACGCCCAGGCGCTCGACGCGGCCGAGCTCGTGTTCGTCGACCTCGACCCGCTCGACGTCCTGGTCGAGTCGGGCGAGTCGGCCGACTCCGACGTCGTGCTGTTCGCCGACGCCGGCACCAACGTGGCGTTCGACATGCCGTCGCGCGACTCGATCAGCCTCGACGACTGCGAGGTCGTGGTGCGCCAGCGCATGGTCAACCAGCGCGTCGCCGCCGGGCCGATCGAACCTCGGGTCGCCGCCGCGTACTGGGCCGACGACGGACGACTGGTCCACTACGCCTCGTGCCAGGGCGCGCACCCCGTGCGCGACGCCATCTGCGCCGGGCTCGGGCTCGAGACCGACCAGGTGCGCGTCATCTCGCCCGACGTGGGGGGCGGCTTCGGCGCCAAGGGCCGCACCTACACCGAGGAGATCCTCGTCGGTTGGCTGGCCCGCCGGGTGGGCCGGCCCGTGCGATGGGTCGAGACCCGCACCGAGAACATGGTCGGCATGGGCCACGGCCGCGCCCAGATCCAAGACGTCGAGATCGGCGGCTCCCGCGACGGCACCATCACCGGCTATCGGTTGAGCGTCGTGCAGGACGCCGGCGCCTACCCCGGCATGGGGGCGATCCTTCCGTGGATGACCCGCACCATGCTCACCGGCGTCTACTCGTTCACCAACGCCGAGTTCAGCTCACGGTCGGTCGTCACCAACACCACGCCCACCACCGCCTACCGCGGAGCCGGCCGACCGGAGGCCGCGGCGGCGATCGAGCGCGCCGTCGACCTGTTCGCCGCCGAGATCGGCATGGACCCGGCCGAGGTGCGCTACAAGAACCTCCTGTCGCCCGACCAGTTCCCGTACACCACGCCGACGGGAACCAACTACGACTCCGGCGACTACGCCGGCGCACTCGACAAGGCGCTCGATGCCGCCGGCTACCAGGAGCTGCGCGCCGAGCAGGCCCGCCGCCTGGAGGCGGGCGACCGCGTCCAGCTCGGGATCGGGCTGTCGGTCTACGTCGAGATCACCGGCGGCGGTGGCGGCGGCGAGTACGGCTCGGTCGAGCTGCTGCCCGACGGCAAGGTGCTCGCCAAGACCGGATCGTCGCCGTACGGCCAGGGCCACCACACCGCGTGGGCGATGCTCGTCGCCGACCGGCTGGGGCTCGACATCGACGACGTCACCGTCGTGCACGGCGACACCGACCTGGTTCCCACCGGTGGGATGACCGGTGGCTCGCGGTCGGTGCAGATCGCTGGTTCGTCCATCCACGAAGCGGCGGGACAGCTGTCCGACCTCGCCAGGGAGAAGGCGGCCGACATGCTCGAAGCCGCGGTCGACGACGTCGTCCACGACACCGAGAACCGGCGGTTCCACGTCGCTGGCACCCCTGCCCGATCGATCGCGTGGGTCGACGTCGCCGAGGCGGCCGCCACCGACTCGAACCCCTTGATCGGCCTGTCGGAGTTCTCTCAGGGCGGCGCGACGTTCCCGTTCGGCGCCCACGTCGCGGTGGTCGAGGTCGACACCGAGACCGGCCGGGTCGACCTGCGACGGCTCGTCGCCTGCGACGACGCTGGCACGCTGCTCAACCCGCTGCTCGCCGACGGCCAGGTGCACGGCGGGCTGGCCCAGGGCGCCGCGCAGGCCCTGCTCGAAGAGATCCGCTACGACGAGTACGGCACGCCGCTCACCTCGAACTTCGGCGACTACGGCATCATCAGCGCCACCGAGCTGCCGTCGTTCGAGCGGCTCACCCAGGAGACGCCCACGCACCTGAACCCGCTGGGCGCCAAGGGCATCGGCGAGTCGGGCACCATCGGCGCCACGCCTGCGGTGCACAACGCGGTGTGCGACGCGCTGCGGCCGCTCGGCGTGAGCCACATCGACATGCCGTGCACGGCCGAGAAGGTATGGCGGGCTATCCAGTCCGCTTCGTAGTCCGCCGGCGGGGGCGCTCGTCGTAGAGGCGGCGCACCTCGTCGGACACCGGGGTGGCCAGCAGCGAGGTCGTGAGGTCGACGAGCTGCTGGACGAACAGCCGATCGTCGGTGTGCGGCGCGCTCGCAGCGCGCTGGCCCAGCTCGATGGCCGAGAAGCGGATCGCCGCGAAGCGCCGGTGCAGCGTCACCGCGAACGGATCGAGCAGCGGTTCGACAGCGGCGCGCCACCGCTGGAGGCTGTCGACGCTCGTCGCCAGCGGTGGCTGAGGCGTGACGTGCTCGCGGTGCACCAGCTCGGCGTTGATCTGGAGGTAGTCGAGCCCACCGTCGGGGTCGGCGAGCTTGGCCGCCAGGGGCCGCACCAGCGCGCCGGCCATGTCGTGCAGGTCGACGTCGCCCTGGGCTTCCAGGTGGTCGAGCACCGCGTGGCGCGCGGTGTCGATGGCGGGTCGGTGCTTGTCGACGATGCCACGCAGCACACCGGACCGGTCGTCGAAGTGGTACTGCACCGCCACCGCGCTGCCGGCACCCGCCGCGCGGTTGATCTCGCGGAGGCTCACCGCATCGAGCCCGCGCGCCGCGAACAGCTCTTCGGCGGCACGCAGGATCCGGTCGCGGGTGGTCGACACGGTCGACATCATTGCACGGTGCACCTGCTTGCCTCTATGGTGCACGCGCACCAATCGACCGACAGGGGACACGGACACATGGCATGGGACTTCTCGACTGATCCCGAGTTCCAGGAGCAGCTGGACTGGGTGGCCGCGTTCTGCGAGGAGGAGCTCGAACCGCTCGAGCTGGTCTTCCCCGGCGCATCCCGATCTCGCGACCCCAAGATGAAGGCGCTCGTCGATCCGCTGAAGCAGCAGATCAAGGACCGCGGCCTGTGGGCGCTGTTCCTCGACGAGGACCTCGGCGGCCCCGGCTTCGGCCAGCTCAAGCTCGCCCTCCTCAACGAGATCCTCGGCAAGTACCCGTCGGCACCGTCGATGTTCGGCACCGCCGCGCCCGACACCGGGAACATGGAGCTCGTCGCCGCGTACGGCACCGAGGAGCAGAAGGAGAAGTGGCTCGTCCCGCTCATGAACCAGGAGCTGCGGTCGGCCTACTCGATGACCGAGCCCCAGGGCGGCTCTGACCCCGACCTGTTCGTCACCACCGCGGTGCGCGACGGCGACGAGTGGGTCATCAACGGCGAGAAGTGGTTCACCAGCGCCGGCGCGTTCGCCGACCTCATCTTCCTCATGTGCAAGAACGGCATCTTCGTGATCCCCCGCGACACGCCGGGGGTCGAGATCATGCCCAACAGCCCGCTCGCCCACTCCCACATCCGCTACACCGACGTGCGGGTGCCGATCGACCACCTCCTCGGCCCAGAGGACGGCGGCAAGGTCCTCGCCCAGCGCCGCCTCGGCGGCGGGCGCATCCACCACGCCATGCGCGCCATCGCCCAGTGCCACCGTGCCTTCGACATGATGTGCGAGCGGGCCCTGTCCCGCGAAGCCCACGGCAGGATCGTCGCCGAGCACCAGATGGTGCAGGAGGCCATCGCCGACTGCTACGCCGAGATCAAGATGCTCCGGCTGCTCATCCTCGAGACTGCGTGGATCATCGACAACACGTCCACCCAGGAGGCCCGCACCCAGATCGCCGCCACCAAGTACACGGCGGCGAAGGTGCTGCGCGACGTCGCCTACAAGGCGATGCACGTGCTCGGCTCGCTCGGCACGACGAACCTCACGCCGCTCAAGGCGATGTGGGACGGTGCGCCGACGATGAGCGTGATGGACGGCGTCGACGAGGTCCACAAGGTCACCGTCGCCCGCAACGTCCTCAAGAGCTACCGGCCCCACGACGGCCTGTGGCCGACCGAGTACTACCCGGCCAAGCGCGAGAAGGCCCGCGAGAAGTTCGCGCCGATCATCGACGGCGATCCCGAGCTGAAGGAGATGGCCGAGCGCATGGCCCGCCGGGCCGCCTTCATGGGCTGACCGGCCATGCCGATTGCGGTCGGCGCCCGACCTGAATCGTTCCCAAGCTGGTGCCATGGAGCACATCGATGGCACGCGCATGCGCTACGGCCTGAACGTCACTACCGTCGCAGTCGTGGGTTCGCCTCGCGTCGACCAGATCAACGTGGTGGTCAGCGATGTCAGTGCCGCGTCTCGCTTCCTCACCGGCCTCGGCGTCGAGCTGCCCGCCACACCGCCGGAGTGGGCGGTGTGGGATGCGCACCACGTGACGGTCCCCGCGACGACGTCACTCGACGTAGGTCACGATCTCGCCGAGCCGACGTTCGGGATCGACCTCGACAGCACGGCGTTCGCCCAGCAGTGGGGCGGTCTCAAGCCGTCGTTCAACGGTGTGGTGCTCAACCTGCGAGTGGACGAGCGGAGCGAAGTGGATCGGCTGCACGAGGAGGCCCTCTCGATCGGCGGCCGCTCGCTCACGGCCCCCTACGACGCCTTCTGGGGATCGCGCTACGCCGTGGTCGAAGGTCCTGGACCGCTCATCGTGGGACTGATGAGCCAGGCCGATGAGGACCGACGCACCCCTCCGCCGGACCCGACGACCTTCACCTGAATCCGGCCTATATGGCGGAGGTCGGCCGAACGTCACGTGCTACGAACGGCGCCCATGAACTCGGAAGAACTGCTTCGCGCAACGGTCGAGGACGCCCTCGACTACGTCCGGACGATCGATGATCGACGGGTCCCACCAGAGCCGGCAGCACTGGCCGCGCTGGCGGGCTTCGACGAGCCGATGCCCGAGGACGGCGCGGACGCACGCGAGACCCTGCGTCTGCTGCACGAGCTGGGCAGCCCGGCCACCCTCGCGAGCACCGGCGGCCGCTACTTCGGTTTCGTGAACGGTGCCACGCTTCCCGCAGCCCTGGCGACCTCCTGGTTGGCAAGCGCTTGGGACCAGAACGCGGCGCTGCCGGTGATGTCGCCCGTGGCGGCGACGCTGCACGACGTCACCCGCGGATGGTTGGTCGACCTGCTCGGTCTGCCGGATGGCACCGGTGTGGCCTTCGTCAGCGGAGCGACTGTCGCGAACGCCTCATGCCTGGCGGCGGCACGGGATGCGTTGACCGCGGAGCTCGGTTGGGACAGCCAGGCCGACGGCCTGTTCGGAGCGCCGGCGATAGACGTCGTCGTAGGCGAGCGGGCGCACTCCACGTTGGGGAAGTCGCTCGGACTCGTCGGACTCGGTCGTCAGCGGGTCCACGTGGTGCCCTCCGACGATCAGGGGCGCATGCGCGCTGACCTGCTTCCCGATCTGGCGGGACCGGTGCTGGTGTGCGCACAGGCCGGCGAGGTGAACACCGGCGCGTTCGACCCCTTCGACGACATCGCCGACTGGCTCGCCGACCGATCGGGCTGGTTGCACGTCGACGGGGCGTTCGGGCTGTGGGCGCTCGCCGACCCCGGTCGCGCCCATCTCGTGCGCGGACTCGACCGTGCCGACTCGTGGGCCACCGACGGCCACAAGTGGCTCAACGTCACCTACGACTGCGGCCTGGTGTTCGTCCGCCGACCGTCGGACCTCCGACGCACGTTCGCCTCGACGGCGGGCTACCTCCCACCAGAGGGCGGGTTCGAGGCGATGCACCACACGCCGCAATCGTCCCAGCGGGCCCGTCAGGTCGAGGTCTGGTCGGTGCTGCGCACCCTGGGTCGCGCCGGCGTGCAGGCGCTGGTCACCCAGGCCTGCGACGTCGCAGCGACCATCGCCGAGCGACTCGACGCGGGCGGCCTCACGATCCTCAACGAGGTCGTGCTCAACCAGGTCCTCGTCCGACACGTCGACGGGCCGACCACCGAGGCGCTCATCGCCGAGATCCAAGCCGACGGACGGGTCTGGTGCGGATCGACGCAGTGGGACGGAGCGACCGCCATGCGAATCAGCGTCTCGTCATGGAGGACCGACCTCGACGACGCCGAGCTCGCCGCAGCCACCATCCTCGAGTGCGCGGATCGAGTGAGGGCTCGGACCGGGGGCTAGCTCCGCTGCCTCGCGACCTCGAAGCAGGCGACCGCACCGGCAGCAGCGACGTTCAGCGAGTTGAGCTTGCCGAGCAGCGGGATCGCCGCGATCGCGTCGCACCGCTGGCGCACCAGACGGCCGAGACCTTGCCCCTCCGCCCCGAGCACCAGGCACGTGGGTTGGGTGAGGTCGAGGCCGTCGAGGCGCGACTCGCCTGCCTCGTCGAGGCCGACGACCCACACCCCCGCCTTCGTCATGTCCGACAGCGCGGCAGGGAGACCTCCGACGAGCGCCATCGGCACGAACTCGATGGCACCGGCGGCGGACTTGGTGACCGTCGGCGTGACGTGCACCGCACGGTGCTTCGGCAGCACGATGCCCGTGACGCCCGCGCACTCGGCGGTGCGGACGAGCGCGCCGAGGTTGCCCGGATCGGTCACGCCGTCGAGCGCCAGCAGGAACGGCACCGACCCGTCATCGGGCGCGATGAGGTCGACGAGGTTGTGTTCGGGCAGCGGCTGCGCCTCGGCGTAGACGCCCTGGGCCGAGGTCGTGCGCGCCGACGCGTCGAACCTGGCGCGGCTCACCTCGTGGATCGGGACCTTCATCTCGTCGGCGAGATCGATGATGTCGTCGAGGATGTCGGCCTGGTCCATGCCCGAACTGATGACCACCTCGCGCACACGGCGACGCCCCGACAACAGGAGCTCGCGGACGGCCTGGCGGCCCTCGACCCTGTCGCCGCCGAGCCCCTTCGGGCCGGTCTGGCCCCGACGGTTGTCGGCCCCACCCTTGCGACTGTCGGCCCCGCCACCCTTCGGCTTGGGGGTACGCGGCGGGCGGCTCTTGGTCGACGCCGAACCCTCGCGCTCGGCCGCCTTCTTCGCCGCGCGCCCGACAGGCTTGCCGCTGGCCTTGGCGCGCGTGAACGGGGTGTCGGCGCGCGTCGCCCTCCCGCCCTGTCGTCCACGCCCCTTGTTCGCCATCAGACCTCCTGGTCCTCGTCGCGGCTGATCAGCGCGATCGCGGTGCACATGATGCCCTCGACCCGACCCAATGCCCCCAGTCCCTCCGCACGGGTCGCCTTCACGCTGACCGGCGCACCCACGGCCCCAGCGAGGTTCGCCTCCATGGCGGCGCGGTGTGGCGCGAGCTTCGGCTCCTCGGCCACCACCGTGCAGTCGATGTTCTGCACCTGCCATCCGGCTCCCGCGAGGCGGCCCATCGTGTCGGCGAGCAGCGTCAGGCTGTCGGCACCGGCGAAGGCGGGGTCGGTGTCGGGGTAGAGCTTGCCGATGTCGCCGAGGCCCGCAGCGCCCAGCAGCGCGTCGATGCAGGCGTGCACGACCGCGTCGGCGTCGCTGTGGCCCGCCAGGCCGCGAGCACCCGCGATCGTGACGCCGCCGAGCACGAGCGCCCTGTCGGTGTCGTCACTGAACGCGTGGATGTCGAGGCCCTGTCCGATGCGCATCTGCACGGCTGCCAGCGTGCCACGTAGCATCGGCGCCCATGACCGACGTCACGATCCTGTCCGAGGTGGAGCTGTTCGCCGAGATGGACGCCGCCGAGCTCGAGCGGCTCGCGTCGGTCGCCGAACACCGGCAGCTTCGGCGTGGCGACACCCTGTTCGGCGAGGGCGACCCCTCCGTCGAGCTCTACGTCGTCGTCAAGGGACGCCTCGCCATGGTGAAGCGCTCGATCGACGGCCGTGAGTCGATGATGGCGCTCATGGAAACCGGCGAGCTCTTCGGTGACATGCCGTTCTTCGACGGGCTGGGCCGCTCCACCGAGGCTCGGGCCCTCGAGTCCTCCGAGGTGCTCATCATCCCCTACGGCACCATCCGCGCCATCTACGAGGCGCGCCCCGAGCTGCTCTGGGGCGTGACGTCGATGCTGGTCACCCGCCTGCGCAACATCGACGACGCGCTCGCCGACTCGGTCTTCCTCGACGTCACCGGCCGTACCGCGAAGCGGCTGCTCGAGCTCGCCGGCGACAGCGACGAGTTCTCGCTCCCCATCACCCAGGAGGAGCTCGCGGGCATGGTCGGCGCGTCTCGCGAACGGGTGAACAAGGCGATCGCCTCGTTCATCCGCCTCGGCTGGATCGAGCAGCAGGACCGCCGCTACGTGATCCTCGACCGGGAGCAGCTCACCCGCCGTGCCATCTGACGCCGAGCCGAACTGGCTCGACGATCGAGAGCAGGCCGCCTGGCGCAAGGTCGTCGCCGGCACGACGCTGCTCCTCGAGGACCTCGACCGGGACCTGCGAACCACACACGACCTGACCCTCGCCGACTACGAGATCCTGGTGCACCTGTCCGAAGCACCGGACCACCGCCTGCGGATGAACGAGCTCGCCGAGAGGGCACTCGTCTCGCGGCCTCGCCTCACCCACCGGGTCAACCGGATGCAAGCCCGTGGCCTCGTCGAGCGCGAGGCGTGCGTCGACGACCGCCGCGGCACGTTCGCCGTGCTCACGCCCGCTGGCCGCGAGCTGCTGGTCGGCGCGGCGCCGACCCACGTGGCCGGTGTGCGGCGTCTGGTCGTCGATCGGATGACGACCCGCCAGCTCGAGCAGTTGGGTGAGTACCTCGGCCGGATCGCCCTGGCCGCTGGCTCACCCAGCGATCAGCTGTAGCGCTCGAGGATCGACGTCTCGGCCAGGCGGGCCAGGCCCTCCTTGATGGCACGGGCGCGGGTGGCGCCGACGCCCTCGACCTGCTCGAGCTCGCCGGTGGTGGCCCGCATGATCTTCTGGAGGTTGCCGAACCGCCGGACGATGTTGTCGACCACGGTGTCGGGCAGGCGCGGCACCTTCGACAGCAGCCGGTAGCCGCGAGGCGTGACGCTGCGGTCGAGGTCGATGGCGTCGCCGGGCAGGTGCAACATGTCGGCGATGGCCTTGAGGTCGAGCAGCTCCTCGGTGCCGTAGTCGGCCAGGCCGGTGAGCGCCTCACCGACCTCCCAGCCCGGCATCTCGTAGACGTAGTCGCGCACGACCTGGCGGCCGTCCTCGAAGACCCCGCCGAGCAGCTCGTCGAGCTGGAGCATGATGAGACGGCCGTCGACGCCGAGCTCGATGACGTCGATCTCGATCTCGTCGGCGATGCGCCGCACCATCTCGGTCCGTTGCAGGACCGACACGACGTCGCGCAGGGTGACGAGGTCCTCGACCTCGAGCGCCGACAGCGACGCCGCGACCGCGTCGAGGCGCGAGCGGTAGCGCTCGAGGGTCTGCAACGCCTGGTTGGCGCGGTTGAGCAGCCGGGCCGACGGCTCGAGCGGATGCTTCTCGTCGCCCACGTAGATGGCGATGACCGCCATGTCCTCGGAGACCGAGATGACCGGCACCTCGATGGAGCGGGCCACCCGCTCGGCGGTGCGGTGACGGGTACCGGTCTCGGAGGTGGGCACGTTGGGGTTCGGCACCAGGTGCACGTTCGCCCGGGCGATGCGGCTGGCGTCGCGGGCCAAGATGATGGCGCCGTCCATCTTGGCCAGCTCCGACAGCCGCTGGGGACTGAACGCAGCGTCGAGCAGGAAGCCGCCCGAACAGATGTTGAGCACTTCGGGACCGTCGCCGATGACGATCAGCGCGCCCTTGCCCGCTTGGAGGATGCGATCGAGGCCCTCCCGCAATGGCTTCCCCGGCGCGATGGCCCGCAGGGCGTCGAGCGAGGCAGGGCTGTACCGGGCGACCACGGGCAGAGTCTACGCGAGCGCCAGCTTGACGGCCTCTGCCACCGTTGCGGCGCACAGGATCTGGACCCCTGCGGGCGGTTCGGGGGCCGACGGCGGAACGATCGCGGTGGTGAACCCGAGCCGGGCGGCCTCGCCGAGCCGGCGACCGGTCTGGGAGACCTGTCGGAGCTCGCCACCGAGGCCGACCTCGCCGAGCGCGACGAGCTGCGCGCCCACCGGGCGCTGCATGCTGGCCGACGCCACCGCGACTGCCAGGGCCAGGTCGGCCGCCGGCTCGATGACCTTCACCCCGCCCGCCGCCAGCGCATAGACGTCTTGGCTGCCGGTGGCGCACCCGGCGTGCTGGTCGAGCACCGCCAGCAGGAACGACAGGCGCCCGTGGTCGACGCCCTGGGCCGACCGGCGCGGCGAACCGCCGCCACCCGGCGTGACCAGGGCCTGGAGCTCGACCAACAGCGGCCGGTGCCCCTCCATGGTGGGCACGACGACCGAACCCGGGGTGCCGGGCCTGCGGTCGGCCAGGAACAGCTTGCTCGGGTCGGGCAGGCCGACCAGGCCGGCTTGGGTCATCTCGAACAGGCCCAGCTCGTCGGTGGAGCCGAACCGGTGCTTCACCGCGCGCAGCAGGCGCAGGGCGTGGTGGCGCTCCCCTTCGAACGACAGGACCGTGTCGACGACGTGCTCGAGCACCCTCGGGCCCGCGAGGCCGCCGTCCTTGGTGACGTGGCCGACGAGCACGACCGCCACGCCCCGGGACTTCGCCTCGGTGACCAGCCGTGCCGCCGACTCGCGCACCTGCCCGACCGAGCCCGCCGACGACGAGAGGTCGTGGTGGGTCATCGTCTGGATCGAGTCGATGACCACCACCGTGGGCGCCACCTCGTCGATGTGGGCGACGACGCGCGCCACGTCGGTGTCGGCGACGAACCACAACGTGGGCTGGAGGGCGTCGAGCCGGTCGGCCCGCATGCGCACCTGCTGCGCCGACTCCTCGCCCGACACGTAGAGGACGGACTCCCCAGCAGCCGCGAGCGACGCCAAGGCCTGGAGGAGCAGGGTGGACTTGCCGATGCCCGGCTCGCCACCGATCAGCGTGACCGAACCGGGGACCAGGCCGCCGCCGAGGACCCGGTCGAGCTCGGCGATGCCGGTGGGGCGCGGGTGACCCTCGTTGGTGTCGACCTCGCCGATCGGCTGCGGCCTCGGCGCGGGGCCCGACACCACCGGCGCGGATGACGGCACGTCGACCTCTTCGACGAGCGTGTTCCACTCGCCGCAGGTGGCGCACCGCCCCGACCACTTGGGCGCGGCGGCACCGCAGTCGGCGCAGCGGAAGACGGTGCGGGCGCGGGCCATCCGAGGACCCTACGCCGGGTGTGTGACAGGAACGGCTACCAGGTGATCTTGGGGAACGTGGTCACACCGTTGCCATGACGTCGACGCTGGAGGTGCTCCAGCCGACGGTCGAAACGGCGCAGATCGACGTCGCGCAGGTCCTCGTCGAAGTCCTCGTCGGCCGAGGCGCCGATGGCCACCGTCTCGCCCGGGACGCGACGGAGGTCGACCACCATGTCATCCGAGCCGGCGACCATGACCTGTTCGATCGGGTCTGCAGGGTCGACGGCGACCACCCAGTCGTAGTCGTTGGCGACCAGCACCCTCGAGCCGATCAGCGAGGGCTCGGGCGCGGGTGGCACCGGCAGCAGGCGGTCGTTGCCGTCGTCGAGCTGCACGAGCATCGAGCGAGTCGTCCGTGACTGGACGGTGGCGGCGCGATACCGGGACGGAGCGGTGGGGTCGAGCGGCCGGGACGACGCGCGTGACGGGTGCCAGGACATTTCTCTCCTCTGGCCCACCCGCTCCGAGGGGAGAACGTACGAGGCCCGCCCGCCTCAGTGGTGGATCCCCATGACGTCGCGCCCCCAGCCGAGGGTGAAGAACGGGTGGCCCATGCGCCGCAGGACCTCCAGCTCGGGTCCCTGGGAGCGGAACGTGAGCCTCTACTCTGCCTCCGTGTCGCGCTGGCCTGCCCTCATCCACCTCGTCGGGCCGC
>CAZBTQ010000043.1:0-13529 GCA_964494405.1 uncultured Iamiaceae bacterium
CCCCAGCACCCCGCCACCCACGGCACCCTGCGCATCGTCGCCAAGCTCGACGGCGAGCAGGTCATCTCGGCCGACCCGATCATGGGCTACATGCACCGGGGCTACGAGAAGCTCACCGAGGTGCGCACGTACCCGCAGGTCACCACGCTGGTGAACCGCATCGACTGGCTCGGCAGCTTCGCCAACGAGGTGCCGTTCATCCTCGCCGCCGAGCGGCTCATGGAGGTCGAGGCGCCGCCGCGCGCCCAGTGGATCCGCACGATCTTCTTCGAGCTCTCGCGCATCGCCAACATCACCCTGTTCCTCGGCGACATGGCGCTCCAGCTCGGCGCGCAGACGCCCGCGTTCTACGCGTTCCGCGACCGCGAGTTCGTCCTCAACCAGATCGAGTCCGCCACCGGCGGCCGCTTCCACCCCAACTTCGACCGCATCGGCGGCCTCAAGGACGACCTGCCCAAGGGCTGGATCGACGAGACCCGCCAGGCGATGGGCAAGATCCGCGAGTTCTGCCAGATCATGGAGGACCTCATCGCCGGCAACGAGATCTTCGAGGCCCGCACCCGCGGCGTCGGGGTGATCCCGCCCGAGGTCGGCCTGGCCTACGGGCTGTCCGGTGCCAACATCCGCGCGTCGGGCGTCGACTGGGACCTGCGGCGCGACGAGCCGGTCGGCCTGGCGTGGAACGAGGTCGACTGGAAGGTCTGGACCCACCCCGACGGTGACTCGTTCGCCCGCTTCTGGGTGCGGATGATGGAGGTGCGCGAGTCGACCCTCATCATCGACCAGCTCCTCGACGGCCTGCCGTCCGGTCCGATCATGGCCAAGGTCCCCCGCATCATCAAGGTGCCCGCGGGCGAGGCGTGGATCTCCACCGAGAACCCGCTCGGCGAGATGGGGTACTACATCGTCTCCAAGGGCGACCTCACGCCGTTCCGCGTGAAGATCCGTTCGGCGTCGTTCAACAACGTCTCCATCGCGCCGTGGCTGCTGAAGGGCGTGTACGTCCCCGACATCATCACGATCCTCGCGAGCCTCTACTTCATCCTCGGAGACATCGACCGGTGACCGACCTCGTGCTCGGCATCGAGCTCGCGTACTGGCAGGAGACCGGCATCAAGGTGCTGGTGGCCGCGGCGATGGTGCCGACGGCCGCGCTCATCCTCGGCTACGTCTTCCTGCTGAAGATCATGTCGTTCATGCAGAGCCGGCTCGGCCCGATGGACTCCGGTCCGTTCGGCCTGCTCCAGCTCGTCGGCGACGGCGTGAAGTTCATCCAGAAGGAAGACATCTTCCCGGAGAAGGCCGACAAGTGGGTGTTCGCATTCGCCCCGATCGTCGTGCTCGTCTCCACGATGCTGCTGTACGTCTTCGTGCCGATCGGGCCCGACCTGGTGGGCGAGCCGGTCGAGGCCGGCATCTTCATCGCCCTCGCCGTGTCGTCCATCTCGGTGATCGGCATCTTGATGGCGGGCTGGGCGTCGGCCAACAAGTACTCGCTCATCGGTGGCCTGCGCGCCGCCGGCCAGCTCATCGCCTACGAGCTGCCGATGGTGCTCGCCGTCGTCGGCGTGGTCATCCAGGCCGAGACGCTCAACCTCCAGGGCATGGTCGCCGTGCAGGCCGAGGGCGAGATCTTCGGCTGGGGCGCCATCGGCAACCCGTTCGTGCTCACCCAGTTCGTCGGGTTCGTGGTCTTCATGATCGCGGTGCAGGCCGAGCTCACCCAGACCCCGTTCGACATGCCGGTGGCCGAGTCCGAGATCGTCGGCGGCTACCAGGTCGAGTACACCGGCTTCCGCTTCCTCAGCTTCTTCCTGGCCGAGTTCGCCACGGCCTTCGCCTTCGCAGCGATCGCCTCGGTGCTGTTCCTCGGCGGGTGGTGGGTGCCGGGCTTCGACGTCGACTCGAACGCGCTCAACATCATCGGCCCGGCCGTGATGTTCGGGAAGATCATGCTGGTGTCGTTCATCATCTTCTGGGTGCGCTTCACCTATCCCCGCTTCCGTGAGGACCAGCTCCAGACCTTCGCCTGGAAGGTGCTCATCCCCATCTCGCTGGTGAACATCGTCGCCACCGGAGTCCTGAAGGTGGTGTTCTGATGCCCCAACTTCCCGGCCTCGTCAAGGGCCTCGGCGTCACGTTCAAGACGATGCTGCAGCCCAACGTCACCGTGCAGTACCCCCACGAGAAGGAGGCGCCGACCCCTCGGGCCCGCGGCGTCATCGCCCTCAAGGAGGAGAACTGCACGGTCTGCATGCTGTGCGCCCGCGAGTGCCCCGACTGGTGCATCTACATCGAGGGCCACAAGTACCTGGCGCCGCCGCGTCGTGAGGGCGGCAAGCCCCGCCAGAAGAACGAGCTCGACCGCTTCGACATCGACTACGCGCTCTGCATGTACTGCGGCATCTGCGTCGAGGTGTGCCCGTTCGAAGCACTGTTCTGGAGCCCCGAGTACGAGTACTCCGAGCCCCGCATCGCCGACCTGTTGCACGACAAGACCATGCTCGGCCACTGGATGACCACGGTTCCCGACTTCGAGCCCTACGAGGCCGGGTCGGAGGCCAAGGTGAAGAAGGTGCCCCGCTAGTGGACGCCGTGTGGGGCGACAACGTCGCGCAGAACATCGCCTTCTACATCATCGCCACCGTGATGATCGTGGCCGCGCTGCGCGTGGTCACCACCAAGAACGTCGTGCACGCCGCGCTGTACCTGGTGGCCGTGCTGGTGGGCATCTCGGCGCAGTTCATCCTGCTCGGCGCCGAGTTCATCGCCGCCACCCAGTTGCTGGTCTACGTCGGCGCCATCGTCGTGCTGTTCCTGTTCGGCATCATGCTGACCCGCGCCCAGCTCGGCAGGGACCCCGATGTCGACGGCAGCGACGCCCAGAAGTGGTCGGCTGGGTTCGTCGCGGTCATCCTGCTGGCGGTCATGGGCTACTCCATCTACGCCACCGACGGCATGACCGACATCCAGCTCGTCGAGGAGCGGGTCCAGACCGTGGCCGAGGTCTCCGACTCCATCTTCTCCACCTACCTCGTCCCGTTCGAGGCGGTGTCGGTGCTCCTGCTCGCGGCCCTCATCGGCGCCATCGTGTTGGCCAGGAGGGACTGACGTGCTGCTCGCCAACTTCTTGATGCTGTCGTCGATCCTGTTCTGCATCGGCGTCTACGGCGTGCTCGCCCGCAAGAACGCAGTGCTCGTGCTGATGTCGATCGAGCTCATCCTCAACGCCGTGAACATCAACCTCGTGGCGTTCGGCGTCGCGGGGCCCAACGTCGACATCTCGGGCCACGTGTTCGCCCTGTTCATCATCGCGATCGCCGCCGCCGAGGTGGGCGTGGGCCTCGCGATGGTGCTGCTCATCTACCGCAACCGCTCGAGCATCGACCTCGACGACCTCGATCTCATGAAGGGCTGAGGCCGACTCCATGTTCTTCCTCGAGAACGCATGGCTCCTCCCTGCCATCCCCGCACTGTCGTTCTTCCTGATCCTGGCCTTCGGGAAGCGCATGCCGCGCGGCGGCTCCGAGATCGGCATCGCCGCGGTCGGCATCGCGTTCGTGCTGTCGCTCTTCGTCGGCGGGGCGTGGATCGACCGGGTCAACAACCCGCCCGAGACCCACGCCACCGAGCACACCGACGACACCGAGCACACCGAGGACGAGGCCCACGCACCCGCCGACGCGCCTGTCGAGCAGGCCGCCGGCACCGATGTCGCCGCGGGCAGTGAGGAGGTCGCGGCCGACGGCGGCGAGGAGGCCCACCACGCCACCCCGCCGGTCACCAACTCCTGGACCTGGTGGAGCTCGGGCGGCCAAGACTTCAAGGTCGGCACGCTCGTCGACGGCCTCAGCGCCGTCATGTTGTTCGTGGTCGGCCTGATCTCGCTGCTGGTCCACGTGTACTCCACCGAGTACGTGAAGGGCGACAAGCGGTTCACCCACTTCTTCGCCTTCCTCAGCCTGTTCACCGCGTCGATGATGACCCTCGTCATCTCCGAGAACACGCTGCAGATCATCACCGCCTGGGAGCTGGTCGGCGTCTGCTCGTTCGCCCTGATCGGGCACTGGTGGGAGGACAAGGCGAACACCGACGCGGCGATGAAGGCCTTCCTCACCAACCGGGTCGGCGACATCGGCCTCATCGTCGGCATGGTCACCCTGTTCTGGGCGGCCGGTTCGTTCAACGTGGTCGAGATCAACACCCTGGCCAGCGCGGGCGACCTGTCGCACACCGCGCTGCTGGTGGCCTCGTTGTGCCTCATCGGCGCCGTGATGTCGAAGTCCGGGCAGTTCTTCCTGCACACGTGGCTGCCCGACGCCATGGCGGGCCCCACCCCGGTCTCTGCCCTGCTGCACTCGGCCACCATGGTCGTCGCCGGCATCTTCCTCGTCGGTCGCATGTACGGCGTGTTCTGGGAGGGCCTGTCGATCGGCACCTCCAGCATCAACGCGCTCGCCATCGTCGGTGGCCTCACGACGCTCGTGGGCGCGTCGCTCGCCTTCGTGCAGCGCGACATCAAGAAGGTGCTCGCCTACTCCACCATCAGCCAGCTCGGCTACATGGTCCTGGCGCTCGGCGTGGGGGCGTGGACGGCGGCGTTCTTCCACCTGTTCACCCACGCGTTCTTCAAGGCGTGCCTGTTCCTGGGCGCCGGTTCGGTGAGCCACGCCTGCCACCACAGCTTCGACATGGTGAAGGACATGGGTGGCCTGCGGAAGTACATGCCGCACACCTTCCGCACGTTCATGATCGGCTCGATCGCGCTGGCCGGCCTGCCACCGCTCGCCGGCTTCTGGTCCAAGGACGAGATCCTCGCCGGCGCCAGCCAGCTCGGCGACGGCGGCTACCCGATCCCGTTCATCATGGGCCTCATCACGGCGCTGCTCACCGGCGCGTACGTCACCCGCATGGTGTACCTCACCTTCTTCGGCGAGTACCGCGGCCACGGCACCCCGCACGAGTCGCCTCGCACGATCACCGTGCCGCTGTGGATCCTCGCCACGTTCGCGGTCGTCGCCGGAGGGTTCAACCTGCCGAGCGCCATCGCCTCGGGAAGTTGGTCGCTGCGCTTCGAGCACTACGTCGAGCCCACGGCCGCCTACTTCCCCGACATCAGCCACCCCGAGTTCAGCTGGACGCTCGCCGCGGTGTCGATCCTGCTCGCCGGTGCCGGTGTCGCCATCAGCTACGCGTACTGGTTCGCCGGGCGGTTCCACGGAGCGACCGAGCGCAACGGCCTCGCCCGCGCCGGGTACCGCCTGCTCGAGAACAAGTACTACCTCGACGTGCTCTACACCGACATCATCGTCGGCTCGATCAAGAAGCCCATCGCCGCCGCGAGCTACTGGGTCAACCAGAACGTCCTCGACGGCGCGGTCGACGCCGTCGGGCGCAACTCCGCCGCCGCCGGCCGCGACGTCTACAAGTACCTCGACCAGGGCGTCGTCGACGGCGCCGTCAACCTGTCCGGGCGCGCATCGGAGGGATCGGGGTCGATCCTGCGCCTCACCCAGAGCGGACGCGTCCGCCAGTACGCAAGTCTTCTGTTCGGAGGTGCCGCGATCCTCGCCGGCATCCTCGTCGTCATCGTGTGACGTCGCGTCCCCGCGGCAGCATCACAGCGTTCGCATCGTCTGAGAAGCACTCGAAGTAGGAGCCGAAGGAACCAACCATGGAAGATTTCCTCAACGACTGGGGCTTGAGCCTCGCCGTGTTCCTGCCCCTCGTGGGGGCGGCGATCATGGCGTTCATCCCCCGTTCCGAGGAGCAGCTCCACAAGGTGGTCGCCCTCCTCACCACGCTCGCCGTGGCGTTGGTCGGGGTGCTGCTCGTCGCCAACTTCGACTTCGACAACAGCCGTGAGCTGCAGTTCGTCGTCGACCACTCGTGGATCGACGTCATCAACAGCCGCTACATCCTCGGCCTCGACGGGATCTCGCTGCCGCTGATGCTGCTGACGATGCTCGTGGTGCCGTTGTGCGTCGTCTACTCGTGGAACCACTTCCCCGAGCCGCACAACCCCAAGGCGTTCCTGATCCTCATCCTGATCCTGCAGACCGGCATGATCGGCACCTTCGCCGCCCAGGACCTCATCCTCTTCTTCGTGTTCTTCGAGGTCGTCCTGTTGCCGATGTACTTCATGATCGGCGTGTGGGGTGGCGAAGACCGCCAGTACGCATCGATCAAGTTCTTCCTGTACACGCTGTTCGGCTCGGCGCTCATGCTCGTCAGCTTCCTGGCGCTGTACTTCCTGGCCGACGCGCAGACCTTCGACATGCGGGCCCTGCCGGAGGCTGCGGGCGGCATCGCCACCACCAGCCAGCTGTGGATCTTCGGCGGCATGTTCCTCGGGTTCGGCATCAAGGTCCCGATGTTCCCGTTCCACACGTGGCTGCCCGATGCCCACACACAGGCGCCCACCGTCGGCTCGGTCATCCTCGCCGCCGTGCTGCTGAAGCTCGGCACCTACGGCTTTATCCGCGTCGCCATACCGATCCTGCCCGAGGCCGCGATCGAGTGGGCTCCCTGGATCGGTGGGCTCGCCGTCATCGGCATCATCTACGGCGCGCTGTGCTGCCTGGCCCAGACCGACATGAAGCGCCTCATCGCCTTCTCGTCGGTGGCGCACATGGGCTACACGATGCTCGGCATCGCCACGCTCACCGACTTCGGCATGAACGCGGCGATCTTCGGGATGGTCGCCCACGGCCTCATCACCGGCATGCTCTTCTTCGTCGCCGGTTCGATGAAGGAGCGCTACCACACCCTCGAGATCAAGCGCCTCGGCGGGCTGCTGGTCTCGGCCCCACGCATGGGATGGATCTACGGCTTCATCACCATGGCGTCGCTCGGCCTGCCCGCGCTCGCCGGGTTCTGGGGCGAGGTGCCGGCCATCCTCGCCTCGTACAACCCCGCCGAGGGTCTGCCGGTCGGGCTGTTCCGCACCTACATGGTGGTCGCCGCGGTCGGCACGGTCTTCGCTGCCGGCTACCTCCTGTGGCTCTACCAGCGCACCGCGTTCGGCGAGCCGTCCGAGGAGTTCGCCAACGACCCGCACATCCACGACGTCGAGATGCCCGAGTGGATCGCCTGGACGCCGCTGCTCATCCTCACCCTGGTGCTCGGCGTGTACCCGAACCTCCTGTTCGACATCACCGACCCTGCGGTGGGAGCGGTGAGCCAAATGGTCGCTGCGGCCGCCGGCGGTTCCTGAGCGCATGGACGCTGTCGCACTCGCCTCCGTGATCGCCTTCGAGCGACCGCCGATCGACTGGCACGCCGTCGCGCCCGAGCTCACCCTGCTCGCAGTCGGCGCGCTGCTCACCCTGATCGACGTCGTGTTCCTCGAGCGCGGACGCCGCTACATGTCGGCATTGGCGGGGCTCGGCCTGCTCGTCGCGATGATCCCTGTGTTGACCCTCGCGGTCGACGGCACCGACCGGGTCATGTTCGGTGGAGCGTTCGTCGTCGATGACTTCGCGCTGGTCATGAAGGCGCTGTTCCTGATCTCGGGCTACGTCGTGGTGCTGCTCTCCACCAACCTCATCGCCGATGGCGACTACTGGGAGAACGAGTACTACGGGCTGCTGCTCGCGTCGCTCATGGGCATGGTGCTGATGGCGTCGTCGCGCGACCTCGTCACGATCTTCGTCGCCCTCGAGTTGCTGTCGATTCCCGCCTACCTGCTGGCTGCGTGGCGCAAGCGCGACCTTCGCGGCAACGAGGCGGGCATGAAGTACTACCTGATGGGTGTGTTCGCCTCCGGCGTGATGCTCTACGGAATGTCGCTGCTGTACGGGGCGTCGGGCAGCACCCAGCTGGAGCGGATCGGTGCCGCCATCGGCCAGGGCGAGTCGATCCCGTTGGTCACCCTCGGCGTGGTCTTCACCATCATCGGGTTCGCGTTCAAGATCTCCGCGGTGCCGTTCCACACCTGGGCTCCCGATACCTACCAGGGCGCTCCGACGTCGATCACCGCGTTCCTCGCCGTCGCATCCAAGACCGCCGGTTTCGTCGCGCTCCTCCAACTCGTCTACGTCGCCTTCCCCGACCGCGACGACGTCTACCAGCCGTTGTTCTGGATCCTCGCCATCCTGACGATGACCGGTGGCAACCTCATCGCGCTGCGCCAGACCAACGTGGTGCGCCTGTTCGCCTACTCGGGCGTCGCCCAGGCCGGCTACATGATCGCCGCCCTCGCTGTTGCCGGCGACGTCGGCGACTCCGCGCTCCAGGCGATCGTCACCTACCTCGTCATCTACGCGGCGATGAACCTCGGGGCCTTCGCCGTCATCATCGCCGTCTCCCGCAAGACCCGATCCGGCGAGATCGCGAGCTGGGGTGGCCTCTTCGAGTACGCGCCGGGCCTGGCGGTGGCGATGGCGGTGTTCCTCTTCTCCTTGGCGGGCATCCCGCCGCTGGCCGGCTGGTTCGCCAAGTTCGCCGTGTTCAACGTGCTGGTCGATGCCGACAACTGGTGGGGGTACAGCCTCGCCATCGCCGTCGCGATCAACTCGGTGATCGCGCTCTACTACTACGCGAACGTCGCCCGGCAGATGTTCATGAACCCGGTGCCCGACGGCGACACCACGCCGATCCGAGTGCCGTTCGCGCTGGTCGCCGCGCTCGGCATCACGGTGGTCGCCACCGTCCTGCTCGGCGTGTTCCCGGGTGCGGTCACCCACTTCTCCGACGTCTCGCTCCTCGCCGTCAGCGGCTGAGGTGGGCGTGGAGGCCACGCCGATCGACTCGGCGGTGGTCGACCTCGTGCGGGGGCACGGCCCGCTCCCGTTCTCGCAGGTCATGGACCTGGCGCTCTACGACCCCGACCACGGCTTCTACGCGTCGGGTGGCGCGGCCGGTCGGCGCGGCGACTTCATCACCTCACCTGAGGTCGGCCCGCTCTTCGGAGCGGTCGTCGCCCGAGCGCTCGACGAGTGGTGGCAGGAGCTCGGCGAGCCTGACCCGTTCGTGGTCGTCGAAGCGGGGGCTGGCGTCGGCACGCTGGCGATCTCGATCCTCGCGGCCTCACCTCGTTGCGCCTCGGCGCTGCGCTACGTGCTGGTCGAGCGATCGGCGGCGCTGCGCTCCCGCCACGGCGAACATCGTGCCCTCACCGAGGCGGCCACCGCGCTCGGGGTCGAGGGCGGCGGCGACGGCCCCGTGCTCGTCTCGCTGGCCGAGCTGCCGGCTGAACCCTTCGTCGGTGTGGTGCTCGCCAACGAGCTGCTCGACAACCTGACCCTCGACCTGCTCGTGCGGACCGTCGACGGATGGGGCGAGGTCCGTGTGGACGTCGACGACCCGGCGTCGCCGTCACCCGGCCTGGCTCGCCACGTGGTGGTTGCTTCCGAGACCGCCGCCGCCGCCGGCGAGCGCTTCGCACCGGGTGCAGCCATCGGTGCCGTCGTGCCCTGGCAGCGCGCTGCAGGGGAGTGGGCCGCTCGAGCCGTCGGCCTCGTCGAGCGTGGTCGGGTCGTCGTGTTCGACTACGCCGCTCGCACCACCGCCGAGCTCGTCGACCGGCCCGATGCCGGCTGGTTGCGGGTCTACCGGGGCCACGAGCGGCTCGGCGATCCGCTCGTCGCGCTGGGCACCGCCGACATCACGGCCGACGTCGCCATCGACCAGCTCGACGCCGCCGTGGGGACCCCATCGACGGTGCGGAGCCAGGCCGAGTGGCTGCGGGCGTTCGGCATCGAGGAGCTGGTCGACGAGGGACGTCGAGCGTGGGAGGCCGGCGCCGCGGTTGGCGATCTCGCCGCGCTCAAGGCCCGCAGCCGCGTCCGGGAGGCAGAGGCCCTCGTCGACCCCGCCGGTCTCGGCGCATTCCTCGTCGCCGAGTGGCGGGTGGGGAGCTGAGCACCCTGAAGGCCGTCACACCCCCTCGGTAGCGTGGCACCACGGCGACAGCGCGACCTCGCGCTCCACGGCCGTTCCTTCCCCGGAGCTCGCTCGTGACGAAAGCTGAATACCATGTCCTTCACCGAACCGGAGCGCCATCGGCTCCATCGGGTACTCGAACAGTCCCTCGGCCTCGACGAAGCGAACACCCTCATGGCCCACCTCCCGCCGTTCGCCTGGACCGACATCGCCACCAAGGCCGACCTCGCCGTGCTCCGACACGACCTCACCCGCGAGTTCGACACCCGGCTCGAGACGACCGAGCATCGGCTGCGCACCGAGATCGCCGACCTGCGGACCGAGGTGCGCACCGGGATGGCCGACCTGCGGACCGAGGTGCGCACCGGGATGGCCGACCTGCGCACCGACCTGCACAAGGGAGCGTTCGTGGTGGTGGGCGGCCTCGGCACGCTCATGGCGCTGCTCGCCGCCGCCTCCAACCTCTTCGGGTGAACCACGACAGGTCGGCGGCCGCGATCGTGGCAGAGGTCACTCGCTAGGCTCGGCCGCTGACCGACCGAACCACCAGCAGGGGGCGCTCGCCATGGCTGAGCCGACGATCGAGGACTACTACGTCGAGGACCGGACGTTCCCGCCGTCGTCCGACTTCGTGGCGAACGCACTGGTCAGCGACCGGTCGCTCTATGCGGAGGCCGAAGCCGACCCCGAGGCGTTCTGGGCCCGCCAGGCCCGCGAGCTGCTCACCTGGCACACCGACTTCGACACCGTGTGCGAGTGGGACCTGCCGTTCGCCAAATGGTTCGTCGGCGGCACGCTGAACGTCGCCGAGAACTGCGTCGACCGACACGTGGCCGCGGGCAAGGGCGACAAGGTCGCCATCCACTGGGAGGGCGAGCCGGGCGACACCCGCACCATCACCTACGCCGACCTGCTCGACGAGGTGTCGCGCTGCGCCAACGTCTTGAAGGGCCTCGGTCTCGAGAAGGGCGACCGGGTCGCGATCTACATGCCGATGATCCCCGAGCTGCCCATCGCCATGCTGGCGTGCGCCCGGCTCGGCGTGGCCCACTCGGTCATCTTCGGTGGCTTCTCGCCCGACTCGATCACCGATCGGGTCAACGACGCCGAGGCCAAGGTGGTCATCACCGCCGACGCCGGCTACCGCCGCGGTGCGCCGAGCCCCCTCAAGCCCAACGTCGACCTGGCGATCGCGTCCACGCCGTCGGTGCAGGCGGTGCTCGTGGTCAACCGCTGCGACACCGACGTGCACATGGAGGAGGGGCGCGACCATTGGTGGCACGAGACCGTCGGCGCCGCCGACGCCGACTGCCCCGCCGAGCCGATGGACAGCGAGCAGCTCCTCTACCTGCTGTACACGTCGGGCACCACGGCCAAGCCCAAGGGCATCATGCACACCACCGGCGGCTACCTGACCCAGGTGGCGTTCACCCACAAGTACGTCTTCGACCTGCACCCCGACCGCGACGTCTACTGGTGCGCCGCCGACGTGGGCTGGGTCACCGGCCACAGCTACATCGTCTACGGACCGCTCGCCAACGGCGCCACCCAGGTCATGTACGAGGGCACGCCCGACACGCCTGGCCGTGACCGGCTGTGGTCGATCGTCGAGAAGTACAAGGTCACCCAGCTCTACACGGCGCCCACCGCCATCCGGACGTTCATGAAGTGGGGCGTGGAGGAGGTCGAGAAGCACGATCTGTCGTCGCTGCGCCTCCTCGGTTCGGTCGGCGAGCCCATCAACCCCGAGGCATGGATGTGGTACCACCGCCACATCGGCGGCGAGCGGTGTCCCGTGGTCGACACGTGGTGGCAGACCGAGACCGGCGCCATCATGGTCACGTCGCTGCCAGGCGTGATCACCACCAAGCCCGGGTCGGCCACGTTCCCGCTGCCGGGCATCGCCGCCGAGCTCGTCGACGACGCCGGCAACCCCATCGAGAAGGGCGGCGGCTACCTCACCCTCACCCGCCCGTGGCCGTCGATGTTGCGCGGCATCTGGGGTGACCCTGAGCGGTACCGCGAGACCTACTGGTCGCGGTTCGAGGGCCGGTACTTCGCGGGTGACGGCGCCAAGATCGACGACGACGGCTACTTCTGGCTGCTCGGGCGCGTCGACGACGTGATGAACATCTCGGGCCACCGCATCTCCACCACCGAGGTCGAGTCGGCGCTGGTGGCCCACGACTCGGTGGCCGAGGCGGCGGTCGTCGGCGCCAACGACCCCACCACCGGTCAGGCGATCATCGCCTACGTCATCCTTCGTGGGGGCATCGATCCCAGCCCCGAGCACGGCGAGACGCTGCGCCAGCACGTCGCCACCCACATCGGCCCGATCGCCCGCCCGAAGACGGTGATCCTGGTGCCCGACCTGCCCAAGACCCGCAGCGGCAAGATCATGCGGCGGCTGCTGCGCGACGTGGCCGAGGGCCGCGACCTCGGCGACACCACCACGCTGGCCGACCCCAACGTCTTCGACGAGATCAGCGCCAAGGCGGCCGACGCCAGCTCCGGCGAGGACTGACCATCTCCGCCCCGACGTCGCCCAGCGTCCGGCGGGCCGGACCAGACGACCTGGAGGTCCTGGTCGGCATCCACAGCAGATCGTCGCACCACGCGTATTCGCACATCTTCCCGCCGGACGCCCCGTTCCCCTCCTTCGACGCGATGGCTGACCGCTGGCGCCCCTCACTCATCGGTGCCGACACGTCGGTCGCGTTCGTCGCCGAGGTCGATGGTCGCCCCGTCGGCGGAGTGATCGCCGACCTCGCTCCCGAGGCGCGAGGGTTCGGCAACCTCCGTCACCTCTACGTCGAGCCCGACGTGTGGGGGATCGGCGTGGGGCGGGCCCTGCACGACGATGCGGTCGACTGGTGCGGCGACGCGGGCGTCGCGTCGATGGACCTGTGGGTGCTCGAGGAGAACGCCCGCGCCCGGGCGATGTACGAGCGATGGGGATGGCAGGTGGATCCCGACGAGCGCCTCGTGCACGACGGACTCGACGTCGCCGAGCTGCGTTACGTTCTGCGACCCCTTCCACATACGTCCTAGGGTGCCGAGGTCGTGAGCGATCCGTCCCCTCCGAACTGGCGCTGGCGCGACGGTCCCGTCGAGCCCGGTCCCGCAGTCGTCTTCGACATGGACGGCGTGATCTCTGACGCCGCTGGCCGCCAGCACCTCCTCGAAGGGCCCCGCCGCGACTGGGACGCGTTCTTCGCCGCGTGCGGCGACGACGCCCTGATCGACGAGGTGGCGGTGCTGCTCCACGCCCTCGACGACGACCTCCAGGTCGTGCTGCTCACCGCCCGCCCGGCGACGGTGCAACCTCAGACGCTCGGCTGGCTCGACCGCTTCGACCTGCGCTGGGACCTGCTGATCATGCGCCCGGGCGGAAGCTACGCCGCGTCGCGGACGTTCAAGCAGGCCAGCGTCGAGGAGCTGCGGTCGTTCGGCTTCGACCTGCGGCTCGCCTTCGAGGACGACCGTCGCAACGTCGAGATGTTCCACGCCGAAGGCGTGCCCTGCATCTACATCCACTCCGGCTACTACGAGTAGGTGCTGGTGGCCGCGGTCAGATGTTGGGCTCGACGCACCCGCCAGCCGACCAGAAGTAGTCGGACCGAAGGCGTTGCATGAGCAAGCTG
>CAZBTQ010000043.1:13629-19515 GCA_964494405.1 uncultured Iamiaceae bacterium
GAAGCCTCGCTGGTTCCACCACAGGGCTCCGAGTGAGAGTGCGCCCACCACAAGCACGGCAAGGATGGTGCGTTGCCAACCCCGCCTACGTCTGATCTCCAGGCGCCCGGTGTCCACATCCATCCCGTCGGCCGCCGGCTCGGGCACCTGAGTCGGCTCAGTCCCGGAAGTTGTTGAACTGGAGGGGGATCCCGAAGTCGCCTTCCTTGAGCGCGGCCATCACCGACTGGAGGTCGTCGCGCTTCTTGGAGGTGACCCGGAGCTGCTCGCCCTGGGTCTGGGACTGCACGCCCTTGACGCCGAGGCCCTTGATGAACTTGTTGAGCTCGCGGGACTTGTCCGACGAGATCCCCGCCACGAGGTTCACCACCTGGCGGGCCGTGCCGCCGGCAGCCTCCTCGACGTTGCCGTAGTCGACCGCCTTGAGCGACACCTTGCGCTTCACCAGCTTCTCTTCGAGCACCTGGCGCAGGGCGGCGAGGCGGTCCTCGGTCGACGAGCGGAGCGTGATCGTGTTCTCGCCGAGCTCGATCGAGGTGTTGGTGTTCTTGAAGTCGAAGCGGTTGGTCACCTCGCGGTCGGCCTGGTCGACCGCGTTGCGGACCTCTTGCTGGTCGACCTCCGAGACGATGTCGAACGATGGCATGGACGCCACGCTACGACGTGCGGCGAGACGCTTGCACGCCTGCCGCACTCCCCGTTCGGCGCCGGTCCCCGATGTGGGGGCGCTCCTGGGGAGGCGCTACGATCTCCCCTCCGTTGGGTCGGTGCCCGAGTGGCCAAAGGGAGCGGGCTGTAAACCCGTCGGCTCAGCCTACGGAGGTTCAAATCCTCCCCGGCCCACCAACGTGCTCGGGGGCGTTCCGTTCGGGAGCGCCCCCGAGTCGCGTCCCCTGTGAGCGCTCCTCGGGCTGACCACATGAGCCCACCGCCGGGAGTGTGCCAAATGACCACCCGGATCTGCCCATTGGCAGCGTGCTTTGGGTGATGGGTTCTGTCATCGTTTGAGTTGGATGCGCCCGGGTGGAGCATCCCGCTCGCGGCCCGACCGGCCGCACAAATTGGGAGGCAACGATGCCGCTCACAGCACAGGCCAATCCTTCGCCCACCGGATCGCCCGAGCCAGCGTCTCGAGACGGTTGGCTGATCATGGTGGTGGCCGTCTCGCTCGTCGCGGCGTTGTTCGCAATCTTCGCTGCCGGCGTCTCGGCCAGGTTCGCCAACGAGAGCTCCGCCGACGCAGCCGCAGGCTCCGGCGAGACCATGACCATCCAGGTCGAGCTCGGGGACCTGTACGTCGAGCCGTCGAGCGTCGACGTTCCTGCGGGCACCGAGCTGGTCGTCGAGGTGACCAACGTCGGTGCGATGCCACACGACCTGGCGTTCGAAGGCGACCACGACCGAGGCACCCAGATGCTCGATCCGGGCGATACCGAGACCGTCAGCCTCGGTGTGATGACCACGTCGTCCGAAGCGTGGTGCACCGTTCCGGGTCACCGAGAGTCCGGCATGGTCCTCACGATCAACGTCGAGGGCAGCGCCTCTGGCGGCCACGGCACCGACGTCGCGGTCGGCGCGCCCAGCACAGGCGCCCAGATCGACTTCAACGCGACGCCCGCCGAGGGCTGGGCGCCCTACGACCCCGTGCTCGCCCCAGCTCCCGGCGGCACCGAGCACACCCTGACCTGGCACATGACCGAGGAGATCATCGAGATCGCCCCCGGCGTCACGCAGGAGCTCTGGACGTTCGACGGCCAGGTGCCCGGACCGACGCTGCGCGGCAAGGTCGGCGACATCTTCACCGTGACGATCGTCAACGACGGCGAGATGGGCCACTCACTCGACTTCCACGCCAGCAAGGTCGCGTGGGACGACGAGATGCGCACCATCCAGCCCGGCGAGTCGCTCGTCTACCAGTTCGAAGCGAAGCACGCGGGCGCGTTCATGTACCACTGCGGGACCTCGCCGACGTTGCACCACATCGGCAACGGCATGCACGGAGCGATCGTCATCGACCCGCCGGATCTCGGCCCTGTCGACCACGAGTTCCTGTTCGTGCAACACGAGTTCTACACCGGTCCCGAAGGGGAACCCGGCGACCTCTCAAAGATGCAGAACGATGCATGGGATGCCGTCGTCTTCAACGGCTACGTCAACCAGTACGTGCACGCTCCGATCCGCGTCGAGGTCGGTGAGCGGGTTCGGGTGTGGATCGTGGACAACGGCCCGTCCGAGAACAGCTCGTGGCACATCGTCGGCACCGTGTTCGACACGGTCTTCAAGGAAGGTGCGTACAACCTCAGGCCCGACGCGTCGCAGGGCGGTTCCCAGGCGCTCGACCTGCAGCCCGCGCAGGGCGGCTTCGTCGAGTTCACCTTCGACGAGGAGGGCATGTACCCGTTCGTCACCCACAAGTTCTCGAACGCCGGCAGGGGAGCGATGGGCTTCTTCCAGGCGGGCGACGTCGAGGCAGCCGAGGACCTCTCTCACTGAGGCAGATCACAGGCGGGCATGACGGGTGCACGGGGGCGTTCGATTCGGAGCGCTCCCGTCTCGCGCCCGGCCTGTCTAGCCTGCCGCCATGGCCGACGATCGGTGGGAGGGCGAGCGAGTCGCTCGATGGATCGCGTCGTCGAGGGGGCTCGAAGGCCAGCTCGCGCCGGTGGCCGATGCGCTCTTCGAGGTGGCGGCGTTGCGGCCGGGGGAGCGGGTGCTCGACGTCGGCTGCGGCACCGGCCCGACCACGCACCGAGCGGCTGCACAGGTGGGTCCCGGCGGCGCCGTCACCGGGCTCGACGTGTCGGATGCCATGCTCGACGCCGCCAGCGCGGCCACACCCCTCGGGGTGCTCGCCCCGATCGACTGGGTCGCTGCCGACGCGACCACCTGGCCTGGGGGCGGTGGCCGCTTCGACGCGGTGATCTCCCGCTTCGGCGTGATGTTCTTCGACGACCCAGGCCACGCGTTCTCCAACCTCGCCAGGCTGACGAGACCCGGTGGGCGGCTCGCTCTCGCGGTGTGGGCCCATCGACGCCGCAACCCCCTGTTCGAGGTACCGCTCTCCGCGGCGCTCGCGGTCCGCGACGGGTTCCACCTCCCGCCCGCCGACGTCCCGCCACCCGACGCCGGGCCGTTCTCGCTGGCCGACCCAGATGCGGTGACCGCGCTGCTCGCCGGTTCCGGATGGACCGACGTCGCCGTCGACGAGCGCCTGTTGCAGCTGCCGTTGGCCGGTGGTGGGGCGCTCGACGCCGCGGCCAGGTCCACCCTCGAGTTCGGGCCGACCCGGGTCGTCACCGACGACATGGATCCCTCGCAACGGGCTGCGGCCGCCATCGCCATCGCCGAGGCGTTGCTGCCGCACGTCGTCGACGGTGTCGTCGTCCTCGACGCCCTGGTGCACCTGGTCACAGCGACCCGGCCGGCGTAGGACCCGGTCTCGGTCCTACAGGAGCTTCTGCATCACCACGACGTCGAGCCACTGGCCGAACTTGCGGCCGATCTGGCGTTCGGTGCCGACGTGGTCGAACCCGAGCGACCGGTGCAGCGCGATCGACGCGTCGTGCCCGCCCACGATCCGCGCGACGACGGTGTGGAAGCCGTGCTGCTCGGCTCGCTCGACCAGCCCGCCGAGTAGGAGCGTGCCGACGCCTTCGCCCTGGTGGTCCGGGCTGACGTACACCGAGTCCTCGACCGAGGTCGCGTACGCGGGCCGCGGACGGTACGGCGACAGCGACCCGAACCCGCAGATCGTGCCGGCGTCGTCGACTGCGACGACCACCGCATGCGCCCCCGACCGTTCGAGCAGCCAGGCTCGCTGGTCCTCTGCCGAGCGAGGCACCAGGTCGAACGTGGCGGTCGAGGTCAGCACCTCGTGGTTGTAGATCTCGCGGATCGCGTCGGCGTCGTCGAGGGTGGCGAGGCGGAGCTGCACGGCGCCGACGCTACCGGCGCGGCCGACCACTGCTGTGCAGCTCAATCGGCCCGAGCGTCAGATGGAGAGGTGGCCGATGCCCTGCGCTGAGTCGGTGGCGTCGATGGTGTGGCCCTCGGCCTTCGCGCCTGACGGTTCGACGACCGAGAGGGCACCGGTCAGCGACTCGAGCCGTGCCCACGCCGCCACGTCGGGGTCCTCGGTCAGCAGGAGGATCTGCTGGCGGTGCGAGGCGTCGCTGATGAGCTCCAGCAGCGCCGGCTTCACGGACGTGTCGAACCCCGTGAAGGGATCGTCGAGGACCAGCGGGAAGCTCTCGCCGCTTGTACCGAGGCGCCGTGCCTCGGACAGTCGCACGACCAGCTCCTCGCCGAGCACGCTGGCGAGGTCGTCGCCGCGGCCGGTGTTGGTGCTCTCGGCGCGGGTGCGGACCCTTGCCGCCGCGACGATCTCGTCGCGGTGCTCGTAGGCCCAGGCGACCGGCACGTCGCCGGCGAGGTCCATCCACACGTCGGCGGCGTCGCGGTGCGCCTCGGCCACGGTCATCAGCTGGCGCCGGGTCTGGTCGCTGGCGAGCAGCGTGTTCACCCGCTGGAGGTGGAAGCCGAGGTACGACGTGGCGCCTGCCTTCTCGAGTGCCGCCTGCTCGGCGTCGCGTGCCTGCTCGAGGCGGCGGTACATGAGGAAGGACCAGGCGGTGATCGCCGTGGCGGGGATCAGTGCGCCGAGCGCGTAGATCGGGTTGACGAACATGGCGACCGGAACCGCCGCGATCGTGCACAGAGCAGCGAGCAGGAACGTGAGGCGGCGGACCTTCTCGTGGCCCGCTTGGGCCGACTCGAACTCGGCGTGGCGGTGCTCGATGGCCTCGACCATCTCGAGGTCCTCGGGTGCGGTGCCGGCGTCGGCGGCGACGCGCGACAGCTCGGACTCGGTGATGTTGACCCGGTCGGCAGCCTTCCACAGGATCGCCTGATCGCGGCTGGCGAGCCGGCGGATCAACTCGGCGCTCTGGGTGCGGGTGGTGAGGTCGGTGCCGGTGACCCGCATCCGTCGCTTGGCCGAGAGCTGGTCGAGACCCTCGGCCGACAGGAGGTCGATCTCGCCGTTCTCGTTGCGGTAGTTGGCGCTGAGGTCGTTGCCGGCGTCGATGTCGACGACCATGTGGCGCTTGCCCTGGGGCCGGAAGATCGCCAGGTGGCGGCCGCGATCGTCGGTGATCTCCAGCGCGCCGCCGGCGCGGTTGGAGGACAAGACGCCGACGAGCTCGGACATCAGGCCCTCGCGCTCGAGGCGCCCGACCCCGGTGACGACCGTCAGACGAGGGTGGAAGTCCAGGGCGAAGGTGCTCTCGTCGCCCGCATCGATGACCAGCCGCTCATACCTCACCCCTCCAGTATCGGCGCGGATGGTCGGAGACTTGAGGCAAACGGCCCATGCCGTGCGACCCAGGGCCGTTCGACCCGGGTCGCGTCCCGAGCCCTGGTGGGACCGAACGCACCTTGGCGGCAACTCGCGCTCGCAGGTTGGGCGCGGGGTGGGCGACGTGGCACAATGGCGGGCCGCCGCGGGCCCACCGCCCACGGCGCACGCCCCCTTAGCTCAGTCGGCAGAGCGTTTCCATGGTAAGGAAAAGGTCGACAGTTCGATTCTGTCAGGGGGCTCGAGCGGACCACATCGCCTTCGGGCGAGGTGGCCCGGTCAGGGCGGCGTAGCTCAGTTGGTGAGAGCGCTCGGCTCATAATCGAGAGGTCGTCGGTTCGAGTCCGACCGCCGCTACCAGCAGGACAACTCCAGCAGCACTCAGGGCGCCACACCCGGCGCCCACGTTCGCGCCCCAGGCGCATCCGCCCACGTTCCACCCCCAGCCAGCACCGCCCGACCCGAAGAAGGCGAACCATGTCGAAAGAGAAGTTCGAGCGTACGAAGCCGCATGTGAATGTGGGGACCAT
>CAZBTQ010000044.1:0-5943 GCA_964494405.1 uncultured Iamiaceae bacterium
GCGTCGTCGGCCTCGCCGTCGTGGTCGTCCCACTCCGAGAAGTTCAGCTCGTCGCGCCCGTTCTGCACGTCGCGGATCACGAGCCACGACATCGGCGCGACGTAGGAGTACACCGGCCAGTCGGTCTCGTTGCTGTGGCAGTCGTAGCAGGCGGTCCGAGCGAGAGCCTCGGCCGACTCGGACGGCCACGGGGCGTCGGCGAGGACCGGCGGGTTCGTGCGCTGCCAGCCGTAGGGCACGAGCTGGATGGCGGCGAACACCACCACGAGACCCACGGCGATCCGCCGCAGCCAGCGTCGCACGGTCGATCCCGACATCGGAGCCCGAGAGGAGAATCGAACTCCTGACCTGCTCATTACGAGTGAGCTGCTCTGCCGACTGAGCTACCCGGGCGGGACCGGCAAGAGTAGCGCGGCCCCCCGGTCGGTCCCCACCTCGATCAGCCGGGAACTTCGCGGCCGGATGGGACGACCACTCCCCGTCCGACGCGCCCGACCGCGCGCACCCGACTGAGGAGAACCAGTGCCAGTCCGTCGCATCTTGACAGGCCTCGCCGTGGCCGCCGCGCTCGTCGTGTCCTTCGCTGCACCCGCATCCGCCCACGTCACGATCTCACCAGGTGAGGCGCCTGCCGACGGCTACACGGTCGTCGAGCTGATGGTGCCGCACGGCTGCGAGGACGCCGCGACCGAGGAGCTGAGCGTGCAACTCGACCCGGGGATGCAGTCGGTGCGCGCCGAAGCCGTCCCCGGTTGGACCGCCGAGTACACGATGGCCGAGCTGGACGAGCCCTACGACCTGCACGGCACCCAGATCACCGAGTACGTCTCGGAGATCACCTGGACCGCCACCGGCGAGCCGCTCGCCACCGACCAGTTCCTGACCTTCGGCATCAACGCGAAGTGGCCAGCGACGCCGGGCGAGGCCGTGGCCATCCCCGCGGTCCAGCGCTGCGTCGACGGTTCGGAGACCGCGTGGATCGAGGCCGGCACCGACGCCGAACACCCCGCACCGGTGGTGCAGATCGTGCCGTCCGACGGTGACGGACACGGCGACCCCACCGCAGACGCCAGCGACGACCAGGCAGGAGACGAGGAGACCGCAGCAGCAGCGGACGACTCCGACGACTCGTCGAGCACGCTCGCCATCGTGGCGATCGTCGCATCGGTGGTCGCCATCGGCGCATCGGGGTTCGCCCTGGCCACCGCCCGCAAGAAGTGACCCTTGTGCCCACCGTGCTGCATCCTGGTGCGGTGACCGCACGAGCGGGCGACGACGCCGAACTGACCCGGCTCGCCCTGGCGGCAGGCCAGGGGGACGACTCGGCGCTCGCCGAGCTCGTGCGTGCGACGCAGGCCGACGTCTGGCGCTTCTGCGCCTCGCTGAACAGCCGGGACGCCGCCGACGACCTCACGCAAGAGACCTTCGCCAGAGCCATCCCCAGCCTCCGACGGTTCGAGGCGCGGGCGAGCGCCCGCACCTGGCTCCTGGCGATCGCCCGCCGTGTGGCGGCGGACTCGGTGCGTCGATCCGTGCGCCGCCGCCGGCTCCTCGAGCGGGCGCAGCTCCACGGTGATCTGCACCTCCGCCGAGACGACGCGGGGACCGGCGGCGCCGTCGACCTGATGCAGTTGGTCGACGCACTCCCCCGCGACCGACGAGAGGCGTTCGTGCTCACCCAGATCCTCGGGCTCGAGTACGCGGAGGCCGCAGACGTCATCGGCTGTCCGATCGGCACGATCCGCTCGCGCGTGGCACGTGCCCGGCGAGACCTCGTCGAGGCCACCACCCACGACGAGCGAGCGGTCGGCGACGAACGATGAACAGCCCCGACACCCACGCCCTGTGGGAGGAGTCGATCTCCGCACGACTCGACGGCGAGCTCGCACCCCTGGAGGAGGTGCAGCTCGACCAGCACCTGGCCAGCTGCGCGGCGTGCCGCGATCTCGCGGTCCGGATGGACCGACTGCACCGCACGGTGCGCGTCCGCCCCGCCGATGACGACGTGCCTGACCTGGCCGACGAGATCCTCGCCGCGGCGCCGGTCCGCCACGCTCGACGACGCGGGCCGGCACTCGTCGCGGCCACCGCGGTCGTGTTGGCGCTCGCGGGAGGGCTGGGGATTCGTTCGCTCATCGCCGGCAGCGAACCCGCACCTGCCATCGCTCAGATCGACGGCGTCGCCACCACCGCCCAGCGAGGATCGAGCGGAGCCATCTACCTGGCGCTCGTGAACGACGGCGGCGGCGACCACCTCACGAGCGCCAGCACCACCGGGGCCACGCGCACCGTCCTGCACACGACCGAGCAGCGCGACGGTCTGACCATCATGGCGAAGGAGGAGGAGCGGCCCATCGCCGCGCAGGGCACGACGGTCCTCGGCCCTGGCGGATCGCACGTCATGCTCAACGGTCTCACCGTGGCGCTCGAGCCGGGCGACCTCGTCGAGGTCACGCTCGTGTTCGAGCGGTCAGGACCGCGCACGATCTCGGTGCCGGTCGTCGCCCACACCGATCTCCCCGACGAGTACTGGGCCACGAACGCGTGATGGCCGTTCGCCGCGGCGTGCTGTGCCTGGGCGTGCTGCTGGCGGTGCTGTACCTGGGCGCTGGCGACGCGGCCGCCCACGCGACGTTGGTGTCGACGTCGCCGTCGCCGGGTGCCGTCCTCGACGCGGCGCCCGACGAGGTCCGCGTCACGTTCGACGAGCCCGTCGTGTCCGACGAGGACTCGCTGCGGGTGGTCGACGCGACGGGCGCCATCGTCAGCGGTCCCGTCGAGGTCGATGGAGCGACGCTCCGTGTGCACGTCCCAGACCAGGGCGACGGGTGGTTCGCGGTGTCGTGGCAGATCGTCTCGGTCGACGGCCACCCGTTGACCGGTGGCTGGACCTATCGGGTGGGCACGGGCACAGACGCGGCTCCCGATCACCTGGTCGACCTGGCGCGGGGCCCGGAGGTGGCCAGCGCCGCACGCATCGAGTGGGCGGTGGTGCAGTGGGCGTCGAGCCTGGCCGCGCTCGCCCTCGTGGGCTCCGCGTTCGTCGTGCTGGTGACCGTCGCGGTCGAGTCTCAGCGCCGCCTCGTGTCCGGCCTGACCGTCGTCGGCGTCGTCACCTCGCTGCTCGCCGCCGGCCTGAACGGCCCTGCCACCGCACCTAACGGCAGCTGGTTCGACGGACCAGCATCGCCGTACTTCCTGGTTCGAGCGGCCGCGCTCGCCGGCGGTGGCGTCGCGCTGTGGCTCTCGTGGCGGCCCCGATGGACGACCCTGCGACTCCCAGCCGCGGCCGTGCTCGTCGTCGGGTTGTGCGCAGCGGTGCTGTCGGGTCATGCACGCGCTGACGGCTCGACCACCGTCATCCTGGTGATGGCCCACCTGGTCGTGGCCGGGGCGTGGTTGGGGGCGCTGCCCGCTGTGGTGTTGGGGGCCTGGCAGGGGGGCGAGCCCGCCAGGTCGACGCTGACGCGGTTCTCGCGGGCGGCCGTCTGGCTGGCTGCGACCGTCGTCCTGCTCGGCGTCGCCGCGGCGTGGCTGCTGTCGGGAGGGCTCGGCTCCATGGCCCCCCGTTGGGGAAGCCTGTTCTTCCTGAAGGTCTGGCTGGTGATCGTCGCGGTGCTCGCCGGCGGGTGGACCCGCTTCACGGTCCTGCGCGGGTGGGCATCCAGGACGCTGCGACAGATCAGAGCACCCCTCCTCGTCGAGGTCGGGCTCCTCACCCTGATCGCGGCGACATCGGTCGCCCTCACCCACAACGGCCCTCCAGAGGAGTACGTCGCTCCCGGGCCCGTCCAGCTCTCGGTGGCAGAGGATGAGGTCGTCGTCACCATGATCATCGACCCCGCCGAGGTGGGGACCAACGACCTGCACCTCTACGTCACCGACCCCGCAGGTCTGGGCCTGCCGGTCGAGCAGGTGACCGTCCGCCTGTGGTCGACCGACTTGGGCGTCGCCCCGATCGACCAGACGCTGAGCGACCTCGGCGGGGGGCACTACTCAGGCGCGACCGATGACATCGGCGCTCCCGGCACCTGGGAGATCCACGTCGTGGTGCGCCCGACACCCTTCACCCAGATCGAACTGGACGGGACGTTCGAGGTCGAGTGAGGGCCGCTACCGCGACGGCGACAGGCGCAACATGAGCGCCTGGAGCATCAACGCCTCGTTGGGGTTGCGGACCAACTCCTCGGATGCGTCGCGCAACGCCGACAGGGCGACGAGCGCCTGGGTCGGGTCGGCCGCGTCACCGAGCTGGCTTCGATAGCGCTCGGACACCACCGCGAACCCGAACCGCAGCTCGTCGGTGCGCAGGCGGCGGGCCTCGCGACGTTGACGTGCCTCGAGGTCCTTGCGTCCCGACCCCCGCTCGCCGGTCGCCTGGATCCGCTCCGCCAGCTCCGCCGCTTCGACCTTGTGCCGCTCGTCGAGCGGAGCCTGGGCGTCGTCGATCGCAGCGGCGAGCTCGGCCGCGACCTCGGCCGCGGTGGCCCCGGTGCCGTCGAGCCGGTCGGGCACGGCGCTCCACGCGTCCCGCCGGACGACCAGGCGCTCGTCGCCCACCAGCAGGCGCGCGCGGTCGAGGCTGCCGAGCGATGCGGACGCGGCCTCCTCGGCCTGCTCCGGGCTCACCCCCTCCGCCACGAGGCGCTCGGCGATCAGCGCGGCGGGGATCGACTGGAAGTGCACCTGCACGCAGCGGGACGCGATCGTGACCAGCTCCGGCGTGACCTCGTCGGCGACCACGACGAACACCACGTGCGGGGCGGGCTCCTCGATGGTCTTCAACAGCACCGGTGCGGCGTCGCGCACCAGGTGGAAGTCGAGCAGCACGAACACGCTCAGGCGGGCGTCAACCGGGCTGAGGGGAGCCCGCTGCACGACCCAGCGCGCCGAGCCCTCCTCGGGCCGGTCGCGATCGCCGACAGGGATCGACGCGCCCTTGCGCTCCACGATCGTGAGATCGGGGTGCTGCTCGGCGAGGGCCAGGCGACGGTGCCGATCGGCCGCCGCGTCGTCGGCCCGGCCATCGCCAGCGCCGTCGTCGACGCCGTGGGCGAACAGCTCGGCGGCGAAGGCCCGCGCCGCCGCCCGTCGACCGCTGCCGGGCGGTCCGATGAACAGGTACGCGTGCACGGGCGCGGCCACCGCCGCCTGGAGCTGCGCGACTGCCCGGTCCTGGCCGACCACATCGGCCCATGTGTCGATCACCCCGCCATCATGGCGCGGGTCGGCGCTGGCCAGCGCGGGTCAGCTCACATCGAGGCGCCGGCTCACGGCCGCCCACACCGCCGCCTCGACCTCGTCGATCGTCCCCAGGCCATCGACCTCGACCCACCTATCGGGATCGGCCGCCGCCAGGGCGGCGAACCCCTCGGCCACCCGGTCGTGGAAGCCGTCGCCGGCCTGTTCGAGCCGGTCGCGCGCGCCGAGGCGACTGGCCGACGTCTCGGCCGGCACGACGAGCAGCACGTTGAGGTCGGGCCAGGTGCCGCCCACCGCGAACTCCGACAGCGAGCGCACCTCGTCGAACGGGAGCCCCCGGCCGAACGATTGGTACGCCAGCGACGAACCGGCGAACCGGTCGCACACGACATGTCGGCCAGCAGCCAGCGCCGGCTCGATCACCTCGACGACGTGCTGGGCGCGTGCAGCGGCGAACAGCAATGCCTCGGCCCGGTCCGACACCGCACGGGTCGGGTCGAGCACCAGCTCGCGAACCTCCTCGCCGACCGAGGTCCCGCCGGGTTCTCGGGTGAGCAGTGCGCCGAGGCGCTCGGCCAGCCGCCGGGACTGGGTGGACTTGCCGCTCGCCTCGCCACCCTCGAGGGCGATGAACCTGCCTCGACTGCTCACGTCGACAGCCTCTCAGTCGTCAGCTGGGTCGTCCGCCGTCGCGTCGGCCGCCGGTGCCGTCTTCTTCGCTGCGGCCTTCTTCTTGGCCGG
>CAZBTQ010000044.1:6043-19027 GCA_964494405.1 uncultured Iamiaceae bacterium
GTGTCGCCCTTGCGGAGCGACGCGTTGGTGTCGCCGTCGGTCACGTACGGCCCGAAGCGGCCGTCCTTCACGACCATCGGCTTCTCCGACACGGGGTCGACGCCGAGCTCGCGCAGCGGAGGTGTCACCTGCTGGCCTCGACGTCGCTTGGGCTCGGCGAGGATCACGAGGCACTCGTCGAGGGTGATCGTGAACAGCTGGTCCTCGGTCTCGAGGCTGCGGCTGTCGGTGCCCTTCTTCAGGTACGGGCCGTAGCGGCCGTTCTGCACGGTGATCTCGACGCCGTCCACCGGATCGGCGCCGACGACACGGGGCAGGCTCAGCAGCTTCATCGCCTCGTCGAGGGTGACCGAGTCGAGCTGCATGTCGCTGAACAGCGACGCAGTCTTGGGCTTCTCCTTCGCCGCGTCGTCGATCTCACCGAGCTGCACGTACGGGCCGAACCGGCCTGCCTTGGCGAACACGGTGAGCCCGGTCTCGGGATCGGTACCGAGCTCGCGGTCACCCGAACCCGCCGCCAGCATGGCGATCGCCGCTTCGATCGTGACCTCGTCGGGCGCCATGTCCTCGGGGATGCCCGCCGTGTCCTCACCGCGCTGGAGGTACGGCCCGTAGCGGCCGACCCTGGCGACCACGCCCACACCATCGGCGTCGACGCCGATCGGGATGCTGTTGATGTCGCGGGCGTCGATGTCGCCGAGCCGGTCCGACACCATCGACTTCAGGCCGGGGACGTCCTCGCCGGCGCCGAAGTAGAAGCGGCTCAGCCACGGCGACGCGTCCATCGACCCGCCCGCGATGTCGTCGAGCTCCTCCTCCATGCGTGCGGTGAAGGCGTAGTCGACGAGGTCGGGGAAGTGGCGCTCCAGCAGCGTCACCACCGAGAGCGCGGTGAACGATGGGACGAGCGCGGTGCCGCGCTTGAACACGTAGCCACGGTCGACGATCGTGCCGATGATCGACGCGTAGGTGGACGGGCGCCCGACGCCGAGCTCCTCGAGCCGCTTCACGAGCGACGCCTCGGTGAAGCGCGACGGCGGCTGGGTCTCGTGGCCGTCGGCGGTGAGCTCGCGTGCCACCAGGCCGTCGCCCTCGGCGAGTGCGGGAAGCTGGCGCTCCTGCGCGTCGTCGGTCGCCTCGTCGGTGTCCTCGACGTAGACCCGCCGGAAGCCCTGGTGGGTGATGACGGTGCCCGAGGCCGAGAACTCGGCGTCGCGCCCGTCGGTCGACGCGGCACCCAAGCGCACGGTGACGGTCTCGCCGATCGCGTCGGTCATCTGCGACGCGACGGTGCGGTTCCAGATCATCTCGTAGACCCGGGCCTCCATCGACCCGACCTCGGAAGCGACTTCGGCGGGCGGGCGGAAGCTGTCGCCTGCTGGGCGGATGGCCTCGTGGGCCTCCTGCGCGTTCTTGACCTTCTTGGTGTACGTGCGAGGGGCGTCCGGCATGAACTCGGTGCCGAATCGCTCGGCGATGGTGGCGCGGGCGGCGGCGAGCGCGGTCTCCGACAGCGTCGTGCTGTCGGTTCGCATGTAGGTGATGTAGCCCTGCTCGTAGAGCGTCTGCGCGGCGCGCATCGCCTGGGCCGACGACAGCCGCAGCTTGCGGCCGGCTTCCTGCTGGAAGGTCGAGGTCATGAACGGCGCCGCGGGACGACGACGGTAGGGGCGGGCCTCGACCGAGCGCACCGAGAAGTCGGCGTCGGCCAGCCCGCTGGCGAGCGACGTCGCGGACCCCTCGTCGAGCAGCGCGACCTGGCCTGTCGACGAGGCCGACAGCTGGCCGCTCGGGTCGAAGTCCTTGCCGGTGGCGACGCGGAGCCCGTCGACCGCGACGAGCGTCGCGGCGAACTCGGGGGCGTCTGCGGCCGCCGCGGTCGCCGCGAACGTGCCCTTCAGGTCCCAGTAGCTCGCCGAGGTGAACGCCATCCGCTCCCGTTCGCGCTCGACGACGATGCGGGTGGCGACGCTCTGCACGCGGCCAGCCGACAACTGCGGCATGACCTTCTTCCACAGGACCGGCGACACCTCGTAGCCGTACAGCCGGTCCAGCAGGCGCCGGGCCTCCTGGGCGTCGACGAGGCGGCGGTCGAGCTCGCGCGGCTCGTCGATGGCCCGCCGGATCGCCTCGGGGGTGATCTCGTGGAACACCATGCGGCGCACCGGCACCGTGGGGTTGAGCGTCTCGAGGAGGTGCCAGGCGATGGCCTCTCCTTCGCGGTCCTCATCCGTTGCGAGGTAGAGCTCGGTGGCGTCCTTCAGGTGGTCCTTCAGCCGCTTGACGACGTCGCGCTTCTGGCTCGACACGATGTAGAGCGGCTTGAAGTCGTTGTCGACGTCGATGCCGAGGCGCGCCCACGGCTCCCCCTTGTGGGTGGCGGGCACTTCGGCGGCGTTGCGGGGCAGGTCGCGGATGTGTCCCACCGACGACTCCACGACGTAGTCGTCGCCGAGGTACCCCGCGATCGTGCGCGCTTTGGCTGGGGACTCGACGATGACGAGGGGCTTGCTCACAGACGACAGGTAACGGTCACCGACCCGCTCCTGTCAACAACAGGTCATTCCGCGTCGGGCTGCCGAGGCCGGGAGACGACCAATCTGACGGCTGTTCCGGTGGGCGACGCGCGGAACTCGGTCTCGTCGACGAGCACACGCATCAAGGGGATGCCGAGGCCGCTCTCGTAGTCGAGACGGTCGGGGTGATCGGCGTCTGGCGGCCCCTCGACCTCGTCGAGGTCGAAGCCGCTGCCGCGGTCGGTGACCTCGACCTCGATGCGGTCCTCGGCCAGGTCGCAGCGGATGGTGATGCGATCGGCGGCGCCGCTCGACAGGTGCGCCTCGATCGCGTTGGTGCACGCCTCGGACACCGCGATGCGCAGGTCCTCGATGCGTTGATCGGAGAAGGTGGGCTCGATCGTGGCGGCACCGGTGATCACGAGACGGGCGAGCGAGAGGAGCTCGGGCCGGGCGGGGATCTCCAGTTCGACGATCTCGCCCACCGCTCTATCCCCCGGTCTCCGGGGGGGCGACGGCCTCGTCGACGCTGTCGCGCAGGTCGAGGACCCGGTCGAGTCCCGTGAGCTCGAGCACCGCTGCCACCCTCGCCTCACCCACCACGACACGCAGGTGACCGTCGTGGGCCTGGATCCGCTTCACGGCCCCGACCAGGACCCCGAGGCCGAACGAGTCGATGAACACGACCCCGGACAGGTCGAGCACCACCTCGGTGGACCCCCCGGTGATGACGCGGACGATCTCGCCGCGCACCTCGGGAGCCGACACGACATCGACCTCGCCCGCGACAGCGATGACGGTCCACCCGTCGCGGTCGTGCGTGTTGATGGTGATCACCGGGAGATCTTGGCCCACGGATCCGGCAGCGTCGATGACATGCCTGTAATCACACCCCTGTCATCTGTCACCGCTCCCTCCTACACTGGCTCGGTTCCCGAGCGGAGCTGCCATGACCCTGACCACCGCGGGCACCCTCGACACCCTCCTCAGCGACCTCGCGGCCGACGGGCGGGTCGTCCACGTCGAGCGCATCCCCGCGCGCCCGGCACGTCACGGCGGCCTCGCACGCCCGCTGGCAGGCCCCGCCGCCGACGTCGTGCCGGCCGAGGGCCTGTGGTGCCACCAGGCAGAGGCCATCGACCTCGTCCGCGCCGGCCGGTCCGTCGTGGTCGCCACCGGCACCGCGTCCGGCAAGTCGCTCTGCTACCAGCTGCCCATCGTCGAAGCGGTCACGTCGGGGATCGCTCCCGCCACCGCGCTCGCGATGTTCCCCACCAAGGCGTTGGCCCAGGACCAGCTGCGGGCGCTCGGCGACATCGCACCGCCCGGCCTGCACGCCGTCACCTACGACGGCGACACGTCACCCGAGGCCCGCACCTGGGCGCGCGCCAACGCCCACGTCGTGCTCACCAACCCCGACATGCTCCACGCCGGGATCCTGCCCCACCACGCCCGGTGGGCCACGTTCCTGCGGCGGTTGCAGTACGTCGTCGTCGACGAGCTCCACGTGCTGCGTGGCGTGTTCGGCACCCACACCGCGCACCTGCTGCGGCGGCTACGGCGCCTGTGCGAGGTGTACGGCTCGTCGCCAACGTTCGTCTTCTGCTCGGCCACCATCGGCGACCCCGCCACCCTGGCCGAGGCGCTGTGCGGCCTGCCGGTCACCGCCATCACCGACGACGGCTCGCCGCGCGGCGCCCGCACGGTCGCGCTCCTCGACCCTCCCGTGCTCGACGTCGCCACCGGCGTGCGCTCGTCGGGCCACAGCGAGTCGGCGTCGCTCATGGCCGAGTTGGTGCGGATGGGCCACCGCACCCTCGCCTTCTCCCGCAGCCGCACCGGCACCGAGCTCCTCGCCGCCGACGTGAAGGGCCGCCTCGACGCCGACGTCGCCGACACGGTCCGCCCCTACCGCGGCGGGTACCTGGCGGAGGAGCGGCGCGAGATCGAGGCGCAGCTGTTCAGCGGGCAGCTGCGCGGCATCGTCGCCACGAGTGCCCTCGAGCTCGGCGTCGACATCGGCGGGCTCGATGCCTGCGTCCTCGACGGCTACCCGGGCACGATCGCATCCCTGTGGCAGCAGATCGGCAGAGCCGGTCGCGACCAGCAGGAGTCGGCCGCGGTGCTCGTCGCAGGTGACGACCAGCTCGACCGCTGGTTCATGGCCCACCCCCACCAGCTCTTCATCCGCCCACCCGAACCCGCGGTGATCAACACCGCCAATCCCGAGATCCTCGCACCCCACCTGACGTGTGCCGCCTACGAGCGGCCCCTGTCGCGCGACGACGCCCGCTACTGGGGCACGCTGCTCGACGACGGCGTCCGCGACCTCGTGCTCGACGACCGGCTGCGCATCCGGCCAGGCCGCGACGGCGAACCACGCGCGGTGTGGGCGGGGCGGGGCTGGCCGTCTCGCGCCGTGGGGTTGCGGTCGGGGTCGGACCGCGAGGTGCGCATCGCCGATCCCGACGGGCGCATCATCGGCACCGTCGACCAGGCCCGCTCGCACACCCTCGTGCACCCCGGCGCGATCTACCTCCACCAGGGCCGGACGTTCCGCGTGGTCGACCTCGACCTCGACGACCTCGCGGCGATCGTCGTGGCCGACCCGGGCGACACCTACACCCAGGCGCGGTCCGACACGTCGGTCGAGATCCTCCGCACGGACCACACCCGCACCGTCGGAGCGGCGAACCTCGCGGTCGGTCGCGTCCGGATCCGCACGCAGGTCGTCGGCTACCAACGCAAGGACGTGCGGACCCGCGAGGTCCTCGAGACCGTCGAGCTCGACCTTCCCCCCACCGAGCTCGACACCAGGGGGTTCTGGTACACGTTCGAACACGCGGTCCTCGCGCGCGCAGGCGTGGCGCCAGGAGCTGTGCCGGGCACCCTGCACGCGGCCGAGCACACCGCCATCTCGCTGCTGCCGCTGTTCACGATCTGCGACCGCTGGGACGTCGGCGGGGTGTCCACCGCGCTCCAGGCCGACACCGGCTTGCCCACCGTGGTGATCCACGACGGCTACCCGGGCGGCACCGGCATCGCCGAGCTCGGCTTCGCCGCCGCCGACCGGCACCTGCCTGCCACACTCGAACTGCTCGAGGCGTGCGAGTGCACCGACGGCTGCCCATCGTGCGTGCAGTCGCCGAAGTGCGGCAACGGCAACGAACCCCTCGACAAGGCAGGCGCGATCGCCCTGCTCCGCGAGGTCCTCGGCATCCGCTGAGCGTCGAGCGCGACGTGAGCCGGACGGCACAGCCAGGCAGGGACCAATGCCTCTAGGGGTGTGTCCTCGCTCGGGGGATGGTGACCACAGCAGGTTGCAGGGCGGACCGACCGGCCGCCCGTCTCCCCCACTGCGAAAGGTGACCCCCATGATGGCCATCGCCAAGAGGCCGCTCGGCCTCCTCGGGATCTTCCTCGTCGTCGTCAGCATCGGCTACTTCGTCGGCGCCGGCGTCGCGTACAGCAGGGCGCAGGGCGGCTACGACTCGCTGCAAGCCTTCGCCGAAGCGCAAAACGTCGCACTCACCTACGACGACGACGGGAACCTCGTCGACCGGGGCACCACCGAGGGTGCCGACGCGATCAGGTCGCTCCTCGAGGACGACTGGGACTTCCCGGTCGTCGGGTCCGACCTCGACCCGAACGATCCGCTGGTGAACAGCGCCTCGGAGTTCATGTACCAGATGGCGACGATCACCTACCACACGCTGCACGGCACGCAGACGGTGGTGCTGACCGAGGAGGACCTGGTCGACGCCGAGGGCAACCAGCTCGACGAGATCATCTGCAACGACGAGACGATCGCGATCCCCGCCACGATCCCCGCCGAGGGCATCACGTGCGAGTTCGAGGTGGACGGCCGCTACTGGACCGACTTCGACCGCAGCGACCCGGTGCAGGCGGCGGCCCGCGACCTGGCGTGGAGCGGCACGGCACATGCGCTCGTCGCCGAACTGGGCGTGGGCGCGGCCACCCACAGCGCACTGCAGCTGGCGCTCGGCATCGCCGGACTGCTGGCCGGGCTGGGCGTGGTGACCATGGCGATGGGCGTGGCCTTCCTGGTCCACACCCGCCAGGGCCTCGCCGCCGCCGAGCCGGCCACGGTGGAGGCCACGCCGACCGAGTAGCGCCCGTCAGTTCCCGCCGGGCTCCCGGAACATCACACAGATCCGGGGCCCGGCGGTGGCGCGCTTGGGCACGGAGTGCTCCCAGGTGCGCTGGCAGGTGCCGCCCATGACGAACAGGTCGCCGGCCGCCGGCTCGAACGCCAGTGACCGGCCGCCGCCGTTGGGACGGAGCAGCAACCGCCGGGGGCTGCCGAGGGTGAGGATGGCGACGACGGTGTCGGCGCGCACACGACCGACGCGATCGCCGTGCCAGGCCACCGAGTCGGAGCCGTCGCGGTAAAGGTTGGCGGAGATGGTGCGCAGGTCGAGGCCGTAGTGGTCGGACAGCGCGTCGGCCATCTCGGCCACCCGCGCCGGCGGGTCGGCCCAGACACCGCTGTGCAACCGCGGGGTGAGCACCATGCGGTCGTACATGGGGCGCTCCTCGGTGCTCCACGGCGCGGCATGGAGGATCACGTCGAACAGATCGTCGACGCCGTGGGCCCACGCCGGGACCTCGTCGACCCACGCCCCTCGGGCGAGCGGCGTGCGGGTGGAGGCCGCGAAGGAGAGGTCGTCGGCAGCCACGTCGGCACCGGCGAACAGCGATCCCTGCCACACGAGGTCCGTGGCCATCGAAGCAGCCTACACGAACAGGTGTTCGACCACATGACGGTGGACCCCCCGCCGCCCCTCCACACCGGGCTTGGGTACGCGATCGCCAGCCCGTTGGCGCGATCGTCCCCAAGGACGGTGCTTGGGTACGCGATCGCCAGCCCGTTGGCGCGATCGTCCCCAAGGACGGTGCTTGGGTACGCGATCGCCAGCCCGTTGGCGCGATCGTCCCCAAGGGTCGGGGCTGGACGCATGTACAGCACTTCGGTGGACCACAACCGGCGGTCAGCCGTCGTGTTCGACGCGCATGACGGCGGCGGCCGACAGGTCGACGTCGCCGATCAACGCACCCACCAGCGGCACGTCGGTCGGCATCGAGTACGTGACCTCGACCCTGACGCGCTCGTCGCCACGGGGTGACACGTCCACCTCGGTGCGCAGCGGGTCGAGCGTCGACGACGAGACGATCGCCACATGTGCCGCGCTCGGATGTGGATCGACCGCGGCGGCTCGTACGCCCTCGCGCGCCGCATGCGTGACGACGAGCTGGGTGTGGACGACGAGGCCGATCTGCACGAGCGCCAACAACGTGAGGCACACGAACGGGAGGACGAGAGCCAGCTCGACTGCGGCTTGGCCCCCCTCCCCCCGCCGGCGTGTCACGTGAACTGCCCGAGGATGGAGTCGATGACGCCGTCGAGCAGTTGGCCGACCTTGTCGGTGCGGCTCGCCCAGGTGATGAGCATCAGTGCCACCGTGGCGGCGCCGAGCATCACGAGCGCGTACTCGGCGGTGCTCTGGCCACGGTCGTCGCGCCGGATGCGAGCGACGACGACGGCGAGGAACGAACGAAGGGTGCAGGACATGGTGGGACCTCCGGTGGAGGCGGACGATGGGGGGAAGACGGCGGTCGGCGGACCGAAGGAGCGGGTCACCACTCGATGCCGGCCAGCGAACCGGCCAGCAGCGGCACCACGGTGAGCAGCCCGAACGCGGGGAGGACGCAGACCACGAGGGGGAAGAGCAGTCGCACCGAGAGCTGACGAGCGCGCTCCTCGGCGGCCCGACGCCGGTCCAGCCGAACCTCGTCGCCGAGACGCTGGAGGGCAGGCGCCAGCGGGCTGCCGTCGCGCAGGCTGCCAGCGAGGACGCGCACGAGCGGCCTGATGTCGTCGCCGAGGACAACGACCAGCGCGTCGAGCGCGTCGGCCAGCGAGCCACCACGCTCGGCGCCGTCGAGTGCTCGACCGAGATCGCGGGCGACGTCGCCGATGCCACGTTCTGCGACGACGCGCAGCGCCAACGGCACCGTCAGCCCGGCCGACACTGCGAGCGACAACAGGTCGACGACCTCGGGTAGCTCGTCGACGACGCGGCGCGACGCCAGGCGGGACCGCGCGCGACGACGCGCCACGCTGCGGACCCCGATGCCGGCGATGACGACGGCGGCGAGCATTGGGCTCACGAGCCCGACGATGAGCGAGGACACGACCACCGCGATCACCCGACCCCGTCGGTCGAGCCGCCACGACCAGACTGACGGGGACGCGGGGCCGCGTGGCGCCAGCGGCACCCGTGCCGTCCCGGCCGGACGCCACGACCACCCGAGCGCCACGACCGCGAGGGCTGCCATCAGCGGAGGCAGCGCGGTCATGCTCATCGCGCCGACCTGACGAGCCGAGCCATCCACCACGCGCCGACGACGTCGAGTCCGACACCAGCCACAAGGCACGCCCACCCGAGCGGGCTCGAGAACAGGAACCCACCGACCCTGGGGTCGGTGACGACCGCGACCACACCGAACCCCACCGGAGCGACGACCAGCACCGCGGCCGACGCGTTGGCCTGCGTGGCGTGTCCGGCGGCCTCCCGTTCGAGCGCGACCCGGTCGCGCAGCGTCGCCGCGACGCCGTCGACCGCCCGCGCAGGCGCCGCACCGGTGTCGGCACCCACGAGCAGAGCGGCGGCTGCCAGACGGACCGACGGCTCGGGGTGCGCAGTGACCACCCCGTCGAGCGCGTCGCGTAGCGAGACGCCATGCCCGACCTGACGTGCCACGTCCGCGAAGACGGGCCCGGCGAGCCCGTCGTCGGCGCCCAGGTCTCCGAGCGCTCCCACGACCGACGAGCCGGCACGACACGACCGCGCCACCGCGTCGAGCACCTCGGGTACCGACCGAGCGAGCAGGGCAGTGGCGCGCCCCCTCATGGCGCGGAGTGCAGCGAGCTCGCCGACCACGACGAGCGAGCCCGCACCAACAGCCATCACCGGTCCCGCGATCACGCACACGGCGGCAGCCGCGGCGACCGGCGCCGCGAGGGCGACCTGCCACCACCGCTCGACCGGCGTGAGCGCTGCATCGCCCGCCATCGCGACGAACCACGATGGCGGGGCGGAGGCCAACACGTTCGCCTGAGCGTCCGGCACGCGGTCGTGCGGCAGACGGACCCGCGCGGGACGACACCCGGCCCACAGCGCGAGGCAGGCCGACGACGCGACGAGCAACGGCACGACGCTCAGCACGCGCGACCTGGCCGCTTGATCGGGGCGACGATCGCGCCCTGGCGAACGACGGCGCGGCAGCGGACCGAGCCGTCGTGACGGACCGGCTCGCCCACCGCCACGATCCTGCGCCCTCCATCGGGACGCCGCGCGACCTGGACCACCAGGTCGACCGCACCCAGGAGCTGGTCGCGGACCGCCGCCAGCGGCAGCTCGAGGCCCGCCAGGAGGCACAGCGTCTCGAGGCGACGCAGGGCGTCGTCGGGCCCGTTGGCGTGGCAGGTGGAGAGCGACCCGTCGTGGCCGGTGTTCATCGCCTGCAACATGTCGAGCGCCTCGGCGCCGCGGACCTCACCCACCACGATGCGGTCGGGCCGCATCCGCAAGGCATTGCGGACCAGGTCGCGCACCGACACCGCACCGAGGCCGTCGGCGTTGGCGGGCCGGGCTTCGAGCCGTACGACATGGCGTCCGGGCAGGCGCAGCTCGGCGGCATCCTCGATGGTGAGCACCCGCTCCTGGTTGGGGATCTGCCCGGCCAGTGCGTTGAGGAGCGTGGTCTTCCCCGAGCCGGTGCCGCCCGACACCACGACGTTGCGACGAGCGGTGACGGCATCGCGCAACAGCGCGGCGACCTCCGAGTCGGCGAACGCCTCGAGGGGCAGCGCCTTGGACCCGAACCGCCTGATCGTGAGGCACGGGCCGTCGACCGCCAACGGGTGCACCACCGCGTTGACCCGCGACCCGTCGGCGAGACGGGCATCGACCATCGGCGAGCTGCGGTCGATCCGCAGGCCGAGCGGCGCGACGATCCGCTCGATCAGACGCAAGGCGGTCGACTCGTCGACCACGACACCCGTGTCGACCAGCGCCCCGCCACGCTCGACCCACACCTCGCCGCCGCCGTTCACCATGACCTCGGTGACAGCAGGGTCGTCGAGCAGCGGTTCGAGGGGCCCGAGCCCCTGCACCCTGGCGAGGACCGCCTCGACCGTCGACGACTCCAGCGCAGGTTCGATCAGCGGCGCATGGGCCCGGACGAGCTGGCGGACCCGCGCCTCGTCCGGCGTTTCGTCGGCCGACCCGCGAGCCACGACCTCGGCGTGCACCCGGTCGACCAGGCCGATGTCGGAGGTCACCACGGCGCTCATGCTGCGACCCCACGCAGCGACCGTCGCAGGTTCCGCGGCAGTCGAGCGAGCAGCAGGCCAGCATCGACCGCCCGAGCCACACCGGCGTCGACACCGATCGTCGCCACGACAGGAACCCCGACCACGGACTCGACGTCGCTGCGATCGAGCGCCCGTCCCGGCTCGTCGACGAGCACCACGCCCGTCGGCCGCAGCGGCATCGCCACCGCCCGCCGCAGCGCGAGGTAGCACGGGCGGATCACCAGCAGCGACACCGACGCGGCGGCTGCGAGCGGCACGAGCGGCGACGCCGCGTCGAGCACGCCGCAGTCGACCACCACGTCGCGATCGTCCGCCGCGAGCACGCCACCCAACAGCGCGGCACGCTCGTCCTCGACCACACCGACGCCACCGCGGGGAAGCAAGCCGAGCCCCGCACGAACCGGCACCTCGATGCGCGACAGCGCGTCGGCGGGCACCTGCGATCCCGCGGCCGCCCATGCCGCGACCCCCGGCCCTTCCGGTTCGGGCACGCCGAGCACCGCTGGCATGTCGCCCGCCAGGTCGACGACGAGCGCGCCAGGACCGGCACGTTCGGACAGCACCACACCGAGGGACGCGGCCACCACGGTGGTGCCGACACCACCCTTGGACGACCAACAGCACACGAACATCTCCACCCTCCGCGGGCGTGAGCGGCGACTCGGGGGGAAGTTCGTGCTGCGTGACGCAATGTAGAGGTGCCGCCGCCCCGCGACAAGGGGATCCTGCGGATGCTCCTAGGGTGAGGGTGTGGAGGCCGCCTTCTTCGATCTCGACAAGACGGTGATCGCCCGCGCCGCCCTCGTCGCGTTCAGCCGCCCGCTCCACCAGGCCGGCTACCTCTCACGTTGGCTGGTGCTGCGGGCTCTCTACGGCCACCTCGTCTTCCACTACCTGGGCGCGGACGAGGAGCGCATGGCCAAGATGCGCGAGTCCGCGCTGCGGGTGACCAAGGGCTGGCACCAGGCGACGATCCGGGACCTGGTCGAGGAGACCCTCCTCGAGGTCATCGACCCGATCGTCTACGCCGAAGCGCTCGACCTCATCCGCGAGCACCAGGAAGCCGGCCGCCGCGTCTACCTGATCTCGGCGTCGCCGGAGGAGGTCGTCGCGCCGCTCGGGCGGCACCTCGGCGTCGACCAGGTGATCGCCACGACCTGCCGCCTCGACGACGAGGGTCGCTACACCGGCGAGGTCGACCTCTACGCCTACGGGCCGTTCAAGGCTGAGGCGATGCAGCGCGAGGCCGAGATCCACGGCATCGACCTGGAGGCCTCGTACGCCTACTCGGACTCTGCGACCGACGTGCCGATGCTGCGGGCCGTCGGCCACCCCGTCGCCGTGAACCCCGACCGCGACCTGCTGAAGGTGGCGCGGGAGGAGGGCTGGGACATCGAGGTGTTCGACCGCCCGATCTCGATGCGATCCCGTCGTCCGGCGTCAGCTGCCGCCGCGGGACTGGGCGGCACCCTGCTCGTGGCAGGGGCAGCAGGCGTGGGCACCTGGTGGTGGCTGAAACGCAGAACGCCACCCCTACCGCCGGCGCGGGAGAGGTGGCGTTCGCAGATCGGGTCGCTCAGACGGTCTTGAGCTTCTTGGAAGCGACGACCGCCAGAGCGATGAGGACGGCCAGGATCAGCAGCTTCTTCATAGGTCCATCCTAGACGGCGAGGAGGTCGCGGGCACCCGTGTCGGACGACGGATGCCGCAGCTTCGACATCGCGCGCGCCTCGATCTGGCGGATGCGCTCACGGGTGAGGTTGAAGTGCTCGCCGACCTCTTCGAGGGTGCGAGGCTCGCCCCGGTCGAGACCGAAGCGGAGCTTGAGGATCTCGCGCTCGCGCTCGTCGAGGGGAGCGAGCAGGCGGGTGATCTCCTCGGGCAGCAGCGCGGTGGCAGCCACCTCGAAGGGCGACTCGGCCGAGCGATCCTCGACGACGTCACCCAGCTCGGCGTCGCCGTCTTCGCGCAGCGGCTCGGACAGCGAGAGCGGTTCGGCCGCGAAGCGCAGCGCCTCGGTGACCTTGTCCTCGGGCATCTCGACCTCGGCCGACAGCTCGGCGAGGG
>CAZBTQ010000045.1:0-18805 GCA_964494405.1 uncultured Iamiaceae bacterium
TGGGCGACGGCGTCGTGCTGGTGGGTGTAGTGGCTGTCGTTGGTGGCGAGCAGCGGTGCACCGAGGCGCCGGGCGATGTCGACGAGCTGGGGGTTCGTGCGTCGCTGCTCGGGGATGCCGTGGTCCTGGAGCTCGACGAACAGGTTGTCGCGCCCGAAGATGTCCTGGAGCCGTCCGGCCTTCTTGAACGCCCCGTCGGTGTCGCCGCGCATCAACGACTGCAACACGTGGCCGCCCAGGCAGCCGGTGGTGGCGATCACGCCCTGGCTGTGCTGTTCGAGCAGCTCCCAGTCGACGCGGGGCTTGTAGTAGTACCCCTCGAGGAACGCCCGGCTCGCCAGCTGGATCAGGTTCTTGTAGCCGGTGCCGTCCTCGGCCAGCAGGGTGAGGTGGTAGTAGAGCTTCTTGCCACCGTCGACCTCGCCGCCCGAGTCGTCGACCCGCCCCCGGCGCGACGGCCGCTCGTGGCGGTCGTCGTGGGCCATGTAGGCCTCGGTGCCGATGATCGGGTTGATCCCGTGCTCGCGGCACGCCCGGTAGAAGTCGAGGGTGCCGTACATGTTGCCGTGGTCGGTCATGCCGAGCGCCGGTTGGCCGTCGGCGGCGGCGGCTGCCACCACGTCGCCGACGCGCGCCGCGCCGTCGAGCATCGAGAACTCGGTGTGGACGTGGAGGTGGGTGAACGAGTCGGTCACCGCGGCACCCTCTCCTGCAAACGACGACCTTGCGAACTACAGCGGTGTGGTTCCGTCGGCCGACTGTACCCCACGGGCCTAGAGGTAGGTGCCGGGTCGTTCGCCGGGCGGAGGACCCCCGACGCCGGGTCCGAGCTCGTTGCCGCGCATCTGCTCGAGCTGCTGGCGGGCCGCCATCTGCTGTGCGAACAACGTGGCCTGGATGCCGTGGAAGAGCCCTTCCAGCCAGCCCACGAGCTGGGCCTTCGCCACCCGCAGCTCGGGGCCGGTCGGGATCTCGTCGGCCCCGAACGGCGTCGCCAGGCGATCGAGCTCGTCGCGAAGGTCCGGCGACAGCGAGGCGCCCAGCTCGTGGACCGACAGGTCGTAGATCTCGGCAAGGCGTTCCCTGCTCGGCTCGTCGAGGTCGGCGTTGCGCACCTCTTCGAGGAGCTGCTTCATCATCGAGCCGATGCGCATGACGCGGGCCGGCTCCTCGACAGACTCCCGCTCGAACGTCTCGACCTCTTCATGGGCGCTGTCGTCGGGGACGACGAGCTCCCCGTGCTCGACCTCGGTGGGCTCCTCTGCGCTCATGAACCCGCCGCCAGCAAGGGGACGAGCATCTCGGCCGAGGTGACCGAGCCGTGCCGGCCCACCAGGCTGTAGGGGCCGGAGTCGGCGGGGTCGAGGAAGGCCAAGGTGCCCCACGGCGCCACCATCACGTCTCCCATCCGGGCGCGGGCCATGTCGGTGACCTTGGGCCCGTACCAGCCCTCGCTGATGGCCTCGTCACGAGTGCGGATCCAGGCCTGGTGGCCGTGGTGGGTCGACAGCGCTTCCAGCAGGGCAGCATGACGTCCCGGCCGGGCATGGAACCACCGGAAGCGGCCCTCGCCCGACTGCATCGACGTCTCGGCCAGCACCGCGCGGTGCGGCGTGGTCACGTCGCCACCCGTCTCGACGTGGCCGTGGTCGGCGGTGATCAGGATCGCGGCTCGGCTCGGCAGGAGGTCGATGAGATCGCAGACGAGACGCTCGACTGCCACGAGCTCGGCGTCGTAGTGCTCGCCGAAGCCGTACTCGTGGGACACCTTGTCGATGCCGTCGTAGTAGGCGTAGATGAACGGCTCGTTGTCGGCCAGTAGCGACCGCAGCTCGACGAGCAGCGTCGACGGCAGGCGGTAGCCACGGAACCGCACCTGGTGGAGGTGGGCGCCACTGAACCCCGACGTGGCGAACTCGGCCTTGGTGACGATCGGCGGACGCTGGCCGGCGAAGGGCATCACGTCCTGGAGGCGTTCCGGCGGGAATCGGTCGCGGGCATCGCCGGTGGCGGTCGACCACCGCAACACGTTGAGGACCTCTCCGTCGACCGCCATGCGGTAGCCGACGACACCGTGCTCACCTGGCGCGAGGCCCGTGGTGATCGAGGTGAGCGCGGTGGCCGTGGTGGACGGCACCACGCTGCTGATCGGTCCACCCGCGAGCGACGCGAGCGTCGGGGCGAGGTGGCGGCGCGCCTGGAGCTGCTCCCACCCGAGCCCGTCGAGCACGAACAGCACGACCTGGTCGGCGCTCGCCGCAGGCTCGGGCAGCCACGGAGGGGGCGCGTCCCACTCGAGCAGCGCTGGGACGACGTTGGAGATGCACGGCCCCGCGTAGTCGGGCAGGTGTGGACGTGGTGCGGTGGCGGTGCTGGCGGCCATCTGTGACGGCTCCGTGGGACCCATTGCCTTCACTCCATCACCTTCTCGGCGGTCTCGCCAACCCTCCCACGATCCCGTCGGCCGTACAGTGGTGTTCGTGAAGGTCTCGACGCGTGGCGACTACGCCTGCCGAGCGCTCCTGTCGCTCACGCTCCACAGCGACACCGAGGGTCCCACCTCGGTGCGCGACATCGCCGAGCGCACGGGGCTCCCACAGCCCTACCTGGAGCAGATACTCCTGGCTCTGAAGGGTGCGGGCCTGGTGCGATCCAAGCGGGGCGTCGGCGGCGGCTACGTGCTCGCCCGCGACCCCGCGGACATCTCGCTCGCCGACGTCGTGAGCGCGGTGGACGGACCCATCGTGGCCGGCGACTTCGGCCTTCCCCACGAGGCCGGTGCGTGCGACCACGAGGGCCAGTGCGTGCTGTTGGCCGTGTGGGCAGAGGCCGGCGAGCACATGCGCCGCCACCTGGAGGCGTCGAGCCTCGCCGACATCGCCACCATGGCCCGCGGCGAGCGCGACTGGCCCACCACCCAGGCCTGAGCTCCCCACGACCGCGCCCTCAGGTCGGTGGGATCATCTCCGAGCCGTCCGGGCGCAGGACCGTCCATCGGCCGTCGGGACCGCGCACCGGGCGCCAGCCGTGCTCCTTGAGCCGGTTGTGGAAGCCGCACAGCGGCAGCGAGTTGACGATGTCGGTCGGCCCGCCTCGGGCGGCTGGGTCGACGTGGTCGACCTGGAGCCCACGTCGCCGGCAGCAGCCACCCCACCCGCACCGGACGCCATCACGAACGTCGAGCGCGCGCTGCAACAGCGCGGCGTCGCGGGCGGAACCGGTGAAGAGGCGCCGGCGACGACCGAGGTCGATGACGTTCGACTGCGCATCGACGACCACGCGGCGAACATGACCCACCAGCGCCGCGGACAGCGCCTCGGAGGGCTGCAACGGCGTGCCGTCGCTGGTGTGGCACCGGCGATCATCGACACGATCGGGCGTCTCGGGGTCCACCCACGCACCAGCCGCCCGGGCCACCTCGCGCTCGAAGGTCTCCTGGTCCACGATCACGTTCACCAGCGGAACGACTGCGCGCGTGGAGCCGGCGGCGCGGCGGAAGATCTTGGCGAGGGCGTCGGCGCGTCGCTGCCGTGGCGTCCGGGCCAGGTCCTCCTCGGTGGCGAGGTCGCCCAGCCGGCGGCGGGCATCGGCCCAGTCGGCCAGCACCTCGGCGTCGATGAAGCGGTCGAACACCTCGCGCATCGACGCGCCCTCGAGCGCGCCGTGCCCCGACTGCAACGAGAAGCCACCGTCGGGGTTCTCGGTCATCTCGGCGTGGCGCCGGTCGTGGGACGTCTCGGCCTTCCGTTCGGCACCGTCGGCATCGGCCAGTGACTCCCACTGCTGCAACCACCGGCAGAAGTCGGCGTAGCACTCCTCCGATGCCTGCTCGGCGAACACCGGGTCGGCGGTCGCCAGGTAGGACGTGACGCGTGGGTTGGATGCTGTCTTGGCGATGGCGCGGATGTGCGCGGTGGGTATCGCGCCACGCCGGTAGGCCGCCTCGACCGCGGGCAGCCGACGCAGCACCCGAGCGGTGAGCACCCGCCCCCGCGCCTCGGCCGCTGGCAGACGACCCAGGTGGATGAGCGCACTGCGAGCCGATGCATGGCCGTCGACCGCGTGCGCGCAACCGGTGTCGAGGTGGCCCGCCAGCGCGTCGGTCCCGTGGTCGATGCGCCGCCGGGCACGTTCGACCCGACGGACCAGTTCGAGCTCGGAACGATCGTCGATGCCACCGAGGTCGAGCGACTGGAGCTGCGTCGCGGCACGTTCGAGCATCGCCAGGGCGTCGGCCACGTCGGCCGACCACTCGCACGCGACGTCGCCACCCGCGGCAGCACCGCTGGTGTGGTCGTCCTCGGCGGGGTCCCCGTTGGGTGCGTCGAGCACGGACATCCGTGCCTCCTGCGTCGTCGTCCTCGGTGGGCCGGCCCACGCCGGCGAAGGAGGTGACGAGCCCGGGGAAGTGACCCGACCACCTGCGACCATTCTCCCCAGGGGGTGTGACAGCTATGGACCACCAGGGGCATGGAAGGCTGCCCGGATGGACGAACACGTGCGCTTCGAGGACACACCGTCCGGCACGCCCGACTTCTACGCGGGGCTGCCGACCAAACACGTCGCGGCGGGGTGGCTCATCCGCGATGCGAGCGGCCGGATCCTGCTCGTCCAACCTGCGTACAAGGAATCGTGGGAGATCCCCGGCGGCGGTGTCGAGGAGGGTGAGTCACCCGCTACCGCGGCCCACCGCGAGCTGCGCGAGGAGCTCGGCATCGACCGCCAACCGGGTCCGCTGCTGTGCGTTGACTGGCGACCCGCCGTCGACGGAACCCGCGGGGACGCGCTTCGGTTCGTGTTCGACGGTGGCGTGATCGACGAGGACACCACCTCGTCGTTCGAGCTCGACCCGAGCGAGCTGCTCGGGTGGGCGTTCGTCCCGCCCCATGAGGCCGAGCATCGCGTCATTCCCGCCATGGCCCGCCGTCTTCGTGCCTGCTGCGAGGCGACCAGCACCGTCTACCTCGAGGACGGCCGGCCGGTCAGCTGAGGCGGGCGAGCACCTCGACGAGGTCGGGTGGGAGGGGCGACTCGAAGGCAAGCCACTCGCCGCTGGTGGGGTGCTCGAACCCGAGACGTGCGGCGTGGAGGAAGGGGCGGGGGCAGGCGAGGTTCTCGCGTTCGCCGCCGTAGCGGCCGTCGCCGACCACCGGGTGCCCGATCGCCGACATGTGCACGCGGATCTGGTGGGTGCGCCCGGTCTCCAACCGGCACGACAGCAGCGCGATCGGTGAGGGATCGGAGAACGTGTCGATCACCTCGTAGCGAGTGCGGGCCTCCCTGCCCCGCTGCGACACGGCCATGCGGGTGGGGTCGCGACCCGACCGCCCGATCGCGGCGTCGACCATCCCCTGGGTCGACACGGGGACGCCCCACACCAACGCCCGGTACTCCCGCTCGACGGTGTGCTGCGCGAGCTGCTCGACGAGCGACGCGCGCGCCGCCTCGGTGCGGGCGACGACCAGCAGCCCGCTCGTGCCCTTGTCGATGCGGTGGACGATGCCCGGCCGCTCGGGTTCGCCGACGTCGGCGATCTCGGGGAACCGCGCGACCAGCGCGTGGACGAGTGTGCCCGTGACGTTGCCGGCACCGGGGTGCACGACCAGGTCCGGCTGCTTGTCGACCACCACCACGTCGTCGTCCACGTGGACGATGTCCACCGGGATCGATAGGTCGCCCACGATCGCAGGCCCCGCCGCAGCCTCGTCGGTGACCACGACCAGCCGTGCTCCTGCCGCGAGCTTGGTGGAGCGAGACGTGACGGCGACGCCGTCGACCTCGACCGCGCCCGACGCGACCAGCTCGCTCGCCTCGGAGCGGCTGCACCCGACGATCATCGACACGACGCGGTCGACGCGCTCACCGCCGAGCGCGGGTGGCAGGTCCTCCTCGAAGCGCGGCACGCCTCAGCCCTCGGGTCCGTCGGCGTGCGCGTCCTCATGGACCTCTGCGTGGATCCACGACGTGATCAGCAGCAGGACGGCCCCGACCACCACGCCGATGTCCGCGACGTTGAAGATCGGCCACCACTGCGCGTCGAAGAAGTCGACCACGCCGCCCTGGAGGAATCCGTCGCCGGAGCGGAACAACCGGTCGAGCAAGTTGCCGATGGCCCCACCGACGACCATGCCAACCGCCACCAGGCCGAGCGCACTGGTGACGTGGCGTGCGTAGCGCAGCAGGAGCACCACGACCACCACCACGACCACCGCGATGAACGGACCGAGGCCCGAGCCCATGCTGAACGACGCACCCGTGTTGAAGGCCAGCTTGAAGCGAAGGCTCCCGACGAGGTCGATCGTGTGACCGTCGGAGAGCGCGTTGACCGCCCAGGTCTTGGTGAGCTGGTCGAGGACGACCACCAGCGCGGCGACGCAGAGCGCGACCACGACGTTGCGAGAAGCCGTACGAGCGACGGTGCGCTCGGCGTCGCTCACCGGTGGCCGAAGCCCCCCACCTTGTACTCGACGCGGACCGACGCCCACGGGATCGCCTCGAGGCGCTCCTTGGGGATGGCGAGGCCCGAGGCGACGCAGATGCCGTAGGTGCCGTCGTCGATCCGCGCCAGTGCCGCGTCGATCTCGTCGATGGCCGCCAGCGCCTGGGCGCTCAGCGCGAGGTCGCGGTCACGCTCGACCGCCAGGTTGGTGCCCTCGCCGGACTCCTCGTCGAACTGGACGTCGCCAGGATCGATGTCGACCATCAGCGAGTCGGCCTCCTCACGCAGCGAGGTGGCCTGGCGGGTGTATCGAGCGCGCTCGGACAGCAGCGATTCGCGCTGCTCCTCGATGAACTTCGGACCGAAGGGGCTCTTCTTGGCCGGCACCTTCTTCGCGGGCACCTTCTTGGCCGGGGCCTTCGCTGCTGGTGCCTTCGTCGCCGGCGCCTTCTTGGCCGGGGCCTTCGCGGGCGCCTTCTTCGCCGGGGCCTTGGTGGCCGCTGCCTTCGCTGGTGCCTTCTTCGCCGGCGCCTTCTTGGCTGGCGCCTTCGCGGGCGCCTTCTTCGCTGGCGCCTTGGTGGCGGGAGCCTTCTTCGCCGGTGACGTGCTGGCCATCAGGGTTCCTCTCGTGGCGGTCGGAGTGGCCGCGGACAGCTGTCCACGGCCCCGGTCCCCTTCCCGGGCCGGTCGATGGTCGGGGGAGCCTATCGTCCCCGCCTGCCGCCGCGATGCACCCCGGATCGGGGCCGACAGGGCGGGAATCCCCGTCCTGGCGATGGAGGGCCCACCGGTAGACTGCCCGGGCCGTCCCGACCCACGAGGCCCCCCGATGCCAGACGCCCAGCCCGCCCAGCCCTACCCCGCCGCCGATCCGCGACCGTCGTTTCCCGCGATCGAGCAGCGCATCCTCGCCGACTGGGCCGCCGACGGCACCTTCGAGCGATCGGTCGAGGCACGCGACGCGGGGCCCGACGGCAGCAACGAGTACGTGTTCTACGACGGTCCTCCGTTCGCCAACGGCCTGCCCCACTACGGCCACCTCCTCACCGGCTACGTCAAGGACGTCGTGCCCCGCTACCAGACCATGAAGGGCCGTCGCGTCGAGCGCCGGTTCGGCTGGGACTGCCATGGATTGCCGGTGGAGATGGAGGTCGAGAAGGAGCTCCAGGTCCAGGGACGTGCTGCCATCCAGGACTACGGCATCGAGCGCTTCAACGACACCTGTCGAACCTCGGTCATGCGCTACACCGCCGAGTGGGAGGACTACGTCACCCGCCAGGCCCGGTGGGTCGACTTCACCAACGACTACAAGACGATGGACCTCTCCTACATGGAGTCGGTCATGTGGGCGTTCAAGCAGCTCTGGGACAAGGGACTGATCTACGAGGCCTACCGGGTCATGCCGTACTCGTGGGGGGCCGAGACGCCGCTGTCGAACTTCGAGATCCGCCTCGACGACGCCACCCGCCCCCGCCAGGACCCCGCGCTCACCGTGTCGTTCACGCTCGACCCGCAGCCCGGGGACCCCGGCCCGATGCACGTCCTCGCGTGGACGACCACGCCGTGGACCCTGCCGTCCAACCTCGCCCTCGCCGTCGGACCTGACCTCGACTACGCCATCCTCGAGGAGGACGGCGAGCACTTCGTGATCGGCGCGGCGACGGTCGGCAAGTACGCCGACCAGCTCGACGGCACCCGCGAGATCGGTACCGTCAAGGGGTCCGAGCTCGTGGGCCGCACCTACCAGCCGCTGCTGCCCTACTTCGCCGATACGCCGAACGCCTTCCGGGTGCTCGCGGGCGACTTCATCGACACGACCGACGGCACCGGCGTGGTCCACATCGCCCCAGGGTTCGGCGAGGACGACCAGCGCATCGCCGAGGAAGCCGGCATCGGCCTCGTCGTACCCGTCGACGACGCCGGGCGCTTCACCGACGACGTTCCCGAGTGGGCAGGCCAGAACGTCTTCGACGCCAACCCCGAGGTGATCCGCCACCTCAAAGAGCTGGGCAAGGTCGTCAAGCACGAGACCTACGAGCACAACTACCCGCACTGCTGGCGCACCGATACGCCCATCATCTACCGGGCCATCAGCTCCTGGTACGTGCGCGTCACCGACTTCCGGGATCGCATGGTCGAGCTCAACCAGGAGATCAACTGGATCCCCGACCACATCCAGGACGGCCAGTTCGGCAAGTGGATCGCGGGCGCTCGCGACTGGTCGATCTCCCGCAACCGGTTCTGGGGCTCGCCGATCCCGATCTGGACCAGCGACGACCCCCGCTACCCGCGCATGGACGTGTACGGATCGCTCGACGAGATCGAGCGTGACTTCGGCGTCCGCCCCACCGACCTGCACCGCCCGGCGATCGACGAGCTGGTGCGCCCCAACCCCGACGACCCCACCGGGCAGTCGACGATGCGCCGCGTCCCAGAGGTGCTCGACTGCTGGTTCGAGTCCGGCTCGATGCCGTTCGCCCAGGTCCACTACCCCTTCGAGAACCGCGAGTGGTTCGACGACCACCACCCCGGCGACTTCATCGTCGAGTACATCCCCCAGACCCGCGGGTGGTTCTACACGCTCCACGTCCTGGCGACGGCGCTGTTCGACACGCCCTCGTTCCGCAACGTGATCTGCCACGGGATCGTGCTCGACAGCACCGGCCGCAAGCAGTCGAAGCGCCTCCGGAACTACCCGGACCCCGAGGAGGTCTTCGCGAAGCAGGGCGCCGATGCCCTTCGCTGGTACCTGATGTCGTCGCCGATCCTGCGAGGCGGCGACTTCCGCATGTCAGAGGACGCCAGCGACATCACCGAGGTCGTGCGCCAGGTCCTCATGCCGATCTGGAACGCGTACTCGTTCTTCACGCTCTACGCGAACGCCGACGGGCGTCGCGCGGCCGTGCGGACCGATTCGACCCACGTGCTCGACCGCTACGTGCTGGCGAAGACCCACTCGCTCGTCACCGAGGTCACCGACCGGATGGACGCGCTCGACATCGCCGGTGCCTGCCAGGCCGTCCTGTCGTTCATCGATGCGCTCAACAACTGGTACATCCGTCGCTCGCGCGAGCGGTTCTGGGGTGGCGAAGGCGGCGCGGGCTCCGCCGACGCGCACGACACGCTCTACACCGTGCTCACCACACTCGTGCAGGTCACCGCACCGCTGCTCCCCTTGGTCTCCGAGGAGATCTACCGGAACCTCGTCGGCGCGGGCGACACGTCCGTCAGCGTGCACCTGACCGACTGGCCAGACGCGGCCGACCTGCCGGCCGACGCCGATCTGGTGCGCGCCATGGATCGGGTGCGCGACGTCTGCACCGCGGCACTGTTCCTCCGCGAGGATCGCGGGCTCCGCACGCGCCTGCCCCTCGCCTCGCTGGTGGTGGCCGGGGCCGACGCCCAGGGCCTGCGCCCGTTCGTCGACCTCATCGCCGACGAGGTGAACGTGAAGGTGGTCGAGCTGACCGACGACCTCGCCGCCCACGCCGAGTTCATCCTGAAGCCCAACGGACGGGTCCTCGGCCCGAAGCTCGGGGGTGACGTCCAGAAGGTGATGGCCGCGGCCCGCGGCGGCGAGTGGACCTCGCTCGACGACGGTCGGGTCGAAGCCGCCGGTCTCGTGTTGGAGGCGGACGAGTTCGACCTCACGCTCCGCTCGCGCGACGGCGAGGTCAGCCAGGCGCTGCGCACCAACGACGCCGTCGTGGTCCTCGACGTCGACGTGACACCTGAGCTGGCCGCCGAGGGCCGGGCACGCGACCTCGTTCGCATCGTCCAACAGGCCCGCAAGGACGCCGACCTGGTCGTCACCGATCGCATCGAGCTGCGGATCGACGCCACCGGCGACGTGGCCGCCGCCGTCGAGACCCATCGCGACTGGATCGCGGGCCAGGTGCTGGCCACATCGGTCGCCGGCGGCCCGCCGACTGGTGACGGTTTCGCGGCTTCTGGCGACGTCGACGGCGTTCAGGTCACCGTCGAGGTCCGCCGCACCTGACCCGATCTCGGGGGACGGGTCAGCGGCGTCGGCCGAACCGACGGCTCGGCTCGATCTCGTCGTCGTCGTCCTGATCGAAGAACGCGGCCATCGCGGCGTCGTCGTCGGCGTCGTCGTCCACCGGACCGTCGCTCACGGCGCGGCGCAGCTCGTCGAGGTGCGACGAACCCACATCGGACCCGAGGTCGACCACGGGAGTCGCCTCGGTGGACGGTCCACCGTCGTCGGCCGACGGTGGGTCGGCCGCTGGTGCATCGTCCAGCGCCAACGAGGGACTCCAGTCCTCGGGCGGCGGCGGTAGCTCCGAGAGGTCCTCGTCGGTGGCAAGGTCGGTGGCGACGGACCCTTCCGCGGCCGGGGGGTCGTCCACGGCCGACGGCTCGGCCGCGCCCGGTTCGCCGGCATCTGCCGGTGCGGGCGCGGCGATCTCGTCGACCGGCGATGGCGTCGGTTCGTCGAACAGCGATGGATCGCTGTCGGAGGGAACACCGGTGAGCGACATCGAGTCGGCTCGCAGGGACTCGCGCAGGTGGTCGATCTGGACCCCGATGCGCTCGCGCTCGGCGTCGAGGTGCGCGCTCAGCTCGGTGATGCGCCCGTGCAGCTCGGCGCGCCGGCCCTCGAGCTCGCGGATCTCGGCTTGGAGGCGGTCGCGGGTGGCCCCGACATCACGGCGGATCTGCTCCTCGGCGGAGGCGATCATCCCGTCGGCCTTCTGGCGTGCCTCGCCCACGATCCGGGCGGCGTCGTCCTGGGCCTCCTTGACGGCGGCGTCGGCGGTCCGCTGCGCGAGGACGAGGGTGCGTCGCAGCGTCTCGTCGGAGTCGCTGTGGTCCTTGGCCTGGGCCTCGGCCTCGTCAGCTCGTCGTTCGGCGGCGGCGATGCGTCCTTCGACCTCGCTGAGCCGCTCGTGCTGCCGAGCCAGATCTGCGGCCGCCCGGTCGAGGAACTCGTCGACCTCGTCGTGGTCGTAGCCGCCCTTCTTGGCGTCGTTGAACTCGACGGTGCGGAGCAGTTCCGGAGTCAGTTCCATGGACGGATCGTAGCCACGCGTCGACGTCCGGATGTGCCACCCGAGCCGTTCAGCAGATGATGTTGCGCAGGATCGAGAGGCCGAGGATCAGGATCAGCGGCGACAGGTCCATCGCCATCGCACCGAGTCGCACCGGGGGGATGGCGCGGCGCATCGGCTCGAGGACCGGATCGGTGACCGCCGACAGGCCGCGGGCGACGGGCACCATCGGCGAGTCGTAGGAGATCGGGAACCAGGACAGCACGATCCGAGCGAGCACGACGATCATGTACACGCCGATCAGCCAGCAGAGAAGTCCCATCCAGACGAGGCGTCAGGACTCGTAGAGGCCGCGCTCTTGGAGGCGCTGGCGCTCTTCGGGTGAGACCTCGACGTCGACCGGCGTCAGCAGGAAGACGTCGGTGGCGATCTTCTCCATCTGTCCACCCAGGCCGTAGCAGAGACCGCTGGTGAAGTCGACGAGGCGACGCGACAGGTCGCGGTCGACGCCCTGGAGGTTGATGATCACCGGCTGCTTCGCCTTGAAGTTGTCGCCGACCTCCTGGGCGTCGGAGAACGAGCGGGGCGCGACGACGTGGGGCTTGGCACTCGGGCGGGGGATGGTGCGCACGCCGCTCACCGCCGGGTTCGAGCCACGGGCGTCGACCTCGTCGGCGGCGACGGGCCGCACCGTGGGCTGATCGGGCGGGCCGCCCTGGGTCGGGAACCGCATGGTGCCGCCTCCGCGCCCGGTGGGCCGAGCCGTCGTGCCACCGGCCGCCTCCTGGGGTGACAAGGTGGACACGGTCGCGTTGCGGTTGGCGACGGGCTGCACCGACTTGGGCTGGGTGGGTCGCGCCGTAGGACGGGCCTGGCCCACGACGACGTCCAGCTCGTCGTCCTGGGGCGGCATCGGGGCAGGGCTCCGCCGGACGGATGCCGACTCGTAGTCGTCGTACTCGTCGTCGTCACCAAGGCCCAGGTGGACCATGGCCTTTCGCCACATGCTCGACATACGGCTCCCTTCTCAGTGGCCGTCGATGCTACTGCCCGGACCGCCCGCGGACGTGACGGACACCGAACAGCGCCGTCCCAGGTCGCACGATCGTGGCACCTGCGGCGACGGCGAGCTCGAGGTCCCGGCTCATGCCCATCGACACCTCGTCGAGTCCCAGCCCATCGGCGAGCACCCGCACCGCCTCGAACCCCGGTCGAGGGTCCTGCGCCGGGTCGGTCGGACCGACGGTCATCAGCCCGCGGACGTCGAGTCCGGCGTCGCTCAACGCCTCGACGAGCTGAGGCACCTCGGGGCCTGGACAACCGCCTTTGCCCTCCTCGCCGGTGGTGGCCACCTGGACGAGGACGGCCGCGCCCGGCGCCTGGCGTGCGATCGTCGCGCCCAGCTCGGGGCGGTCGATCGAGTGCCACAGGGCGACGTGGGAGGCGATGGCCTTCACCTTGTTGCGCTGGAGCCGACCGACGAAGTGCCACCTGGGTGGCGGGTCGGTGGCGGGTTCCAGCGCCCCGACCTTGGCGAGCAGCTCCTGCGCGTAGCTCTCGCCCAGGTCGCGCAGGCCGACCGCCAGCGCCTCGGCGGCGACCTCTGGACCGTGGCCCTTGGTGACCGCGCAGATCGTGATGCGGTCGAGATCGCCGCCCGCGCCGACGATGCGGGCACGGACCTCGGCCAGACGCTCCGCCAGACCACCGGCCGACGTCACCTCGGATCGTCGATCCAGGCGACGATGACCTGGCGCTCCGGCTCAGCGCGCGCTCGGTGCGAGAACCAACGACCCCCGCACGCGGTGCACCCCCAACGCGTCAGGTCGAGCTCGATGCCGAGCTCCGAGGTCGCCGCCGCGACCGCGGCCGGCACGTCGAGCGCGGGAGCGCCGTCGGAGGTCCTGGCGCGCACCGAGGGACCGAAGCGGTCGGCCAGCCCAGCGAGATCAGGTTCGGAGAACTCGTAGCACTCGGCGTGGATGCACGGTCCGAGCACCGCGCGGTACGGGCCGTCAGCGACGAGCGCGAGGCGCCCGGCCGCCTCGGCGATCACGCCGGCCAGGAGGCCACGCCATCCGGCGTGCACGACGCCGATGGCGCCACCGTGGGCGACCATCGCGATCGGCGCGCAGTCCGCCGTCTGCACCGCTATCGGCGCACCGCTCGCCGCGGTGATCGCAGCGTCGGCCTCGACCCCATGGTGCTGGCCCGGTACGGCGACCTCGACGACGGTGGCCCCGTGCACCTGGCGGAGCGCGGTCCACCCGCCGGGCGCCACGAGGCCACGCCGCCGGTCGCGCTCGTCAGGCGAGGCGTCGATCCGCAGGTCCCCGTCACCGCGATCGGTGAAGACGATGTGTGCGCGACGCCCATCGGCCAGCGGCGCCTGGACCTCGTCCATGGGTGCGGAGCGTCGGCTAGCGCAGGAACGACGGCACGTCGAAGTCGTCGTCGCCGTCGATGTCGTCGTCGGTCTCGTCGCCACCGAAGATGTCGGGGGTCCCTTCGCCGAGGACGGCTTCGCTCTGCTCGAAGATCGACGCGGTGGCGCGGCGATCGGCCTCGGCGGCCGCCCGCTTGTCCTTGTCGTCCCACCGGTCGAACCCGGCGGCGATGACCGTGACGCGGATCTCGTCGCCCATGGCGTCGTCGATGACCGCACCGAAGATGATGTTCGCATCGGGGTGCGCGACGCCGTGGATGACCTCGGCAGCTTCGTTGACCTCGAGCAGGCCGAGGTCGGACCCGCCGGAGATGTTCAACAGGATCCCTCGAGCGCCTTCGATCGACGCCTCGAGCAGCGGCGACGAGATGGCCGAGCGTGCCGCCGCCAGCGCGCGTCCCTCGCCCGAGGCGAAGCCGATGCCCATGAGGGCGGAGCCGGCGTCGTGCATGATCATCTTCACGTCGGCGAAGTCGGTGTTGATGAGGCCAGGCGTGGTGATCAGGTCGGTGATGCCCTGCACGCCCTGCAGGAGGACCTCGTCAGCCATCTTGAAGGCGTTCAACATCGAGGTCTTGTCGTCGGCGATCGTGAGGAGTCGGTCGTTCGGGATGACGATCTGGGTGTCGACCTTCTCGCGGAGGCGCTGGATGCCGGACTCGGCCTGCACCGAGCGGCGGCGGCCCTCGAACGCGAACGGCCGGGTGACGACGCCGATCGTGAGCGCCCCGGCGCCCTTGGCGATCTCGGCGACGACCGGCGCGGCCCCGGTGCCGGTGCCGCCTCCCTTGCCCGCGGTGATGAACACCATGTCGGCGCCCTCGAGCGCCTCCTCGATCTCCTGGCGGTGGTCGTCGGCGGCCTGGCGGCCGATCTCGGGGTCGCTCCCCGCGCCGAGGCCGCGCGTGAGCTCGCGGCCGATGTCGAGCTTCACATCGGCGTCGCTCATGAGCAACGCCTGCGCGTCGGTGTTCACCGCCACGAACTCGACACCCTTCAGGCCTGCGTCGATCATGCGGTTGACGGCGTTGACACCTCCGCCGCCGATGCCGACGACCTTGATGACAGCCAGATAGTTCTGCGGGATCCCGGCCATGGTCGGGGCTACCTCCACCTCGGGGAACGGGGAACGCTACGAGGCTGGCTCGCCGGAACCGGCCGAAACGATGAACGTGATGTGGACGTCAAGGGACCCTCGACCTCCACTGCGGGTTCAGACGCTATCGGGGTCATCGGAAAATGGTCAAGGATCCCGAGACGCGCGCTCATCGTGCACCGCCGGGTTGCATGGTGCGGATGACCACCGGGTTGGCGGGCACCCGAACGTCGAGCACGACCAGATCGGTGAGGTCGACCTGTTCGAGCACGGTCGTCAGCGAGCGGACCTGCTCGTCGATCTCGCGACCATCGCCGATGCGCACGTGCCCGCCGTCGGGTCGGGGCTGGCCGTTCGCGTCGACCTCGCCTGGACGTGCCACCAGACGCACCCACACCTCGCCGTCGCGATCGGCCTCCACCGCTGCGACGAGCGGGCGGACCGAGTCGGGGATGGAGGTCGCCAGGCGAAGCGCCGCGTCGTGCGCCGGGTCGACCGCGCCACCGGGAGCGGGGGGCGCGATGCCTTCGATCGGCATGAGCCCGCCGACGTCGGCGGGGTCGGCCAGACCGAGCACGGCGCCGTCGGCGTCGACCAACCACAGCGCGCCACGAGGGTCGACCACCACCGCGTCGGCCGTGCGCTCGACCACCTCGACCGTGATGCTGCCACCCCACGCACGCGTGACGTCGACGCCCGCGACCCACGGCAGCGCGGCGACTCGCGACGCGGCAGCGTCGACGTCGACGTCGATCAGGGCGTCGCCCACCGAGACGCCGAGCACGTCGACCACGGTGGCGACATCGGTGTGCGTCACCCCGACCACGTGGATCTCGTCGATGTCGAGCAACGGGCTGCGCACGATCCCCCAGGTCGCGACGACGACGGCAGACGCACAGAGCAGCACCACCAATCGGCGGAGCCGACGGCGCCCCTCACCTCGACGGACCTCGATGCGGCGGGCCCGGATGCGTCGATCGATCGGCGGCGACGGTGGACGGTCGATGACGGTGCCGGTCATCGCTGGTGTCCACCGAGCGCGGTGACGAGACCGGGGTCGAAGCCGACCAGGTGCGTCTCGGGTGCGAGCACGACGCCCGAGGTCTCCTGGACCCGCCGACGCACCTCGGCCATGAGGGCGAACACGTCGTCAGCCGAGCCACCTTCGTCAGCCTGGATGAAGTTCGCGTGCTTCGTCGAGACCTCGGCGCTGCCCACCCGGAGCCCCTTGCACCCCGCGCCGTCGATCAGGCGCCCGGCGCTGTCACCCGGCGGGTTGGTGAAGACCGAGCCGGCGTTCTGGCCTCCGGGTTGGTTGGCCCGACGCCACCGCACGATCTCGCTGATGGCCGCCTGGGACGCGGCGACGTCGCCGGGCTCGAGTCCCAGCGTGGCGCTCACCACCACCTGGCTCGACGTCAGGTTCGAACGGCGATAGCCGAGCTCGAGGGCGGTGGACGGCACAGCGACATCCTCGCCGCTGCGCAGGTCGACGACGCGGACCCCGGTGAGCACCGCGGCCATGTCGGAGCCGTGTCCGCCGGCGTTCATCCGCACCGCGCCGCCGATCGACCCCGGCACCCCCACCGCCCACTCGAAGCCGGCCAGGCCCGCGGCGGCACTGCGACGGGCCACCACGGGCAGCGACGCGGCACCTCCCGCCTCGACGCGGACGCCGGCGATGTCGATCCCGGCGAGCCCGTCGCCCAGCACGACCGCGAGGCCACCGAAGCCGGCGTCGGCCACGAGGAGGTTCGATCCCTTGCCCACCACCAGGATGTCGACGTCGATGCCGGCGAGCGCGCTGCCCACCTGTCGCAGGACCGACACGTCGTGCGCCTCGACCAGCAGCGCGGCAGGTCCGCCGACCCGGTAGGTGGTGAGCGGACCGAGGGGGACCGAGGTGCGCACCAGGCCGCCGAGGCGGCGAGCCACCTCCTCGATGACGTCGTCGGCGCTCATCGGAGGCGTGACTCGAGCATCGGAAGGAGGTCGTCGGCGAGCGAGGTGATGCTGCCCGCCCCGAGCGTCAGGCACAGGTCGCCGGGCTGGAGCACCGCGACAAGGTGGTCGAGGAGCTCGGCGCGCTCGGGCAGCCACTCGATCGGTGTCGCAGGCCGCGCGCCGACGACCGCGTCGACCACCATGCGCCCGCTGACACCCGGGCGGGGCCGTTCTCCCGCTGGATCGAGCTCGGTCACGACGACGAGGTCGGCACCGTCGAAGCTCGTGGCGAACTCGCTCCACAGGTCCGCGGTGCGGCTGTAGCGGTGCGGCTGGAAGACCACGACCACCCGCCCCCACCCTCCGTGCGAGGCCGCATCGACCACGGCCCGCACCTTGCCGGGGTTGTGGGCGTAGTCGTCGACGACGGTGATCCCGGCGATCTCTCCCCGGGTCTCGAAGCGGCGCCCGACCCCTCGGTAGTCGCGCAGCGCCGCCGCGGCGTCGGCCCACGCGACCCCCGTGTCGACGGCCGCGGCGAGCGCCGCCGTCGCGTTGAGCGCGTTGTGCCGTCCGGGTTCAGGTACGACGACCGCGACCGGTGGCGACCCTGGGGGGTGGACGGTGAAGTGCGTCGAGCTCCGACGAACCTCCAGGTCGCTGATCCGCACGTCTGCACCCGCTGCGAAACCGAACGTGCGCGCTCCGTGTCGAGCGCCGATCGCGGCCGCCACCGGGTCGTCCGCGCTCACCATCGCCGTCTGCGCACCGCCCACGAACTCCTCGAACGCGCCGGCGATCGCCTCGACGGTGCCGTAGCGGTCGAGGTGGTCGGCCTCGACGTTGGTGAGCACGACCCGCTCGGCACCGAGCTCGAGGAAGGTGCCGTCGCTCTCGTCGGCCTCGACGACGAACCACTCGCCGTCGCTCCATCGCACGCCGCCCGCGGCGCCGCCGAGGTCGCCGCCGACGATGTAGCTCGGATCTGCTCCGACGGCGTCGAGGACGTGGACGAGCATCGCCGTCGTGCTCGTCTTGCCGTGGGTGCCGGACACCGCGATCGTTCGGCGCGTGCGTGCGATGGCGCCCTGCACCTGGGGCCGGCCGAGCACCTGGAGCGAACGCCGCATCGCCTCGTGCACCTCAGGGTGGTCGTCGGCAACGCCCGACGAGCGCACGACCAGCTCGACGTCTGGTGGCAGGACCGTCTCGGCGCCGACCGCGACGGCGACACCGAGACGCCGGAGGCGGTCGAGCACCGCCACGTCGTTGGGGTCCGAGCCCGAGACCTCGTGGCCCATCGCGACGAGGATCTCGGCGATCGCGCTCATGGCCTTGCCGCCGACCCAGATCACGTGCACGCGGCGGGGCACCGACAGGTCGAGCTCGTCACCGAGGTCAGCCACGTGCGTGCTCCTCGCAGAGGGCGGCCACGGCATCGGCCGCGTCGGGGCGGCCGGTGGCCCTGGCCGCGCTCGCCATCTGCACGAGCCTGCCAGGAACGTCGACCAGGTCGACCACCAGGTCGGACAGAACCCGGCCGTCCATGCCGTCATCGTCGACGACCACGGCGGCGTCGACCGCGACCAGCATCTCGGCGTTGGCCCGCTGCGCGTCGCGGGGCGCGATCGGCAGGGGCACGAGCACTGCGCCGAGACCCACCACGGCGAGCTCGGCGACGGTCGACGCGCCCGCCCGACCCACGAACAGGTCGGCAGCAGCCATCAGGTCGTCGGTGTGCTCCTCGTACTCGACGGCCTCGTAGGTGATCGCAGCATCCGCGCCGAGCAGAGGCGCCGGGGCGTGGTCGGTCCCCCAGTCGCGTCGGCCGACGACGTGGTGCACGTGCAGGTCCGCCCGATCGGCCA